>CAYYJK010000096.1:0-11882 GCA_964472185.1 uncultured Prosthecobacter sp.
GTGGTGCTGGGGCGCGCCAGTTTCCCGGCAGCTCTGGATTTGGCGATTGCCGGGGCCGGCGGGGCGGATGTGACCCTGCACGGCGCCACGGCGGGGGATGGCCTGACCACGGGCGGCGGCTTGGCGGCGGGGGATGTCAATGGCGATGGCCTGGCCGACCTGCTCATTGGCGCGCCGCTGGCCGACGGCCCGCTGGAAGCGGTGTCGAGTTGTGGCGAGGTCTACGTGGTGCTGGGGCGGAGCAGCTTCCCGGCGACGCTGGATCTGGGGCTGGCGGGTGACGGCGGGGCGGATGTCACCCTCCATGGCAATCAGGCCAGCGATTTCCTGGGGCTGGGCGGAGCCGTGGCGGTCGGAGATCTGAACGGGGATGGCCTGGGCGACGTGATTGTGGGCGCGCAAGGCGGTGACGGCCCGGCTGAGTTGCGCAGCAACGCCGGGGAAGCCTGCGTTTTCTTCGGGCGCCCTGCCTGGATGGCCAAGGCGGCCGCCGGGACGGCCGATGTGGTGATCCACGGCGCCTCGGCGCAGGATCAACTGACCTCGACCGGCGGACTGGTGATGGGGGACTTCAATGGCGACGGCTTGGCCGATCTGGCCTTGAGCGCCACCGGAGGCGACGGTCCGAGCGAGACGCGTTTGGCGGCGGGCGAGGCCTACCTGATCCTCGGTCGCCCGCAGTTCCCCGCCCAGCTCGACCTGGCCCAAGCCGGCGCTGCGGGCGCCAGCCTGACGCTGTTTGGGGCGACCGCCAGCGACGGCCTGACCTCGGGCCGCGCCGTGCTGCTGGCCGACCTCAACCGCGACGGCCGGGCCGATCTGGTGCTCGGCGCCGGGTTGGCGGATGGCCCTGGTGAGGCGCGGCTCAGTGCCGGAGAGGTTTACGTGGTCTTGGGCCGCTCGGCGGTGCCCGAAAGTCTCGATCTGGCGCTGAGTGGCGCCGGCGGCGCCGACACGGTCATTTACGGGGCGCAGGCCGGCGACAACTTGAGTCTCGGCGGCGCCATGGCCGCAGGCGATGTCAACGGCGACGGTTTTGCCGATCTGCTGCTGGGGGCGCACCTGGCCGACGGGCCGGCGGAGGCGCGGACCAACGCCGGCGAAGCCAGTCTCCTCCTGGGGCGCCACCGGTGGCCGTCCGTGCGGGATCTGTCCGCGCCGGCGGGGGCGGAGGTGACGCTGTTCGGGGCGACAGCCGGCGATCAGTGGACCACGGGCGGTGCGCTGGCGATTGCCGACCTCAACGGCGACGGTTTGGGTGATATGCTGCTTGGGGCGGTCAATGGCGATGGGCCGCTGGAGGCGCGCAGCAATGCCGGCGAACTGGCCGTGGTGTTCGGCCTGCCCACCCCGGAGGTCGACGTGCTGGTCGCCGGCACGGAACTCGCCGATGACGGCGTCCAGGCCATGGGCGAGGTCGGCCTGGCGATGACCCGCAGCCTGAGCTTCACCGTGCGCAACAGCGGTTCGGCGCAGGTCAGCGGGCTGGCCGTGACGCTGGACGGGCCGGACGCGGGCCTGTTCGCCGTGGTCGCCGGTCCGGCCCCGGTGCTGGCGCCCGGCGCGAGTACGCAGTTCACCGTGCGGGTGTCGCCAACGGCTCTCGGCTCATGGACGGCGCAGCTGCGGCTGACCAGCAACGACGACGACGAGTCGCCTTACGACCTCACGCTGACGGCGACCGCGGTGCCGCCAGTGGCGCCTTGGGTGGAGGTTCTGGAGGCGACTGGCGTGTCGACGACGGCCGCGACGCTTCAGGGCGCCGTGAACGCGCTCGGCTCGCTGCGCCGCGTCAGCTTTGACTACGGCTTGACGCCTGCCTACGGCCAGACGGTGACGGCAGTGCCTGAAGCGGTCGATGGCTGGGAGGCGCTGCCGGTCAGCGCCAGCCTCACCGGCCTGCAGCCCCGCACCTTCTACCACTACCGGGTGCGGGCGGCGGGCCATCTGGGGGCTGCCGTCAGCCAGGACCGGGTGTTCTATACCGACAACCGGGCCCCGGTGGCGGTGGCGGACCGCTGGGTCGTGCTGCCGGGGGCGGCGGTGCTGCTGGATGTGCTCGCCAACGACCACGATCCGGACGGCGACACCCTCCGTCTGGCCGGTTTCGAAAAGCTTCTGCCGGCTAATGGCGGCACGCTTGAACCGCAGGGCAACCGCCTGCGCTTCACTGCCAAGGCCGGTTTTACTGGTGCCAGTTTCAGCTACCGCGTCGAGGACGGTTTCGGTGGCGAGGCGACGGCGCAGGTGGAGTTGGTGCGCGGCGAATGCGGCCTGCTGCCGCTCGCCAGGACCGTGCCGGCGGCCGGTGCCACCTACGAAATTGCGATCCGTTCGAACGGCGCCTGGGCGGTTGAGCATCGCCTGCCCTGGGTGAGCGTGACGCCGATGGCGGGGACCGGCGATGGGATCGTTCAGGTGACGGTGCAGGCGCAGACGCTGCCGGCACCGCGTGCCGGTCGCCTGTGGATTGGCGGCCAGGAGCATGCCCTCCAGCAGGCGGGAGCCCGACCCGCAGCGGCGACGCCGGGCTGGCTGCAGGCTTCGCGAGCCTGGACGGGGTTTCTGGAACGGCATCCGGGGCTCAACCAGAACCTCGGAGCACGTCTGGATCTGGTGCTCGGCCAGGGTGTGTTCTCCGGCAAAATCACCTCGGGGGCTGGGGTGTGGCCGCTGGCGGGTCACTGGCAGGAAGTCGCGTCCGATCCGGCCCAGGTGGTGCTGATCTCACCCCGGTCCGGCCGCGCCGCGCCCTGGACGCTGACCCTGGTGGCGGGGGCGGTTCCCGGCACGGCGACCGGCGGGTTGGCCGACGGCACCGGCCAGACGGCTGCATTGACGGCTTGGGGGAATGTGTGGGAAACTGCACCGGAGTCCGCCCCCCTCCGCTCTGTTTTGGCCCGCTGCCTGTTCCATCCTTTGTCCGCCGATCCCGCCCTGCCGCAGGGACCGGGTACTGCCGTGGTTGCCGCTGAACGTGGCGCCGAGGTGTGGACGTGCGGACGCCTGGCCGATGGCAGCAACTTCACCAGCGGCAGCCTGCTCGGACCAGTGGGGCAGTTCCTGCTCTACCAGGCTTTCGAGGGCAGCCGCGGTTCTCTGACGGGGGTGCTGCAGCTGCGCCCTGCGTCCAGCCCCGCCGATCCGGCGCCGCCGGCGATCGACGGACAGCCGGTCTGGTTCAGGGCGCCGGTCGCCGGCAAGGGCCAGGCTTGGGCTGACGGGTTTGGTCCCTTGCCTCTGCAGGTGGAGGTCTTGGCGGAACCATGAGCGGGGCCCCGGCAGTTTCCGGAGGCGCGGCGCCCGGCCGCCCGGCCGTGAGCAGGCTGCCCGCCCGGCTGCTGGCCGGCGTTTGGTTCGTGCTGTCGCTGGCCGGAGCTTGCGGGCAGGGTTTCCAGCCGGTGTACGACCTGCGCAACGCGCCCGGGTCCGGCGCCGATGCCCCCGGTCTGCTGGCCTATGGCCGGGCTGCTGGCGACGGCCTGGGCTGGGGCGTGCGAGTGGCCGATCTGAATGGTGACGACATCGACGACCTGATCGTGGCGGCCCCGGAGGCCGACGTCGGCAGCCCCGTGCGCGACAAGGCCGGCGCCGTGTACATCTGGCTCGGCGTTGCCGGCATGACGGGCGTCCGGGATGCCGCCGCCGTGGCCGGAGCTGCGCCGGACGTGACCATCCTTGGCGCTTCGCCCCAGGATGTCCTCACCAACAACGGCAGCACGTTCGAGGTCGGCGATGTCAACGGCGACCAGGTGGCCGACCTGATCCTCGGTTCCGCCACTGCCGACGGTCCGGCCGAGAGTCGTACCGCGGCCGGCGAGTGCTACGTGGTGCTCGGCCGGGCCCAGTTCCCGGCGGTGATCGACCTGGCCGTCGCCGGCAGTGCGGGCGCCGACGTCACCATCTTCGGAGCCGATGCGGGCGACAGCCTGGGCTTCGGCGGAGCGCTGCAGTTGGGCGACGTCAATGGCGACGGCCTGCAGGACATGCTCATCGGCGCCCCGTTTGCCAACGGTCCGGCAAACGCCCGCCCCACCGGCGGCGAGGTGCGCGTGCTGCTCGGGCGCGCCGTCTTTCCGGGCACGATCGATCTGGCCCAGCCCGGCGAACTGGTCATCTACGGCGCTTCCGCAAACGACATCCTCAGCAATGGCGGCGCGCTCACGATCGCGGATGTCAATGGTGACGGGCTCGAGGACATCCTGATTGGCGCGCTTTCCGGCGACGGCGTCGACGGCAGCCGGGAGGGGGCAGGTGAGGCCTACATCGTCTTCGGCCGATCGGCGGCGGTGGGGTTTCCGGCCAGCCTGGATCTGGCGCAACCGGTCGGCCAGGGGGGCGATGTGGTGATTTACGGGGCGACGGCCGGCGATCTGCTGACCTCGAACGGGGCCCTGGCGGCCGGCGATGTCAACGGCGACGGCATCGCCGACCTCCTGCTCGGCACCAACGGCGGTGACGGTCCGGCCGAGGGCCGGAACGGCGCCGGCGAAGCCTACGTGGTGTTCGGGCGCGCCACCTTTCCTAGCAGCCTCGACCTGGCGCAGCCGGGTGACACCGGCGCGAACGTGACGATTTACGGCGCCAACGGCGGCGACAACCTCACTTCGGGCGGGGCGCTGACGGTGGGGGATCTCAACCGCGACGGCGTGGTGGATTTGATCCTTGGCGCGCGCAAGGCCAAGGGGCCGGCGGAGGCCCGGGACTCGGCCGGGGAGGCCTACCTGATCTGGGGGCGCCGCACGGCGTTTCCGGCCAGCCTGGATCTGGCCGTGCAAGGCGCCGGCGGCGCCGACGTGACCGTTTACGGGTCCGCCAACAACGCCCTGCTGACTTCCGGCGGCGCGGTCGCCACGGGCGACCTCAACGGCGACGGCTACACGGACTTGGTGCTCGGGGCGGAGGAGGCCAGCGGCGGCGTCTCCAGGGGCAAGGCCGGCCGCAGCTACATCCTCTTCGGCCGTGCCAGTTTCCCGGCCGAGTTCGACCTGGCGGCCGACGGGGCTGCGGACGTGCTGATTCTGGGCGCCGATGCCGATGACAACCTGACGGAGGGCGGGGCTTTGGCGATGGGCGATCTCAACGGCGACGGCGTGGCGGACCTTGTGCTCGGGGCGTATCAGGCTGACGGACCGGCAAACGCGCGCGCCCAGGCCGGCGAGGCCTACGTCCTGTCGGGCATCCGGGCGACCTCCGAGGGACCGGAGATCGCGGTGGAGCAGCCCGCCGGCGTGCATCTTCCCTTCGGCGGCAGCCGGGCCTTCGGCGGCGTGGTGCTGGGCAGCAGCAGCACCAAGACCTTCACCCTTTTCAATCAGGGCAGTGCGGACATCTCCGGCATCGCCCTCAGTCTGAGCGGTGCGGCCGAGTTCCAGCTGCAGGCGGACGGGGTGACGCCGACGCTGGCGCCCGGAACCAGCGTCAGCTTCTCCGTAACCTTCACGCCTGCGGCCCTGGGCAACCGGACGGCCACCGTGCGCCTGCTCAGCAACGATGCCGACGAGAGCCCCTTCGACATCACGCTGACGGGCACCGGCACGGCGCCCGAAATCAGTCTCGAACAGCCGGCCGGCAGCGCTCTGGTCAGCGGCGACCTGCGCGACCTGGGGCCGCGCGCGACGGGGTATCAGGTCAGCCTGGCCTTCACGCTGCGCAACACGGGCACCGCCGAACTCCGGCAGCTCGCCGTCTCCCTCGTCGGCGCGGATGCCGGCAGCTTCAGCTGCTCCGCGCTCGCGGCCACGACGCTGGCGCCGGGGCAGAGTCTGCCGCTGACGGTGACGTTTGCGCCGCAGGCGGTGCGCCTGCACGAGGCGGAGCTGCGGCTGGCCAGCAACGACGCCGATGAGAACCCGTTCGTGGTGCGCCTGCAGGGTACGGGCATCGTGCCCACGCCGGAGATCGCCCTCGAGCAGCCCGCCGGCACCGACCGGGTCTCGGGAGCGACCTGCGCCTTTGGCAGCGTCACGCTGGGCACCCAGCGGACGCTGTCGATGCTGCTGAAAAACACCGGCACGGCGGCTTTGACGGGGCTGGACTTCTCGATTCAGGGTGCGCAGGCGCAGGACTACGTGCTGACCGATCCCGGCATCGTCGAACTGGCGTCTGGCGCGAGCCGGGAACTGCTGCTGCGCTTGAGTCCGTCGGCCACCGGCCTGCGCAGCGCCAGCCTGCAGATCGCCAGCAGCGATGCCGACGAAAACCCGTTCGTGCTGAACCTGTCCGGCACCGGGGTGAATCCGGAGATCGCGCTTGAACAGCCGGTGGGCACGGCGCTCGCCGATGACGACAGCCGCTCGATGGGCGTGGTCATCCTGGGCGGGCAGTCCGCCCTGACCTTCACCGTGCGCAACACCGGCACGGATGCCCTGACGGGCCTGGCACTGACGCAGTCCGGCCCGCACACCCAGGACTACAGCTTTGGCAGTCTGAGCAGCACCTCGGTGGCGCCCGGCGGCAGCCTCACCTTCAACGTCTTCTTCACCCCGAAGGCGCCCGGCGTGCGCAGCACCGTGGTGCATCTGGCCAGCAACGATGCCGACGAGAACCCCTACGACATCCGCCTCAGCGGCACGGCCACTGCGCCGGACATCGCCGTCGAAGTGCCGCCGGGAACCGGCCTGACCAGCGGTGCCGGCACGGTCGACTACGGCCAAGTCCTGGTCGGGCCTCCCGGCGTCGTGAAGACCTTCACCGTGCGCAACACCGGCACGGCCGACCTGAACAACCTGCAGCTGACCAAGTCGGGCGCGCACCAGGCGGATTTCGCGCTCGGCAGCTTGGGCGCGACCAGCCTGGCACCCGGTGCCAGCACGACCTTCAGCGTCACCCTGCAGACGAGCGCCACCGGGGTGAAAACCGCGAGTCTGCGCCTCGCCAGCAACGATCCCGACAAGGCGCAGTTTGACGTGGCTCTCACCGGCCAGGTCGTGCCCCTGGAGCCGCGTTTTGGCCAGCAGCCGGGATCGCAGGTGCTGCTGACCGGCGCGCCCTTCGTCCTGGCGCCCCAGATCACCGGCGCCGATCCGAAAACCTTTCAGTGGCGCAAGGACGGCGTCGATCTGCCCGGTGCCGACGAAGCCTCCCTGCTGCTGGCCAATCCCAAGGCCGCCGATGCCGGCATCTACAGCCTGCGCGTCGACAACGCCCATGGCAATTCGCAGTCCCTCAATGTCTATCTCGGCGTGGCCACGCGGGCGCCGGCCGCGGTGCAGCTCAAGGTGGGTGCCACCCTCAAACTGAACTGCGCCTTCACGGCCCCGTTCGGCACGACCCACAGCTACCGCTGGCTGCGCGACGGCGTTGAACTCGCCGATGCGGGCGGCGTGGCCGGCAGCGGCACGGCCGCCCTGGTCGTCACCGGCGCGCAGCCGGCGCTGTCCGGGGTTTACACCTGCCGGATCACGCTCAACACGCCCAACGGCACGGTGCAGGGCACCCATGGCGACACGCAGGTGACCGTGGTCGAACCGCCGAGCGTCCTGCCGTTCACGCTGGACGAGGCCTACGTCAGCCAGGCGATCCAGATCCAGCTGCCGGTCAGCCAGGCGCCCACGCGCTACAAGGCTTCCGGCCTGCCCCCGGGCGTGGTCATCCACAAGACCACGGGCCTGATCTCCGGCAAGCCGACGGCCGCGCGCCTGGTCAAGGGCCAGCTGGTGCCCTATCAGGTCGTGTTCACCGTCAGCAATGCCGCCGGCAGCTTCCGTGCACCGGCCATGCCCTGGACGATCCTGCCGCTGCCGGCGCCGGCCATCGGCAGCTTCAGCGGTCTGCTCGACCGCCAGGCGGGCCTGAACGCGGGCTTGGGAGGATCGTTCAGTCTGGCCGTCACCGGCAAGGGGAGCTTCAGCGGCAAGCTGTCGCTGGGCGGGGCGGTGCACGCCCTCAAGGGCAGTCTGACCACGCCGCCGGGCGGTGGCAATCCGACGGCGCAGCTGAGCCTCAAGCGCAAGGCGCCGCTCAGCAATCTCGAGCTTGAATGGGAGCTGGATCTCGACAGCGAAGAGCTCACCGGTTCCGTCGCGGACGCCTTGTCCGGCCCGGTGGCCCTGACCGCCCGCCGGTCGTCGCTGCGTCCCGCCGCCGTGCAGAACTTCACCGCGGCGTTGCAGCCGGACCCGCTGGTGCTGAGCGATGCGGCCACCTATCCGCAGGGCGAGGGTTTTGCCCTGGTCAAACTGAGTCCCAGTGGCGTCGCGGCCTGGAGCGGCAAGCTGGCCGACGGCACCGCCCTCACCGGTGCGACGACGGTGGGCCGGGAAGGGCATCTCCTTCTGCACGCCCTGCTTTACGGCAAGACCGGCAGCGCCCAGGGCTGGCACCGGCTGGATGCCGATACGGGCCATCTGGACAGCCTGGCGTTTGACTGGTTCAAGGCCGCGCCCGCCACGCCGGCCACCAAGGGCGGCTACCGCCTGGGTTTCCCCCGGCACGACCTGGTGCTGGCCGGCGGAACCTACCTGCCTCCGGCGGCGGGCACCCTGCTGTTCGGTCAGCCGGAAAGCGCGGCGCCGGCGCCGCTGCGCCTGGACTTCCGTCACGGCGGTCTGGCGGCGCCGCTGTCCCAGGACCTGCAGCTGCTGGCCGGCAGCAAGCCGGCCCCCTTCGTCAGCGCGCACGCGCTCAAGTTCAGCCCTTGGAATCCGGCCAAAGGGCTGTTTGGCGGCAGCTTCCTGCAGGAGGGGCGCAAGGGCCTGTTCAGCGGCGCCTTCGTGACGCGCCTGAACCGCGGAGCGGGCCACTTCCTGCTGCCTGCGGCCGCCGCCCCGACCGAGCCGCTGTCGGGCCGGGCGGAGCTGGCGCCGCCACCGTGAACGGCGCCGTTCAGGCGTAGAGCAGGTGGCTCTGGCGCTGGCGCATGAACGAGGCGGTGAAGCCGCTCCAGCCGGCCACGATGCGCGCGGCGGGCACGCCGCGGCGCAGGTCGCGGTAGAGCGATTCGCTGCCGTACACCTTGTGGAACAGGTTGAGCTTGGAGCCGCTCATGCGCGCCAGGACCTTGCCGCCGCTGAGCCGGTTGAGTTCGCCGAGCAGCAAAACGTCGAGCGCGGTCAGGTTGGCCTGCGCGCGCGGATGGATGCCCAAACGGACGCCGCCGAAGCCGCCCTTGCTGTAGGGCGTGAAGGAGACGCCGGGCATGTTCCAGCCCCGGCAGGCCGCCAGCATGGCCTGCGGATTGACGCCGCTGGCGCCGGCGTAACCAAAAGGATTTTCCGTGCCGATGCCGATGTCGACCGCCGAGGCGCCGCCCAGGATGCCGGTGGCGACGTAGTAGAGCGGCGAGGTGGCGTGCGGGATGTTGGGCGAGGTGCGGTACCAGCGCAGGCCGGTGTCCTGCCAGACCATGTTGCGCGTCCAGCCCTGCATCTTCACCACGTTGAGGCGCGGCGCCCGGGCGATCCAGCGGTGGCTGGCGGTCATCATCGCCAGTTCGCCGGCGGTCATGCCGTGCACGTAGGGCACCGGGATCTGGCCGACGAAGGATTTCCAGCGCGCCTCCAGCGGCGGCCCTTCAACGCGCCAGCCGCCCATCGGATTCGGGCGGTCGAGCACCACGAACTCCTTGCCGTTCTCCGCGCAGGCTTCCATGGCCACCGCCATGGTGCTGATGTAGGTGTAGCTGCGGCAGCCGATGTCCTGCAGGTCGAAGACCAGGACGTCGATCGGCGCCAGCATCTCCGGGGTGGGTTTGCGGGTCGGGCCGTAGAGCGAATAGACGGTGAGGCCGGTGAGCGAGTCGCGCCGCGTGCTGACGTGAATGCCGGCGCCGATGGTGCCGTCGATGCCGTGTTCGGGCGCATACAGGGCCTTGAACTGCCCGCCGAGGGCGCGCTGGAACAGCGCGCGGGTGGATTCGCCGCGGCCGGTGACGCTGGTGTGGTTGGTGATCAGGCCGACGCGCTTGCCGCGCAGCAGGTCAAAGTTGCGCGAGGCCAGCACGTCGACCCCGAGCATGAACGGTCCGCCCTGGGCGCCGGGCACGGCCTGCGGCCGGGGCGCCAGCTGGCAGCCGGTGAGGAACGCAGCACCTGAGAGCAGAAAGGAACGACGGGTGGCCATGGCTGCGACAGAGCGCCGGACCGGCGGCCGGGTCAAATGAAGAATCGGTCCGGACCCGCCGCCGCTCAGGCCGCGCCGGGCTTCAGCCAGTACAGCACGCTCATGCGCACGGCGATGCCGTTTTCCACCTGCTGGTTGATCAGGCTCTTCTCGTAGTTCATGCCGGCGTCGGTGATCTCAACGCCGCGGTTCACCGGGCCGGGATGCATCAGATACAGGCCGCGTTCGCGCAGCACCTGCAGGCGCGCGTCGGTCAGGCCGTAGTTCTTGTGGTACTCGGCGCTGCTCGGGAAGAACGGTTCGTCCAGGCGCTCGCTCTGCACGCGCAGCAGGTAGATCACGTCCGGCTTCCACTCGAACGCGTCGTGCCAGTTGCCGAACTGGGCGATTTCGGCCGGCGCCTCGCGCGGCATCAGCGACCCGGGGGCCAGGTAGGCGACCTGCATGCCCAGGCGGCGGAAGATCAGGCTGGTGCTGCGCGCCACGCGCGAATGCTGGAGGTCGCCGGCGATCAGCACGCGCGCGCCGCGCAGGTCCTTGAAACGCTCGCGCAGGGTGAAGGCGTCGAGCAGCGCCTGGGTCGGGTGGGCGTGCCAGCCGTCGCCGGCGTTGATCACGCTCGCCCGGGTGTTTCTGGCGATCAGGCTGGGGATGCCGGACTGCTTGTGGCGCACGACGATGTAGTCGACGCGCATCGATTCGAGCGTCTCCACGGTGTCGAGCACGGACTCGCCCTTGACGACGCTGGACGATTCGATGTCGAAATGGGTGACGTCGGCGGACAGGCGGTTGGCCGCGACCTCAAACGACGAACGCGTGCGCGTGCTCGGCTCGTAGAACAGCGTCAGCACGGTCTGGCCCTTGAGCGTCGGCACCTTCTTGACGCTTCGCTTGAACAGGTCCTTGAACGGCACCGCGTTGGCCAGCACGAACTCAATCTCCTCGTCGGTCAGGGAGGCGATGTCGAGGAGGTCTTTGCGCGGGGTCATGCTCATGCGGTTTTCTGGGGCCAGGATCGGACAAAGGCTTCATCGCGGCCGTCGCCGTCGACAAAGCGCACGCTGACGCGCTCCCCGGCCGGCAGGTTCACCTTCAAGCCGGCGTAATCGGCGCAGAACGGCAGCTCGCGGCCGGCGCGGTCGATCAGGGCGGCCAGCTGGACGCAGCGCGGGCGGCCGAAATCGAGCAGTTCGTCGAGGGCGGCGCGCGCCGTACGGGCGGTGTGGATCACCTCGTCGCAGAGGATGACGACGGCGTCGTTGAGGTCGAAGGCCAGGTCGGACCCCTCGAGTTTCGGCAGCATGCTCAGGGTCTGCAGGTCGTCGCGATACTGGGTGATGTCGATCCGGCCGAAGTCGACGGTCCGGCCGCGCGCGCGCAGGCGTTCGGCCAGGGCGCGGGCAAAGGGGATGCCGCGGCGGTGCACGCCAACCAGGGCCAGCCGCGGTTCGCCGGCCCAGCGCGCGTCGATGGCGGCGGCGATCTCGTCCAGGCAGCGCGCCATGCCGGCGGCGTCAAGCAGGGGGCGGATCTTCTCGGTCGGCGGACTCACGCTTTGAGAGGAATGCAGAGTCGCGGAAGCGTCAACGGGATTTCCTGCGCAGCAGCACCGCGGCGTTGTGGCCGCCCATGCCCGAGGCGATTTTCAGGATGCTCGCGCCCGCGCCCAGCGGCGTCGGCGCGCCGGGCAGGCTCAGGCCGGCGGGTGCGCTCAATCCGGCCAGATTGCCGGGCGCTTCGCCCGCCTGCAGCGCGGCGGCGAGCAGGGCGGTGTCGAGCAGGCCGCTGGCGCCGAGCGTGTGGCCGGTGAAGGGCTTGAG
>CAYYJK010000097.1:0-11863 GCA_964472185.1 uncultured Prosthecobacter sp.
TGCTGCGCAAAACCCCGCACATCATCCTCATCGGGGAAATCCGCGACCGCCAGACGATGGAGACCTGCATCGAAGCGGCGCAAACCGGCCACTTCGTGCTGTCCACCCTGCACACCCGCGGGGCCGTCAAAACCATCGACCGCATTCTGGAGTTCTTTCCCAAGGAGCAGCAGTCGGGCATCCTGCACCGGCTCAGCGAGACGCTGACCTTCGTCCTGTCCCAGGGGCTGCTCACCGGCTTCAACGGCCGCGTCCTGGTCACCGAGTACCTGCAGAACACCAGCGAGGCGGTGTCCGCAGGCATGCGCGCCTACGACGGCAGCGCCACTTCGCTCGAGGACGCGCTGCGCTACAAGGGCAACCTGCGCTGGAACCAGTCGCTGATGAACCTGTACAGGGCGGGCCAGGTGTCGGAGGACATCTTCAACGCCAACCTCATCTGAGCCCCCGCCTCAGGGCGTCGCCGCAGCCGGAGCGAGCTGCCGGGCCAGCCCGTCGAGCAGGCGCGCGTGACTCTCGATCTCCTCCTGCCGGATGGCACTGAGCCCCGCCCACCAGCCCTCGGTTTCGGCCTGGCGGCGGATGTCGTGGTAGCGGACCAGGCAGGCCTGCAGCGAGGCCAGGTAGCGGCGGATCGCGGCCGAGTCGCGCGGCAGCGCCTCCGGCGCCATCAGCTCATTGAGCCGGTTGATCGCCGCGCCAGCCCCGGTCAACTGCTGCAGCATGCCGGCCATGGGCCCGGCCGCACGTGCGATCGCCTGATCCGCGAGTTCCTGCGTCTGCCCGCGGAGACGCGGCGAATCCAGCGCCTGCGCAGTCAGCGCCGTGTGCAGGATCTCATACAGGGCCGGGTCCGCAGGATCGAGCCGGTGGGCCAGCCGCAGGCGCCACAGCGCCGAGGCATTCAAGTACCGCTGATGCGCCGCCGAGGGGGCGAAACTGCTGGTGCGCCGCGTGCGGCGGACCTCCAGCGCCAGCCAGCGGTCGATGCGCCGGTCCAGCCAGGAGCCGGTCTCCACCGGCGCCGGCGGGGGTGGCGCCGCGGCCGCGCGGCGCATGAAGCGTCCGGACGGCGGCGGTGGCGGCGCGGCCGCCGCCCGCGGCGCCGGTGGCGCCACCGCACTCTCGCCGGCGTGCCAGTAGCTGTACAGGGAGCCCTTCATCTGCCGCGCGATCAGAGCGCCCAGGGCGCTGCCCGGCACGGCCAGAAAACCGGGTTCGGCAGGGCCGCCGCCACGCCCCGCCAGCAGGGCAGCCAGCCCCCAGCACAGGCCGGCGGCACCGAGACTCAGGAGCGGGTGCGGAAAAGCCATAAGCCGATCAGACTGAATGCGCCGCCCTGCAGGCCCAGAATGCCCAGGGTCGCGGTGAAATCGGCCGCCGGCAGCGGCCCCATCTTGAAGACCAGGCGCGGCGTGAGATCCGCCAGGTGGTGATGCGGCAGCAGCAGCCAGATCTGACGGGCCAGATCGGCTTCCGGCCCGCCCAGCAGAGGCACCAGCCAGACCGCCCCGAACAGGCCGAGGAACAGCAGAGTCACCGGCAGCAGGAAGGCGACCACCTCGGAGGTGCGCGTCGCCACCGCCACCCCGAGCCAAAGCAAGGGCAACCCGCTCAGGCTGTACAAGGCGGCATACTGGCCCGCCAACTGCACCCACAGCCGCGCCTCTTCGGGCCGCCGCGGCAGGCAGGCGACGTCGCAGACGAGCATGGCCAGCAGGGCCAGCGCCAGCAACCAGACCGCCAGTGCGGAGGTGAGCTGGAGGCACAGGCTGAAAACGCCCGTGCCCGCCGCGCGCTGGTGCTCGAGCACGCCCTCGCTGCGCAGCCGGCTGCCGAGCACGGCCGCCTGAAACGGCAGCCAGGTGAACAGCGCCAGCCAGGCGTAAATCCAGGCGGCCTGGGCGCGGGCAGGCTGCAGAATCTGCGGATTCTCCTCCCAGGGCGCCAGCAGCGGCATCAGCCAGGCAAACAGCGGCAAGCCGGCCAGCACCAGCCAGCCGCTGCCGCGCGACATCATCCCGGCCAGGCAGGATCGAAACAGGGGCCATCGACTCAGGCTGCTCATGACTGAAGGGCTTGGTAAGTTTCCAACCAGGTGCCGCCGAGGCGCGTCGTCGCATGCTTCAAACGGCCGGCGCGGATGGTCAGCAGCGAGTCCGCCGTGCGCACCGACTCGAGTTCGTGGAGGATCACCCAGCGCACCGCCTGGGTGCTGGCCGCCGCCCACAGGTCGGTGACCAGCACGCGGGTCTCGGCATCAAGACCGGACAGCGGCTCGTCCATCAGCAGCAGGGCGGGCCCGCCGGCGTGCTTGATTTTCACCTCGGCCAGAATCAGCAGGACCTTCTGCCGGTTGCCGCGCGACAGCCGGCCGATCGGGCAGTCCATCGGCAGCTTCAGGTGGTCGGCCAGCTCCGCCGCCAGCTGCCGCGACTCGCCACCGAACCAGGCGCGGAACAGCGCCCGCGGCTTCAGCTCCGCATCCATGCGCAGCTCATCGGAAAAGTAGTGCACACAGCCCTCGCGCACGACGCCCCCGGCCAGCGCCGGCGACAATCCCGCCAGGGTGCGCAGCAGGGTGGTCTTGCCCGCACCGTTGGGCGCCACCAGCAGATGCAGCCCCGGTTCGGTGACGATGGCCTCATCGGCCTCGACCAGGCAGCGCGGCCGCCGGCGCCAGACGGGCCCGCTGCGGAACCCGAACTGGGTCCCGGCGGGAATGCTCAGGCGCGGCACCGGAAGGGAAAGTGAGGCGCTCATTTGCCGGTGTCCCAGAGTCCGTCGGTGCCGCTGCCGGAAGGATCGTAAACGGCCGCGTTGTGAAGCAGTCGCGGCGGCATGACCGAATGGTCCAGGAGCAGGCTCTCGCCCTCTTCGCCGGCAAAGACCGGCATCGTCGACCACCCCTGCGGCAGGTAAGCCTGCAGCTGAGCCGAAGTCACCTGGCCGACATTCACGGTGGGATGGTCGGCCAGGTAGGCGCGCTGCGCAGCATAAACGGCCTGCAGCGACATGGAGGCATCCTTGGCCAGCTGCCACTTGCGCACCGCGGTGACGTTGAAGCCGACCAGCGTGGTCAGGCCCAGCAGCAGGCCGATGACCAGGCTGATCTCAATCAGGGTGAAGCCGCGCGGACGGCGGCGGATGGACACGGGAGGTTTCATGAAGAGTCAGGGCGTGGGGGATTCGGGCGCGCGCAAGCCGGCCACTTCGGCCTTGGGGATGATGCGCAGACGGGCCGGACGGCTGGAAACCTGGATTTCGGCTTCCGCCGCACCGGCGGCGGCCGGGGCCGGCGGCAGCGTGCGGGTCAGCGACTCGGGCAGGCGTTCGCGGCGGTGGACAAACACCACGCGGGCGCGCTCACCGGCGGACGGCGCCGGGACCGCCGCCGCAGCGGCGGAAACCGACTTGTGGGCGGCGTGGGCGGTGGCCGCCGCCGCAGCCGGCCGGGCCAGGCCGGGGATCGGGCGCGGCGCCAGCCGGACCGGTTCGGCCGCCGGCAGGACGGCCGCCAGCAGCAGACTGCAGAGGCAAAGCGGACGGAGTGGTGAAGAAAGCAAAAACGACATGGCGGGATTCAGAGATTACCAGATTGCATCATGCGCGGTCCCATCAGGAAAATCGGCAACATGGAGCCGGCAAAAACGAAGCCGATGAGGGCAACCGCCATGGCCAGGGTGATGAAGTTGATCACCTGCGTGAAGTCGGCCATGATGGCGGCCGTGTCCTCCTCGTAGATGTCGCGCAGCATCAGCAGCTGCTGCGGCAGCGAGGCCGAGCGCTCGCCAATGCCGATCATGTGCGTCACCTGCGGATCCAGGCTGGTGTGGCGCTTCAGCGCCTCGGCAAAGGGCACGCCGGTGGTCTCGTAGGCGTGGGAGGCCTTGAGAAAATCGTCGTACATCGGCGTACCCTGGACCACGCGGGCCGACAGCACGGAGGCGCGGGCGAGATTGATGCCGTTGGCGTAGAGCATCTGCAGCGTGCCGACATAGGCGCTCTGGCGCAGGCCCATGACCAGCTTGTTGAGCATCCGCCAGTGCTTCATGCCGAAGCGCAGCAGCCGGCTGCGCAGGTTGGCGGAACGGAACAGGCCGACGATGAAGGAGACCAGCGCGATGACGAAGAAAGGCCAGAAGAACTGCACGAGGTGGCTGAAGTCGAAGATCAGCACCGACAGCGGATCCGGCGCCATGCGCACGCTCTGCAGGGTCTTCTCCACCTGGGACACGACGTAAACCTGCGAGTAGATGAACAGGCCGATCTGGAACAGGATGACGATGGCCGGCACCATGATGGCGTTGCGCAGCTTGCTGGCGAAAGTCATCTCCACCTTGATGCGGTGGGCCAGGGCACTGAACGCCTCGCCCAGCTGCCCCGCATCCGAACCGGCCTCGATGATCGTGATGATGGTGGTGTCGAATTTCTGCTCCTTGGCGAAGGCCACGTGCACCGGCAGGCCGGCTTCCAGCCGGTTGCGGATGTTCATCAGCGTGGTCTGCAGCACCGGATCCGGCAGGCCCTGCAGGTAGTACAGCAGCGCGTCCGCCGTGCTGATGTTCGCCTTGAGCATCGATGCCAGGCCGCGGAACAGCTTGATCAGATCCTTGCGCGAGATGCCGCGGTCCGACTTCGCGGACTTGCGCACGCCGGTCATCGACTTCACCAGGGCCACGCGGAAGCCGGGCCGCGCGGCCAGCAGGGCCGCCTGCTCGCGGTTCGGCGCCTCGAACTCCAGGATCTTGGCGACCTCCGGAGACTCGATGTTGCGAAGCGTGACCTGGTAGACGTTCATGGCTCAGGATTCATAAGTCATGTCGAGAACCTTGCGCAGGGCGTCGAGGTCGGTCTTGCCCTCGGCCATGAGCTTGAGGCCGTTGTCGCGCAGGGACGGCAGCCCCGATTCGCGGCGCACCTCCAGTTCGAGCTCGAACGGGGTGATCTCGCCCTTGGCGAGCGAGTCGCCGATGCGCGGGCTGATCGGCAGGATTTCCAGGATGGCGGTGCGGCCCGAGTAGCCCCTGCCCTTGCAGTCGGGACAGCCCTCCTTGCGGTGGACGTAGACCGGCCGCGTGGCCCAGGATTCGTCGAGGTGGAACAGCCGCATCTCGTGCTCGGACACCCCGTCCTTGCGCTCGCGGCAGGACGTGCAGAGCATCTTGACCAGGCGCTGGGCGCAGGCGGCCTTGAGGGTCTGGGCGATCTTCCAGCGCTCCATGCCGAGCTGCTGGAAACGCTCGATGATCTGCGAGGCGCGCGGCGTGTGGATCGTGGTCAGCACCTTGTGGCCCGTGATCGCCGCCTCGATGGCCAGTTCCGCCGACTCGCGGTCGCGGACTTCGCCCATGAGGATCACGTCCGGATCGGAGCGCATGAAGCTGCTGATCATCGGCTTGAACTCGCTGGAGTCGCGCAGGTCGCAGTGCGTGACGCCGGGAATCTCGTCCTCCACCGGGTTTTCCAGGGTGAGGATGTTGTCCTCGGGATGGTTCAGCTCGCGCAGCATGGCGTTGAGCGTGGTCGACTTGCCCGAGCCGGTGGGCCCGGACATGACGATGATGCCCGAAGGCACCGACATCGCCTTCTCCAGCTCGAACAGCGTCTCCTTGTCGAAGGCCAGCGTGCCCATGCCCAGCCGCGCCTCCAGATGCGTCTTGTCGAGCAGACGCATGGTGACGTGGTAGCCGCGGTAGGTGCGGTGGCGCTCGTAGCGGACGCCGACCGAGCGGCCGTAGTAGCTGGCAGTGAACCGGCCGGAAATCCCCGGGCGCTTGCTGCGCTCCTCCGGCGCCAGGCGCATGAGGTTGAGCAGGAAGGCGTCGACGCGGTCGCGCAACTTGACCGGCATGTCGACGCGCGCGCCGAGGTCGCCGTCCAGGCGGAAGCAGTACTGGAAGCTGGCCTTCTCGGTCTTGATGTGGATGTCCGAGGCGTGCTGCTTGATCGCGTCGGACACCATGCTCGCCACCAACTGGGCGATCGGCTCGTCGTACTGGCGGGTGACGTCGAAATCCGGATTCTCGTTGGAGTATTCCTCGACCTCGACCGCCTCCAGTTCGGCCCGGCTCGGTCCCGAGGAATTGGAAGCCCCCTCGATGACCGCCGAGATCTCCGAGGCCAGCGTCACGACCTTGAGCAGCTCGTCGTCCGGGAAGCGCGAGGCGCAGTAGTCGTCGGCGCGGTAATCCCAGGGGTTGGCCACGGCCAGCAGGACCTGGCGGTTGCTCCGGCGCAGCGGCACGAACATGCCTCGCGACAGCATGGCCGGATCGCTGTAGGCGATGAATTCCGGATCGGCCAGTTCGCGGATCAGCGGGAAGGCGGGCAGGCCGGCGGCGCGGCCGAGCGCGCCGAGGATGCGCGTCTTCGACGACTTGCGCACCAGCGTCTCGTCCGAAAGCGTCTCCGCGCCCCCCGTGCAGGCGCGCAGCTGGCCCGCGACGAGCTTCTGGATCGTCTCGTTGAACTCGATGCCGAGGTTGAGGTTCATGAGGCGAAGTGACGGTTCAGCATGACGTTCCAGGCCGAGAATTCGATCATGAACGGGAACACGTAGGGCGTGTCGTGATCGACTTCCTGGCTCATCTGATGGGCGATCCAGGCGCTGGCCACGAGGGCGGCGACCGGATTGATCGAGGCGACATGCAGCACGCTGGCCTCCCCGGCGGCAGTCGCCGGGCAGTTGAGCGCGGCGCAGACCACGCGCAGCGGCGGGCAGCGGTCGTACAGCAGCGTCGGCCGGCCGGGCAGCGGGCCGAAGCTCCAGAGATGCACGCCGGCGTTGAGGCGGGCGCGCAGGATCCGCTGCATCTTCAGCACCTCGCCCTCGATGGTCATCGACTGCACATGCGCCTTGCGGGCGGCGATGAACGCCAGGATGTCCACCGGCGGCGAACCGAGCATCAGGCTGTTTTCATAGTCCGCCTGCAGGTCGTCCGTCTCCTCCTTGGCCAGGTAGCCGTCGGCCAGCAAGTGCCCCTCACAGCAGGCCGCAACGCGCTTGAGCACCGCGTAGGTCGAGCCCGTGTCGGACATCGCCAGGGGCGACGGGAAGGAAATGCCGGTGATGCTTTCGGAAGGCATGGCGCTGCGTGCTGGAACTAGCGGTTGAGGGCGGAGCCGCGCGGCCGCGGCGGCGGCGCGCCGCCGCCGGATGCGGGAACCTCCACCTCGGCGGCGCGGGCCTTGCGCGAAAACAGGCGCTTCATCCACGATCCGGAAGGCGCAGCCTGCAGCGGCTCCACGACCGCCGGCTGCTTGCTCACCACCGGCCGGCGACCGGCCACGCCATCCGCCGGCGGCAGCAGCAGCGGCGTGTCGGCCAGGTCGTCATGCTGCATGCCCGAGAACTCGCGCACGTCCCAATTGACCGGCGCGGCGGCATCCGGATCGTTGGCGTCGTAAATGCGCGGCGTGATGATGAACACCAGGCTGACCTGCTCCATCTTGTCCGAGTCGCTGCGGAACAGCCGGCCGAAGACCGGCAGGTTGCCCAGCAGGGGCACCTTGTTGTCGCCCTCCGAGCGGCTGTAGTCGTAAAAGCCGCCGAGGAAAAGCGACTGGCCGCTGGGAATGCGGCTGATGGCCTCGACCGTCGACTCGCTGACGCGCGGGTAGACGTTGCCGGCGATGCCGCCGCTGCTGCGGCCGGCGATCAGCTCGACGATTTTGGCGACCCGCGGCCGCAGCTTCATGCGCACCGTGCCGTCCGGCAGAATGGTCGGCGTCACCGACAGGGTCACGCCGATCTCGCGGTTCTTCTCCGGCTCCTCCGTCGCGCTCGGATCCTGCTCGTCGATCTTGTAGCGCACCTCCTCGGTGATGGTCTGGCCGGCGCTGGTGGCGGAGACGTTGGCCGTGATCACCGGAAAGCGGTCGACGATGGAAATGATGCCCTGCTCATTGTCTTCGGTGATGATGGTCGGACAGGCCTCCTGGCTGACCAGGCCCGCATCCTCCAGGGCGCGGACGATGGCCTCCACCTGCATGTCGCTGAACACCAGGCCCGAGCCCTCGGTGTACAGCTTCTCGATGTCGGTGCTCAAATTGCCGTCGGTGCCGCTGACGATCGCGCCGCTGGCATCCGGCAGGTTGAACAGGGCGTTCAGGCTCTGCGAGGCGCGGAAGGTGACCCCGGCGTCGCCCAGCGACTTGCTCCAGTCGACGCCGACCTGGCGGCCCTGGTTGCGCTTCACCCGCAGCACCCGGACGTTGACCATGATCTGCTTCTTGGCCTTGTCGATTTCAGCCAGCAGCTTTTTGACCCGCTCGAGCTTGATCTTGTTGTCGGTGACCAGCAGCGTGTTGGTCTTCTCCTCGAACTCGATCTGGCCCACATCGCGGGTCAGCATCGGTTTGATGATGGACTTGAGCTTTTCAAAGTCCGCCATCCCGGCCGCGGACTGACCGCCGCCGCCGCCGCCACCTTCCCCGCCCTGGCCGCCGCTCTGCTTGCCCATCGAGCGGTTCAAGTTGGCGCCGCGCAGGTACTTCAGCTCGTAACTCATCACTTCGACCGGCAGACGGGCGAGCTGCATCTCGTTCATCAGGCTGATCGTCGAGCCCTGCTCGTACACGCTCAGACCGTAGGTCACCGCCAGTTCCTCCATCTGCTGGCGCGGGTTGTCGAGCTTCAGATGGCCGGTCACCAGATACTCGGGGCCGCTCAGTTCATTGTTGAAGAAGAACTGCATCGAGGCGCTGCGCGCCAGGTACTGGAAGATCTCGTTGATCGGAGCGCCCTCCACCCAGTAACCGTCCTCGGCCAGCACCGGCAGCCCGCTCATGCCCGCCTTGCCGGCGGCCAGCGCGGCTGTGTCGGCCGCGGCCGGCGCCGCCTCGGCAGGCTTCGGCGCCGCCGCAGGCACCGCAGCTTGCGCCGGCGGCGTCACCGCCGGCTGCCCTTCGGCCGCAGGCGCAGCGCCCGGCGCCGGCGTGACCACCGGCGCCGGTGCGGCCGGGGTCGGCTCAGTCTGGGCCTTCACCGCGCCGGTCAGCAGCAGGATCAGGCAACGCGCTAGAAGGGAACTCATCATGGTTTCTTGGGATTGGCGGCTTCCATGGGCGTCACCCGGCCCTGCAGCGGCGGCGTGACGTTGCGGATCGGTTCAATGTCGAGCTGGGGCATCACCGTGTGCGAAAGGATGCCCGTCTCCTGGCGGTCCAGGTCGCGGAACAGGATCTGGGTCGGGCCCACTTCGACCACCTGCGCCTGGAAAAGCTCCCCCTTGAACATCAACTGCAGCACGTCGCCCTCGAAGGCGTTGCGGCCGCCGAGCAGGAACTCCTTCCGCTTGAGGTTGACGCCGTTGACCTTCAGCGTCTGCAGGGCCTGATTGAGGGTGATCCGCGGCGTCAGGCGCAGCCCGTCCTCCTCGACCACCGGCTGCGAGTCCTCGCGCGGAAACATGGCCAGCCCGAAGGGATCCTGGTTGCGCAGCCGCACGCCGAGCTTCTGCGCCTGCGCCTCGACTTCCGCAGCCGTCGGCAGCAGCTTGTTCGGAGGCAGCAGACCGCCGGTGTCATTGCCCGAGAACAGCTGGGTCCGCGGCGGCGCCGGCTGCTGGGCAGCGGCGCCGAGCACCAGCCCGGCTGAAAGCGCGAAGATGGACAGTCGCAGCGTCATCGGGCGGTCTCCTGGGCTTTCCAGCAGGTGTGCGTCGCCTCCAGCACCAGATGCTCCCGCTGGCTGATCAGCAGGTCGGCTTTGCGGCTGATTTTCAGTTCCTCAAGCATCACTTGGGGCATGAGCGCCTCCACCTGCAGCAGGGCCTCCTGCATGGGGCCCAGGCCGCCGGAAAAGCTGCTTTTCACCCGCGCCAGATCGGTCTTGATGGCGCGCCCGAGCCGGCCCCGGTCGAGCGGGAACACCAAGCTGTTGCGGTCCAGCTCGATCTCCTTGTACTTGGGCAGCAGCTTGTCGAGGATGCGGGTGAAGAGCTGGCCGGGATCGGCCTGCAGCAGCCGCTTCTGATCGTCAAAGGCCGCCCGCTTGGGCGCGTTGGTCGTCTCCAGCTCCTTCACCGCCGCCAGGCGCATCATCTGCTCCTGATAGAGCTTGAGCTTGCGGTCGCGCACCTCGCCGACCTTGTTCAGGCCCGCCATGGCGCCGCCAAGCAGCAGGCAGTTGAAGAGCAGCGGAGTGACGACTCCGAACCGGATGATGGGCGTGGTGTAGGCGCTCATGGTTCAGAAGGGTTTCTCCACCGGCATGGCCAGCGCATCCTTGCCGGTCAGGGTCTGGGTGACGGTGGCTTCAAAATTGAAGGGATAGAGCAGCGCCGGATCGCGCGCCGCATCCGAAGGCGAGGCCTGCGGGTCGAAGCGGCTGTTGCGCCCCTGGGTCAGGGTCACGGTCAGCAGGCGGCTGCTGTCCGGCTGGTAGCTGGCATCGCCGGTGACCTTGGCAACGCGCTCAAACAGGGCGCTCAGGCCGCGCTGGCTGTTGAAATTGCTCAGCAGCTCCATGCCCTTGGCCTTCACCAGCCCCTTGAAGCTCCAGGTGCGGACCAAGCCGACGCTCTCCACCGGCCCCGCCTTGCCGCTGACCGGCGGCGCCTTCTCCGGATCAATGGTGTGGCTGAAATTGTCCAGCCGCACGCCGGAATCCTCCGGAAACAGCTGCAGCAGGAACTCCAGCGCCACCCAGCCCCGCGACCGGGGCTGCAGCAGCCGCTCGGTCAGCCCGATCTGCTTGCTCTCGGTCAGCAGTTTTTCGTGCCGGGCCTTGGTTTCGGCCATCTGCACCGGCGTCAGCGTCCAGGAGGGATGCTTCATCGCCGTGAACAGCACGTAGCTGCCGTAAACCACCGTGCTGACCAGCACCAGCGACAGCAGCCCCATCACCCAGGTCGACAGGCGCAGCAGCCGCAAATCGGCCAGCTTCGGATAGCGGGCATCCAGCTTGGCCGTGTCGAAAAAGCTCTGGATGCCCCAGCCGCTCCAGAGCGAACGGAAGGTTTCCGAACGCGCCAGCGCCGCCGCGCGCAGCCGCTCCGCCGCAGCGGGATCGTACAGCAGAAATTCAGGATGCCAGCCGGGCACCGACTCCAGCAGAGGGTGGGCGCTCAGGTCCACGGACTCCAGCTGCAGCGCATGCCGGGTCATGGAGTACATCTCCAGCTCCTGCACCGTCTCGCGCAGCGCCTCCGGATTCGGCGACAACAGCAGGACCCGCGGCTTGCCGTCGCCGGCGGCGTCGGCGCCGACCAGTTCCGCACTGACCGCCATGTTCCACAAAATGTCCCCGAATCCGGCCGGCACGCGGGCGCCGCCGCGGTGCAGCAGGCTGCGCGCAGTGCGCAGTTCGCCTTCGGGGCTGAGCGCAAACACCGAAGTGAACTTGACGCCCGGCACGGCCAGCAGGCAGCCGCCATTCACATCGGGCTGCAGCAGCGGCAGCGCCGTGAGCACCTCCAGCGGCGCCGACGTCACCGCCACCCGCACCGGAATGCGCAGCTCCTCGCCAGCGGCGAGCAGCTTCATCAAAAAGGCCTCGCGTGACCTCGACAAGGCAATCGCCACGCAGCGGCTCTGACCGGCCATGCCGCCCCAGAACGGCAGCAGGCGCCAGCTGTTGGCCTCATCCGAAACATCCCGGTCGGCGAGCACCTCGCGCGGCTCGTCCACCAGGTTGTAGCGGAGCATCTGAAAGTCTTCGCCCGCCTCCTGCGCAAACGTCTGCGCAATTTCCGCCAAAGCGAATTCATCCGCCACATGCAGCACGACCCCCAGCGCCTTGGGCTTCTGGCTGAAGTGCTCGGAGGACAGGCACTGGGCCAGGTGCTCCTGCACGCCGTCGGCCGTCGTCAGGCAGGCCAGCGGCAGTTCCGGTCCCGGACGCCATTGGCCGTCGTGG
>CAYYJK010000098.1:0-5808 GCA_964472185.1 uncultured Prosthecobacter sp.
CGCAACCTGCACATCGGCACCTGCGACATCGAGGGCAACCATCATGCCGACGCCCCGCCCTCGGCCAACATCGAGCTCAATTCCACGGGCGGCTCCATCGGCGAGGTGGCCATCACCGGCTGCACGATCCAGCACTCGAGCAAGGCGGCCGGTTCGGCGAACATCCGCATCCTCGGAGCCGGCACCGATCCCAGCCTGGAACGCCGCGTCGGCCGCGCGCACACCCGCGAGGGCAACGTCACGATCAGCGCCAACGTGTTCAGCGACGTGCGCGTCAATCTGGAGATCCGCGAGTCGCGCGGCATCGTGGTCACCGGCAACACCTTTTGGGAAGGGTTTGAAGCGGACCTGATCGCCGAAAACTGCGAGCACCTGGTGGTCAGCGCCAACAACTTCGACCGCAATCCGCGCTACCTGGTCAACGGGTTCGATCACGCCGAGAACAACGGCGTGCGGCTCCGGAACTGCAGTGACAGCAGCTTCGTCGGCAACATCCTGGCCGGGGTCTGGCGCCAGCGCGCGGCCGTTGACATCGAAGGCGGTGAGCGGCTGATGATCGTCAACAACAGCATCCTCGACTCCGACGGCGCGGGCCTGCGCCTGGAGAAGGTGAAGCGCAGCCTGGTGAGCGGCAACCTCATCCGCGACGACCGTCCGGCGGCCAAGCGATCCAAGGAGCCTTCGCTGTTCGTCCTCGGCGGCGAGGGCAACGAGATCGGCGCCAACCTGCTCGGCAACGGCCAGGACGTGCGCTGAGTTGCAGGCCGGGCCGGACCGCGTTACACGGCGTCATGCGTCCGCTGTTCGCCCTGCTGCTTGCCCTCGCCCCGTTGTCCGCCGAGACCGTCGTCCGCGTGTCGCCGCAGGGGCCGCTGAGCACGCCGGAAGCTGCGCGCGACAAAGTGCGCGAATTGCGCCGGGCGGGGGAGCGGGGGGCGGTCCGCGTGGAGTTCGCCGGCGGCGCCTATTTTCTGCGCGAACCGCTGCGCCTGCTGGCCGAGGACAGCGGCGTGGAAACCGGTCCGACGACCTACGCGGCAGCGCCGGGCGCCCAGGTCAGCCTGACCGGCGGCCGCCGGCTGCACGGATGGCAGGAGGTCGAAGGCGGGCTGTGGCGGACGGTCGTGCCCGAAGTCCGGGCGGGACGCTGGTACTTCGAGCAGCTCTGGATCAATGGCCGGCGCGCGGTGCGCGCCCGCACGCCCAACGCCGTGGAGAACCGTCCGGGCGCGGTGGGCGGCTACTTCAACGCCCGGGCCCAGGCCAGCGCGGAGCTTTTTCCCGGCCTCAAACGGCCGAGCTTTGAGGCCTTTGTCGCGCGGCCGGCCGATCATGCCGTGCTTGACCAGATTCCCGAAGCGGAACGCGGCGACGTCCTGCTGACCGTCATGCAGACCTGGACGGTGGGACAGTGCCGCATCCAGGCGCTCAACCCGGCCGCGCACGGGGTCCGCATCGTCGGTGCGACGCGCTACCCGTTCGTGGAGTTCGAGCCGGATCAGCGCTGGTACGTCGAAAACTTCCGCGCCGCCCTGGATGCGCCCGGCGAGTGGTTCCTGGCGCGCGACGGCACGCTGCTTTACCAGCCGCTGCCGGGCGAGCGCATTGACCGTGTCGAGGCGGCGGCGCCGGTGACCGAGAAGCTGCTGCTGCTCGACGGCGTCCAGCATGTCCGCTTCGAAGGGCTGCGCTTCCTGCACACCCAGCACCTCTTCGGCCCTGCGGGGCATCACGACGGCCAGGCGGCGGCGGGCGTCGGCGCGGCGATCGAAATCGACCGGTCGCAGCAGGTGCGTTTCGAGGACTGCGAAATCGCCCACACTGGCGGCTACGGCCTGTGGCTCCGCGACGCCTGCGCCGACAGCGGCGTCTTCCGCAGCCACCTGCATGACCTGGGCGGCGGCGGCGTGCGCATCGGCAACGTCAAGATGCCGGATGAGGCGGCGCTGACGCGCCGCATCACGGTGGACGACTGCTTCCTGCACGGCGGCGGCCGGCTGTTTCCCAGCGCCTGCGGCGTCTTCCTCGCGCATGCCGCCGACTGTGCGGTGACGCACTGCGACATCGGCGATTTTTTCTACACCGGCATCAGCGCCGGCTGGGTCTGGGGCTACGCGCCGAGCCCATCCAAGCGCAACCGTTTCGACCACAATCACATCCACCATCTCGGCTGGGGCGTGCTCAGCGACATGGGCGGCTTTTACGGCCTGGGGCGCAGCGAGGGCACGACCGTCAGCCACAACCACGTCCACGACGTCGGCAGCTACCGCTACGGCGGCTGGGGGCTGTACACCGACGAGGGCAGCACGGGAGTGACGATCCAGAACAACCTCGTGCACGACACCAGCGAGGCGACCTTCCACCAGCACTACGGCAAGTGGAACCAGGTCAGCAACAACATCTTCGCTTACGGCCGCAAGGCGCAGATCCAGCGCTCGCGTCCGGAGCCGCACGCTTCCTTCGCCTACGAGACCAACCTGGTGATCTGCGACACGCCGAAGCTGCTCGACGGCACCTGGTACAACTGGCAGCCCGGCAGCTACGAGATGCGCAACAACCTGTACTGGAACAGCGCCGGGCTGCCGGTGCAGTTCCTCGACACCGACCTCGCCGGCTGGCAGCAGAAAACCGGCCACGACGCGGGCAGCCAGGTGGCTGACCCGCTGTTTGTCGACGCCGCCAAGCGCGACTTCCGCCTCAAGCCGGAGTCGCCGGCCTTCAAGCTCGGTTTCAAGGCCTTCGACGCCGCCCAGGCCGGGCTGCGCGGGCAGGGGGAGTGGCGCCGCCGCGCCGCCGCCCTGGTCTTTCCGGCCTTCTGGGAGCAGTCGCGGCCCTGGCCGCAGCCGGAGTATGCGGTCGACGAGGATTTCGAGCACATGGGCCTGAGCTTTCCGATCCTGCCGCGCCAGGAGGTGCGCTGGCAGAACAAGGGCGACCGCATCGAGGTCGTTGAAGATCAGGCGGCCAGCGGCCGGCGCAGCCTGAAGTTCACCGATGCGCCCGGCCTGAAACCGTCCTGGGATCCGCACTGGGTGCTCAAGCCGCAGTATCAGGACGGGCGGGTGCGCGTGGCTTTCCAAGTGCGCGCGGGGCAGGGGGCCGCGTTTTTCGTCGAATGGCGCGGGCCCGGGCAGCCTTACCCGACCGGGCCGAGCCTGCACGTCGAGGACGGCCGGATTTGCGAGCGTCGCAGCGGCAAGGCCCTGGCGCTGCCGGCCGACACCTGGGTGAAGGTCGAGATGGAGGCGCGGCTGGGCGCGGGCCGCTGGACCTGGCGGCTGACCCTGCCGGGGCAGGCGCCGCAGGCGTTCCAGGATTTGCCGTGCGACGCCGACTGCCGGGAACTGGCCTGGCTGGGCTTCGTCAGCACGGCCACCGAGGCCGTGTACTTCTGGATCGACGATCTTGAGATCGGCCGCCAGCCCTGACGGATTACTTCGGCTTGTGCGTGCAGCCGCAACCGCCGCCGCAGCCGCCGCTCCTGCGGCGCTTGAGGGCGCGGCGTGCAAACAGCAGTACCGTGATCGCGACCACGGTCAGGGCGGCCCAGGATTGCCAGTCGTTCATGGCGGGAATGCGGGTCAGTGGCCGAGCGCTCTGCCGATCTGGTAGACGCCCAGAGCCAGAACATAGGCGGTGCCGGACAGGCTGGCGAGCTGGAACCACATCCAGCGCCAGGAGCCGGTCTCGCGTTTGACGATGGCCATGGTGCTGACGCACTGCATGGCGAAGACGTAGAAGATCAGCAGGCTGATGCAGACCAGCGGGGTGAACACCGGCGTGCCGTCGGCCCGCGTCTCCTGGCGCAGCCGGTCGCGCAGCGGCGCCATGCTCTCTTCATCCTCAGCCTCGACGGCGTAGACCACGGCCATGGTGTTGACGAACACCTCGCGGGCGGCGAAGGAGCCGATCAGGCCGATGCCGATTTTCCAGTCGTAGCCGAGCGGGGCGATGACCGGCTCGATGAAGTGGCCGGCCTGGCCGGCGAAGCTGTGCCGGAGTCGCTCGGAGGCGTCGTCCGAGTCGCTCTTCGGATAGGTCGAGGCGGCCCAGATCAGGATCGAGATGCCGAAGATGATCGTGCCGGCGCGGACGAGGAAGGCCTTGGCGCGCTGCCAGACCAGCAGCAGGATCGACTTGAGCGAGGGCAGCTTGTAGGTCGGCATCTCCAGAATCATCGGCGCATTGGCGCCGCGCATGACGCCGCGGTTGAGGATCCAGGCGAAGACGAAGGCGCTGAGCGTGCCGAGCGCATACAGGCCGACCATGAGGGCGGCCTTGCTCCACAGCGAGACGCTGTCGGGCATGAACGCGCTGATCAGCAGCAGGTAGACCGGCAGGCGCGCCGAGCAGCTGGCCAGCGGTGCGATCAGGATGGTGATCAGGCGGTCCTTCGGGCTGTCGATGGTGCGCGTGGCCATGATCCCCGGCACGGCGCAGGCGTAGGAGCTGAGGAAGGGCAGGAAGGCCTTGCCGTTGAGGCCGACCAGGCTCATCAGGCGGTCCATGATGAAGGCCAGCCGCGCCATGTAGCCGGTGTCTTCCATGAGGCCGATGAAAAAGAACAGGATGAGGATCTGCGGCAGGAAGACCACGACGCCGGCGACGCCGTTGATGGCGCCGTCGACGATCAGGTCGCGCAGGTCGCCCGGCGGCATCAGCGAGGTTACCCAGGTGCCCAGCGCGCCGAAGCCGTCCTCAATCCAGCCCATCGGCCCCTCGGCGACCTTGAAGATCAGGTAGAACAGGAAGACCAGGAAAACCAGCAGCGTCAGGCCGCCAAAGACCGGATGCAGCAGGAAGGTGTCGAGCTTCTGGGTGAAGGTGGTCACCTCCCGGTCCGGCCGCTGCAGCACCTTGTCGCTCAGCGTCTCGATGGCGGCGTAGCGGTCGGCCACCAGCTGGTCTTCCCAGCCGGGGTGGGCGGCGTCCAGGGCCTCGCGCTCGCGCCGGATCCGGCTCAGGTGCGCGTCCTCGATGCCGGCGTGCAGGGGGTCGTGATCGGCAAGCAGGTAGAGCGGTTCCAGCAGCGTGGCCCGGTCATGCACCGCTCCGGCGGCGGCCAGCGCGTCGCGCGAGCGGCCCAGGGCTGCGCGGATGTCTTCGGGCAGGGGGGCGGAATGCCATTCGGGACGGGGCAGGTCCTCGCGACTGATCGCGGCCTTGAGCTCGACCAGGCCCTTGCCCGAGGTTGCCTGCATGGGCACGACCGGCACGCCCAGTTCGGCGGACAGGCGCGTGACGTCGAGCTTCCAGGCTTTCTGCTCGGCGACGTCGATCATGTTCAGCACCACCACGGTCGGCAGGCCGAGTTCGAGCACCTGGCTGGCCAGGTAGAGGTTGCGCTCCAGGTTGGCGGCATCCACGACCACCACCACCCGGTCCGGGCGCGGCGTGTCGGCGCGGCGGCCGAGCAGGACGTCGCGCAGCACGGCTTCGTCGGGGCTGCGGGCGTTCAGGCTGTAGGCGCCCGGCAGGTCGATCAGGCGCAGCTTCCTGCCGTGCTGCGAGAAGCACTCGCCGATCTTTTTTTCGACGGTGACCCCGGGGTAGTTGGCCACCTTCTGGCGCAGCCCGGTCAGCAGGTTGAACAGGGTGGTCTTGCCCGAATTGGGGTTGCCGACAATGGCCAGCAGGGGCGGTTCGGAGGCGCTCATGCCGGGCGGATCTGGATGTGCGCCGCCTCGTGATTGCGCATCGCCAGGTGCGAGCCGCGCACGGTGATCTCGATGGGTTCGCCGAGCGGCGCCCGGCGCACCACGGTGACCCGGGCGCCCGGAGTCAGACCCAGTTCACGCAGCCGCGTCA
>CAYYJK010000098.1:5908-11823 GCA_964472185.1 uncultured Prosthecobacter sp.
GGCACCACGACCCTGCCGCTGCGCGTGGCGGGCATGATGAAGACCAGCCGCAGCCTGCCGATGATCAACGCGCTGAGCACGCTGATGATCGCGGGCACGTTCGTGGCGGCGGCGCTGATCTTCCGGCTGCAGCGCCGGGCGGCGCGCTGAGCCGGGGCGTCACTCGTATTCCCACTTGAGCACCCAGGGGTCGTTCATGCTCTCCTGGAAGGCTTTCAGCCGCGACTTGTAGTTTTCGAGGGTCTTGGCGTGGGCGGGATCGGCGGCGAGGTTGGTGCGCTCGTCCGGGTCGTAGGTCATGTCGTAGAGTTCGAAGGCCGGGCGGTGGACGTACTGGTCCACGGTCTTGAACCCGTACTTCGCGTCCTTGCCCTGCTTCCACTGCGCCTGCCAGGTCGGGGCGCTCCACAGGTCGCTGGCGAAGGGGTAGGCCAGGCCGTGGGCGATGTTCCAGATCAGCTTGTACTTTTCGTCGCGAATCACCCGCATCGGGTAGTACATCTGGATTTCGTGGAAGGTGTGGCTGGCGTGAATGACAGTGCGGCCCGGGTCCGACTCCCGCTCGACGATGTCCAGCCAGGAGCGGCCGTGGTAGGTCGTGTACTTCTTGCCGAGGTTGTCGCCGCGCCCGTAGCCCTTGGCCTTGGCCCAGGCGGCGGCATCGATCATCTTCTTGGGCGCGTTCTTGGCGCGGTCGAGCCCTTCGGCGAAGTCAAGCATGGTGGGTGTCAGGTCGACATGGCTGACCAGGGCGCTGTTCTTCAGGCCGCGCTTCGCCGCGTAGGGATTGCGGACGATCAGCGGCACGTGCAGGCCGGGTTCGTAGACCGTGGTTTTGCCGCCCGGAAACGCCATCCCGTGGTCGCTGGTGACGATGATCAGCGTCTTGTCGTACAGCCCGGCCTCCTTCAGGCGCTTGACCAGGTGGCCGATGCCGGCATCGACGCGCGAGACGCTCTGGTAGTACTGCACCAGCTCGGCGCGGCAGGCGGGCGTGTCGGGCAGGAAGGGCGGCACAAACACCTCGTCGGGCTTGTAGAAGGTTTCCGTGACGCCCGGGTAGGAGCCTTTGCCGGGCCGGTTGCCGAACATGTTCGGGCGCTGCGGATCGGTTTCGTCGTACTTGCCGTCGCGGTGCGGGTCGCTGGTGCCGATGTAGGCCAGGAACGGGCGGCCGTCCCGGGCGAGGATGAACTCCATGGCGTTGTCGACCAGCTGCACGGTGTTGCGGCTCTTTTCCGGGCGCTCGACGTCGTAGTCGATGACGCTGCCCGGCGAGACGTGATTCTTGCCGAACAGGCCGGTCCGGTAGCCGGCCTGGCGCATCACCTGCGGCAGGGCGAGCGTGACCGTGTTCGGGAACAGGCCGAACTTGTGGTAGTCGTGGCTGTGGCCGAACTGGCCGTTCCAGTGGTTGTGCAGTCCGGTCATGATGACGCTGCGGCTGGCGCTGCAGCTGGCCGTGGTTGCGTAGGCCCGGGTGAACAGGGTGCCGTCGGCCGCAAGGGCGTCCATGTTCGGCGTCTTTGCCTGGGCGGTGCCGTAGCAGCCCAGGAAGGCGCCCATGTCGTCGGCTATGAAGAAGACGATGTTGCGTTCGGCGGCCGGCAGCGCGCTGGCGGCGGCAAGCAGGAGGAGGCAGAGAAGGCGGCGCATGTCGACCGGCTTAACGCTGCCGGGATGGCCGACCTTCCGCAAAAAGCCGCGGGGCGGCGTTCACCGCAGCGCGCCTTCGTGGAGCTGCAGGGTGCGGCCCATGCGCGCGGCCTGGGCGGGGTGGTGGGTGACCATCACCAGGCAGATGCCGGTGCGCTGCTGCAGTTCGAGCAGCAGCGAGGTCAGCGACTCCGCGTTCTTCTCATCGAGGGCGCCGGTCGGTTCGTCGGCCAGGATCAGCTTGGGCTGGTTGATCAGGGCGCGGACGACGGCCACGCGCTGGCGTTCGCCGCCGGAGAGCTGGGCGGGTTTCCAGCCCAGGCGCTCCTGCAGGCCGACGGCCTGCAGCAGTTCGGTGGCGCGCTGCCGGAGTTCGGCGGCGGCCGGCTTGCGTTTCAGCGCCAGGGTCGGCAGCAGGACGTTTTCCAGCACCGTGCACTGCGGCATCAGGTGATGGAGCTGGAAAATGAAGCCGATCTTTTCGCTGCGCAGCTCCGCCAGCCGCGCCGGGCTGCAGGCGTGCACGGGTTCGCCGTCGAGCGTGTATTCCCCGCTGTCCGGACTGTCGAGCGTGCCGAGCAGGTTGAGCAGCGTGCTTTTGCCGCAGCCCGAGGGGCCGACGACGGCCACGGACTCGCCCGCTTCGATGCGCAGCGAGAGGTCGCGCAGCACCGGCACCGCGTGGCCGCTGCCGGGTTCGCGGTAGGATTTCGACAGGTGGGTGAGTTCGATCAGGGCCATGGTGAGAAAAGAAGCTACGAACGGTTGCCGGGCCTGGAAAGTGGAAACGCAGCCGGGCTCACGCTCCTTCCACCCTGCGGCTGGCGCGGCAGGCGCTCGGCGCCATGCCGTGATGCCGGCGGAACCAGGCGGTGAAGTGCGAGGCGTGGCGGAAGCCCAGGGCAAAGGCGATCTCCTTGAGCGGCGTGTCCTCGCGGGTCAGGCGCTGCACGGCGCGTTCCAGGCGCCGGCGTTCGAGGAAGGCGTGGGCGCTCAGCCCCAGCCGCTTCTGCAGCAGGCTGTGCAGCTGGCGGCGCCCCAGGCCGATGCCCGCCGGCGCCTCGGCCAGATTCAGCGGACGCTGCAGGGGCCAGGTATTCAGCCAGCGCAGGGCTTCGTCCAGGCGCGGATCGCCGGCCTGATGGTGGCTGCCATCCACGCCGAGCTGGTCCAGGCTGGCGGCCCAGACCGCCAGCCAGTGCCGGAACGCCGCCTCATGGCGACACCAGTCCGCCAGGTCGCGCGCCGCCGGCTGCACCGCCTCGGCATACGTCACTTCGCGCCGTGCGCCGTGGACCTGCCGGAACAGGGCGGCGGTGGCCCGATGCAGCGCGCGCAACTCCGCCGCCGGCCAGGCCCGGTTCAGGCCGTCTTTCCAGACCGGCTGACCGTCGGACCACTGGCAGCGCAGGCCCACCGACAGCAGGGTGCTGCCGGATTGGAACCACTGCCGCCGCGGGCCGGGGGCCGAGAAAAAGGCGTGACCGGCGGGCACGCGCACCTCGCGACCCGCCGCGCGGATTTTCACCAGGCCCGCTTCGACAAAGAACACCCCGGCGGGCACGGTGATCTCGCCCGACCAGACGCGCGGGGCGGGCGCCGTGCCGCGGTAGACCCAGAGCCATTCCGGCCGGAAGTCCTGCCACAGCGTGGCGCTCAGCAGCGGGCGGGATTCGGCGGACATGCGGCAGTGTCTCCAGCGTGCAAGCGATTGCAACGAGGCATAAGCCGGCCGGCTTGCCGCCGGCGGGCTTTTCGTGCTGAACTGCAGGCATGCGTTTCCTGCTTTCCAGCCTCCTGATGGGTGCCGGCGTCCTGGCTGCGGCCGAGCCGCGCCAGATCAGCGGCATCTACCCGCACCTGGCGATGTTCAACTCGGAGAATGAATGCGGCACCGGCGCCGTGGTGCCTTGGGCGGACCGGCTCTGGGTGATCACCTACGGGCCGCACCTGCCGTTCGGCTCCTCGGACAAGCTGTACGAGATCACGCCCGACCTGCAGCAGATCGTCCGTCCGGAAAGCGTCGGCGGCACGCCGGCCAACCGGCTGATCCACCGCGAGTCCCGGCAGCTGCTCATCGGCCCCTACCTCATCGACGCCAGCCGGCAGGTCCGCGTGATTCCGCCGGAGCGCATGCCGGGGCGGTTGACCGGCACCGCCCGCCACCTCGAACAGCCCGCCGACAAGGTCTACTACGCCACCATGGAAGAGGGGCTCTATGAGGTCGATGTCAGGACGCTTGAGGTCACCGGCCACATCAGGGACGGCAATGCGCCCAAGCCCGGTTTTTCCCGGGAGACCCGGCCGGCCGCCCTGAACTCCCAGCTGCCCGGCTACCACGGCAAAGGCCTGTACAGCAGCCAGGGCCGGCTGGTGTACGCCAACAACGGCGACCGCGATCCGCGCGTGCTTACCGATCCCGCCACGCCGAGCGGCGCGCTCGGCGAGTGGAGCCACCCCGGTCAGGACTGGCAGCTCGTGCGCCGCAACCAGTTCACCGAAGTCACCGGTCCCGGCGGCATTGACGGCAGCGCGCATCCGGACACCGATCCGGTCTGGAGCACGGGCTGGGACCATCGCTCGCTGCTGCTCATGTGCCTGCACGAGGGGCGCTGGCAGGGCTACCGCCTGCCGAAGTCCAGCCACAGCTACGACGGCGCCCACGGCTGGAACACCGAGTGGCCGCGCATCCGCGACATCGGCGAAGAGGCGCTGCTGATGACCATGCACGGCGCCTTCTGGAGTTTTCCCAAAACCTTCACGCCGGCCGCCAGCGCCGGCATCCGGCCGCGCAGCAACTACCTGAAGGTGATCGGCGACTTTGCGCGCTGGGGCGACCGCCTGGTGTTCGGCTGCGATGACACCGCCAGGAGCGAATTCCTCAACAAACGCAAGGCCAAGGGCGATCTGGCCGGTCCCGGGCGGTCGCAGTCGAACCTTTGGTTCGTTGAGCCGGCCCGCCTCGACCAGCTCGGTCCGGTGATTGGCCGCGGTGCGGTCTGGCTGAAGGATGACGTCGCCGCCGGCGCGGTCAGCGAGCCCTACCTGTTCAGCGGCTACCGCCACCGGGCGCTGCACCTGTTCCATGCCGGCGCGGAGACGGTGACCGTGGCCCTGGAGATTGACCGCGCGGGCACGGGCGAGTGGCAGCCGCTGCGCGAGGTCGCCGTGCCCGCCGGTGCGGCGGTGTGGACCGAGTTTGCCGAGGCGGAGAGCGGCGCCTGGGTGCGCCTGCGGCCGGACCGCGCGGCCAGGGCCCTGACCGCCTTCTTCCACTACCGCAACGACGATTCGCGGGGTGCCGAAGCGGCGGCGATGTTCGACGGCATCGCCGGGCCGGAGGACCGGGCCGTGCAGGGCGGGCTCATTCACGCCCGCGGCGCAGACTTCAAAACCCTGCGCTACCTCGCCCGCAGTCCGGCGGGTGATCTGGGCTGCTACGATCTCGACGGCGCGCTGAACCTGGTGCGTGCCGACGATCCGGCCGGCGCCGCCTGGACGGCCAAGAACACCGCGATTCCCCGCGAGGTGCTCAGCTTCGACGCCGCGTCGGTGCTCTACGCCGATGCCAAGGGCCGCTGGCGTCTGCCGAAGGGCAGCGCCGCTTTTGACCGGCCCGGGGCTCTGGGCGAGGAGCGCATCGACCGCGAAGTCTGCACCGAGCGCGACCTGTTCAACGCCGCCGGCACCTTCTTCGAGCTGCCGGCCGAGAACGCCGGCGGGGTCGCCCGCATCCGGCCGGTGACCACCCACAACCGCCGGATCAAGGACTACGCCAGCTACCGCGGCCTGCTGGTGCTGAGCGGCGTCAGGGACGGCGCCCAGGGCGAGCACCTCGTGCGTTCGGCGGACGGCCGCGCGGCGCTCTGGGTCGGGGCGGTTGACGATCTCTGGCAGTTTGGCAAACCGCGCGGCGAGGGCGGTCCCTGGAAGGACAGCGACGTCAAAGCCGGCGAGCCCAGCGATCCCTACCTGTTCACCGGCTACGACCGCAAGCACCTGCGGCTCAGTGCCGACCGCCCGACCCGGATCCGCGTCGAGGCCGACGTCACCGGCACCGGCGACTGGGTGCTCTACCGCGAGTTTGAGGTCGGTCCGGAGGCCGCGGTCGAGCACGCTTTTCCGCCGGCTTTCGGGGCCTACTGGCTGCGCTGCGTCAGCAGCGCCGAGGCGCGGGCGACCGCCTGGCTGCGCTACGACTGAGCCCAGCGCCGCCGGCTCAGGCGCAGCCAGAGCAGGGCGGCGATCAGTCCGACCAG
>CAYYJK010000099.1:0-2513 GCA_964472185.1 uncultured Prosthecobacter sp.
ACCTTCGGCTGCAGCCGATGGTGCATCACTTCACAGTCGTAGAGGGCCGAGTGCATGGATCACCAGGGGTCGCGGCCGAGCAGGTCGTGGCAGAGCTGGACGGCGGACAGCAGGCCGTCCTCGTGGAAGCCGTAGCGGAACCAGGCGCCGCAGTAGTAGGTCGTCTGATCCGGCGCCAGCCGGTTCAGGTCGCGCAGACGCGGCTGCAGCGCCACGGCGCCGACGTCGAACAGCGGGTGTTCGTAGGGGATGCGGCAGACGACCTTGGATTCGTCCAGGCCTGCGGGCGCGTTGATGCTGACGAAGTAATTCCGCTTTTCGGAGACGCCCTGCAGGCTGTTCATCCAGTAGTGCGTGCTGGGCTCCAGCACGCCCTGCGGGCTGACCTGGATGCGGTAGTTCCACGAGGCCCAGCAGCGCCGCTCGCGCGGCATGAAGCGCTCGTCGGTGTGCAGGGTGGCCAGGTTCGGCTGGTAGCGGAACGCGGGCAGCAGTTCCTGTTCCAGCGGCGTCGGGTCGGCCAGCAGCCGCAGCGAGGTCGGCGCGTGCGTGGCCAGGATGACCTTGTCGTAGGTCTCCGGCGCCTGGCCGCGCGCCTGCAGGCGCACCTTGCCGCCGGCGCGTTCAATCCGCTCCACCGGCGTGCTGAGCCGGATGCGGTCGGCGAACGGCGCGGCGATCTTGCGCACGTACTGGCGCGAGCCGCCGGTCACGGTCCACCAGGGATGGCGGGTTTCCATGCCGAGGAAGCCGTGGTTGTACCAGAAGCGCATCAGCGTCCGGGCAGGAAAGTCGAGCATGCGCTCCGGCGGCGTGGACCAGACGGCGCTGCCCATGGGCAGGATGTACAGGTCGAGGAAATCCCGGCCGTAGCCGCGTGCCGCGGCGTACTCGCGCAGGCTCATGCCGGCGTAGCGCGGATCGTCGAGCGCCGCCGCAGTCTCGCGGTTGAAGCGGTGGATCTTCAGCAGGAAACGCCAGAACCGCGGGCTGAGCAGGTTCCGGCGCTGGCCGAAAATCTTGTCCAGGCTCGCGCCGTTCCATTCGTAGCCGGTCGGCAGGTGCGCCAGGCTGAACGACATGTCGGTGCGCCGGGTCTCCACCCCGAGCTCGCGGAACAGCCGGCAGAGGTTCGGGTAAGTCTGGTGGTTGAAGACCATGAAGCCCGTGTCCACCGGCAGCGACCGGCCGTCCTCCTCGACCACGACGGTGTTGCTGTGGCCGCCGTAGTCGGCTTCCGCCTCGTAAAGCGTCAGGTCGGCGTGCGGGTGCAGGAAATGCGCGCATCCCAGGCCGGCGATGCCGGTACCAACGATGGCGATGCGGGGGCGGGAAGTCATGGCGACGGGGAGCTATCCTTATTCGCCTGTGCCGCCTTGCCGGATTCAACGGCTTGCTGTTGGCGGGACAATTCCGCGCGCTAGAGTTGCGCCAGGGCGGCACGGCCGCGCTGCTTGGTCTCTGGATCGTCCTTCTCGCGTTCGGGCATCGCCAGTCCCCGGTTCAGCGCGGCCCGCGCCTCCTCCCGGCGGCCCATCTGGGCGTAGGTCCGGCCCAACTCGACGTGGTGGATCAGCCGGTCGGGCCGCAGGGCGAGCGCCTTCTCGAAGCAGCGCACCGCCTCCTCGTTCGAGGCCGCCGGCAGTTCGCCGTACACCAGCGCCACCAGCCCGCGGGTCAGGCCGCCCATGCCGGCCAGGGCCTGGTGCCAGCGGCCGAGCAGGTGCCAGGCGTAGTCGTTAGCCGGGTCCAGGCGCGCCGCCTGCCGGGCGGCATCGCGGATGCGGCGGGAGGCCTCCACCTTCTCGCGGGCACCCTGCAGCTGGGTGATTTTGCCCAGGCAGATGGCGACCGACAGATGGGCGTCGCTGCTGCGCGGATTGGCGCGCACCGCCCGCTCCGCATGGTCCAGGGCGGTCCGGCCGGCCGCGAGCTTTTCCGCCGGGCTGCGCAGTTCGCTCATGCGGTAGACGTACTGGCGGGCGATCCGCACCCGCAGGTCGGCGTCGTCCGGCCGCTGCTCCAGGGCCGGCAGGTAGTGGCGCAGGGCTTCTTCGGCGAGAAAGCGGGCGTCGGCGGCATCGCCGCGGGCGATCAACTCGGCGGTGTCGCGGGCGGCCAGCGGGTGCAGAAGCAGGCTGAGCAGGAGGCAGGGCAGGGTTTTCATGGCGTGCAGCCGGCGGCAGCCGGACGCTTCAGTCGCGCCGCCCAGCGTTCCAGGACGGGCTGGCTGAGGCGGCGGATGCCGATCAGCAATACGGGCGCGACCAGGCACCAGACGCAGATGCCGTAGCAGGCGGTCATGCCGTAATCGCGCAGGAAGGGGCCGGGTTCCTCGAAAAAGCGCCCGATCATTGTCGGCACGTGGATGGACACGTGCGGGGCGTCAAACAGGCGTTCGCCGGCCCGGTAGAACACCAGCAGCAGCGACCACTGCAGCGGGCCGGCCAGCGTCTTGAAGGCCTGCAAGACCGGCTGGTTGAGCCGGAGCGGCACGCCGAACAGAAAGCTCA
>CAYYJK010000099.1:2613-6355 GCA_964472185.1 uncultured Prosthecobacter sp.
CCGTGCCGATGGCCGGACTCGAACCGGCAAGGAGGTTGCCCTCCAGCGGATTTTAAGTCCGCTGTGTTTACCATTTCACCACATCGGCTGACGCGGAACGGCCGGCAACGTAGCGGGTTTCGGCCGCGGGCCAAGGCGAAGCTGCGGCTTTTCCGGCCGCTGCCCGGCTCATTCGAGGTGCAGCAGCTCGTTGGTGTTGAGCAGGGCGCGGCCCAGGGCTTCGGGCCCGTGGCCGGTCGCGAGGGTTTCGGCCGCCTGGCGTTCCGAGGCGCTTGGGGGGCGCTGGAAGACGCGCCGGTAGGCCGAGCCGACGGGATCCGCCGGATCGAGACGGGCGGCGAGCGCGTGCGCCATGTCGAGGGTGAAGCTGTGGTTGAGCAGGGTCAACGCCTGCAGGGGCGTCGTCGTACTGGATCGTTTCGGCGCCGCAAAGGCGGTGTCGGGCAGGTCGAAGTCGGTGAGCAGGTCGACGATGCTGGCGCGGGCGTTTTGGTGGTAGACGGCGCGGCGGTAGGTCTCCGGTCCGTGGCGGTCGAGCGGGAAGTAGGTGCTGACGTTGTTCTGGGTGAACTTGTACAGCCGGAAGCCCGGGCCGCCCATGGGGTCGAGGCGCAGCTCGCCGGCGACGGCCAGCAGCGTGTCGCGCAGCTCCTCGGCGCTCAGGCGGCGCGGCGGGAAGCGCCAGAGCAGGCGGCTGGCGGCGTCGATGCGCGCGGCGTCGGCCCGGAAGGTCGCGGACTGGCGGTAGCTGCGCGACAGCAGGATTTCGCGGTGCAGGGGCTTCAGGCGCCAGCCGTGGGCGAGCAGGCGGCGGGCGAGGAAGTCCAGCAGTTCGGGATGCGTCGGCGGGCTGCCGAGGAAGCCGAAGTCGCTGGGCGTGTCGACCAGGCCGGTGCCAAAATGATGCTGCCAGACGCGGTTGGCCAGGACGCGGGCGCTGAGCGGGTTGTCCTGGACGATCCAGCGGGCGAGCGCCAGCCGGCGTTCGCCTTCCGGCGCCGAGGCCGGCAGGGCGTAGGCCGGCGCCGCCTGATCGAGCACGCTCAGGCTGGCGGGCACGACGGTTTCCCGCGGCTTCATCGGATCGCCGCCCTGGTGCACCCGCGTCGGCTCCTTCGGCTGGGCAAAGAGGCCGGCCCAGACCTGCGGCAGCTTGGGCACGCGGTTGATCTGCGCCTGCAAGGCGTCGAGGCGCTTCTGCAGCTCGTTCAGGCGGCGGGTTTCCTCGGCGCTGATGACGGCCCGGCGCGCCAGGGCGAGGGCGTGCGCGGGCGACACCGGCGCGCGGCCCTCGGCGCTGGCAATCCGGGTCCAGCGCCGGCCGTCGGTCGAAACCTCCATGTCGTATTCGGCGGGCGTGGCGCCGCGCACCTTGCTGTCGTCGACGTCGCGTTCGCCGCGGGCGTTGAGGAAGCGGATGCGTTCGATCGTTTCCGGCTGCGCGAAGGTGAGGGTGAGCACGGCGGGGCTGCCGATGAACCAGGCCTCGCCCAACTGGCCGTCGATGCAGTACTGCGGTCCGTAGGCTTCCGGGAAATCCTCGGCGACGGCCGAGCGGGCGCCTTCGGCGCGGGTGCCGTTGCTGGCGAGCGCAACATTGCGGCCGTCGGCGTTCCACACTTCGAACTCGGTCAGCTTGCCGCCTGACAGGCGGGCGCCGGCCGGACGGCCGAAGTCGGCGTCGAGGGCGTGGATGACGAAGCGCACGTGGCGGGCGCGGACCGGTGCGAAGGTCTCCTCGGTGCCGTGCGGATCGATCTTGGGCCGCTGATGGACGAGGCTGCCGAGGGCCGCCTGCGCGCGGCGGTCGATCGCCTGATCGAGCGCGGTCCGGTCGGCGGTGAGGCGGGCGAGTTCGGCTTGCAGCGGCTGCAGGGCCTGCGCATGGGCGCGGCGCTGCGCCTCGGTGGCCAGGACGCGGCGGCCGTGGGTGACGCCCTCGAAGGCCGACTTCAGGCGGTAGTAGTCTTCGGTGGGGATGGGGTCGAACTTGTGGTGGTGGCAGCGCGCGCAGTTGATCGTCAGGCCGAGGAAGGCGGAGCCGGCGGCGGTCACCATGTCGTCGAGCGTGGCGGCGCGGATGTTGGCCTGGGCGACCGGATCCTGGTTGCCGACGTCGTCGTAGGGGCCGGCGACCAGGAAGGCGCTGCCGACCTCGACGGCCGGATCGCCCCGGCCGATCACGTCACCGGCGAGGTGCTCGGTGATGAAGCGGTCGAAGGGCTTGTCCGCGTTGAGCGAGCGGATGACGTAGTCGCGGAAGGGCCAGAGGTCATCGATGATGAAGTTGCGTTCGAAGCCGTTCGACTCGCCGAAGCGGACGATGTCGAGCCAGTGCCGGCCCCAGCGTTCGCCGTAGCGCGGGCTGGCGAGCAGGCGGTCGACTTCGGCGCGGTAGGCGGCCTCGGGATCGCGGGCCGAGGCGGCGACGAAGGCGTCCACCTCCTCGGCGCTGGGTGGCAGGCCGTGCAGGTCGTAGGTGAGGCGGCGCAGCAGGTCGCGTGGCTCCGCCGGCGCCGAACGCGCGAGCCCCTGGCTGGCGAGCCCGGCGTCGATGAAGCCGTCGATGTCCCCGTGGACGAAGGTCGTACGCAGGGGCTGCAGCGACCACCAGGTCTTGTCGGCGCGCTTCACCGGCACGGGCGCACCGTCGCGCGGGTCGGGGGCGCCCATGCGGATCCAGGCTGCCAGATCGGCCAGAACCGCGTCCGGCAGCCGGGGCTTTTTCGGCGGCATCTCCAGATCTGCCTCCTGGTGCCGGACGGTGCGCAGCAGCAGGCTGGCGTCGGGATCGCCGGGCACAACGGCCGGCTGGCCGCTGTCGCCGCCCTTCTGCCAGCCGGCCCGGGAGTCGAGGTGGAGGTTGCCCTTGAGCTTCTTGGCCCCGGCGCTGTGGCAGGAGTAGCAGTGCTCCGCCAGCACCGGGCGGATCTTCTGCTCGAAGAAGGTCAGGCCGGCATCGGCGGCGCCAGCGGGGGCGGCTGCGACGAGCAGACCAAGGAGGAAAAACGGTTTCATGGGTTTAGCGAATCCAGATGCCCCGGCCGCGGCCGCCCTTCGGAGTGGTGTGCGGGTAGTCGGGATTGGGGCGTTGCTCGATGACCCGGACCACCTGGTCGAGGGGCAGATCGGCCGGCGAACCGCGGTGGCGGATGCCGGTGACGGCGATCCCGCGCACGGTGCAGTCGAGGTCGGGCGAGAAAATTTCGCGCCAGTGCGCGGGATCCCCGGCGCCCCGGTAGGTTGCCGACTTCGGACCGATGGCGAGCAGGTGCCAGCCGGGCGCCAGCGCGTGGTCGAGCTGCACGCCGTGAATCGCGAGGCCGTCGGTGTCGGCGTGGACCTCGATCCTGCCCGGATGACGGAAGACGAGCTGTTCAAAGCGGATGTTGTGCAGCCGGCCGAGGCCGGCGCTGAAGTCCCGGTCGCGCCCCAGCTCGAGGTTGGGCTGGTCGTAGAGCTTGAACTCGCGGATGTCGGTGATGCGGCGCAGGGTGACGTCGCGGATGGGGCAGTCGAGCGTGCGGCCGTCGGCGAAGCGCTTCACGCCGGGCAGCAGGCGGATCGAGTTCGCCGCCCGAGCCGCCTCGGGCGCTCCCGTCACGTCCTCGATGACGATGCGCTCGATCGGCCCGTAGCTGGGCGCGTAGTTCTGCCATTCCCAGGCGTTGAGCGCCACGTTGTCGTCGTGCGAGTCGCCGCGCACGCCGCGGATGAGGCCGTCGCTCGCCGGGCCGTTGAC
>CAYYJK010000099.1:6455-10082 GCA_964472185.1 uncultured Prosthecobacter sp.
GAGGCGGATTTCCGCGGCGGGATCCGCGAACAGGCTCTGGCCGGAGCGCAGCACGATCGGCGCATCCAGATAATACGGCTGGTTGCGCGCGGGGATCCGCACCGACCCCTGCCGGTCCAGCGCCGCCTGCAGGGCTTCCGTCCAGAGCTCCCCCGTCACCTGCCGGGCCTCCAGCCGGCCGTCGCGCCCCGGCCACTTTTCCACCCACGTCGCCGTGCGGACGAGCGGCCGAAAGACGTTCAGCGGCGCCGGCGCGGCCTGAGCCGCGCCGGGCCAAGCGGCGGCCGCCGCGACCGCGGTCAGGAGCAGGTTCAGAAAGCAGCGCTGGTGGGACGACATGAAGGCGGTCAGGCAAGCAGGCGGTGCAGGACGTGGCCGTGCACGTCGGTGAGGCGGCGCTGGGCGCCGTTGTGGTAGTAGGTGAGCCGTTCGTGGTCGAGTCCGAGCAGGTGCAGCACCGTGGCGTAGAAGTCGTAGGCGGTGGCGACATCGACCGCGGCGCGCCGGCCGAACTCGTCGGTTTCGCCGTGGCTGACGCCGCCCTTCACGCCGGCGCCCATCATCCAGGTGGTGAAGGCGTCGGGGTTGTGGTCGCGGCCGCTGGTGCCCTGCTGGTGGGTGGGCATGCGGCCGAATTCGGTGCACCAGACCACCAGCACGTCCTGGAGCATGCCGCGCTGTTTGAGGTCGGTGAGCAGGGCCGCCGTGGGCTGGTCGAAGATCGGGGCGTGGCGTTCGTAGTCGGCTTTCAGGGTCTTGTGCGCATCCCAGTTGAGCAGGCCGTCGACAGCGCTGGCGCGCGAGGCGCAGTACAGCGAGACGTAGCGCACGCCCTGCTCGAGGAAGCGGCGCGCCAGCAGGCAGTTGCGCGCGTAGGCGGCCTTGAGCGGGTTGGCGTCGCCGGTGCCGTAGAGCTGGTGGATGTGGCCGGGCTCGGCGGCGAGGTTGCTGACTTCGGGGGCGGTGAGCTGCATCTTGGCGGCCATCTCGTAGGCGGCCAGCCGGGCCTGCAGTTCGCTGTTGCCGGGATGCGCGGCGGCGTGATCGGCGTTGGCGCGGTGCAGGAAGGCGCGGGTGGCGGCGTCCGCTTCGGCGCTGAGGCCCGCCGGCCGCGCCAGGTTGCGCAGCGGCTGCTGGGCGGCCATGGCGACGGCCTGGTGCTGCGCGGGCAGGAAGCCGTTCGACCAGTTGGCCTTGCCGTTCGGCGGCTCGCCGCGGATGTCCTGGATTGCCACGTAGGTGGGCAGGTTGTCGTTGAGCGAGCCGAGCGCATAGCTCACCCAGGAGCCCGCGGCCGGAAAGCCTTCGCGGGTGAAGCAGGCGTTCATGTGGATGCAGCCGGGCCCGTGCGTGTTGGTGCGGCTGGTCATGCTGTGGATGAAAGCCATGTCATCGACATGCCGCGCCAGGTTCGGCAGCAGCGAGGAGATGCGTTTGCCGCTCCGGCCGGCGGGCGCGAAGGGCCAGGGCGACTTCATGAGGTTGCCGTTCTTGCCCTGGAAGGTGACTTCCTGGCTGCCGCCGGGCATGGGGGTGCCGTGGTACTTTTCCAGCAGCGGCTTGTCGTCCCAGAGGTCGACGTGCGAGGCGCCGCCCGGACAGAAGATCTGCAGGACCTGCCTGGCCCGCTGGGCGAAGTGGGGATTGCGGTCCGGCACGGCCCCGGCGGCGAGGAGCCGCGACAGGGCGATCCCCGTGAGGCCGGTGGTCATCTGGCCGAGGAACTGGCGGCGGGAGAGTTCGAGCGAAGCGTTCATGGCGGAAGCGGGGTCACAGGCCGAGATCCTGGCGCGCGGAGTTGAGGTGGCGTTCGGTGGCGCGCGCGGCCGCGGCACCGTCGCGTTTCTCGATGGCCTGCAGGATGGCGGCGTGCTGCCTGATCGCCGTGGCCGGCGTGACGCGCCGGTAGCCGTGGCTGAGGCTTTCGGCGAGCAGGTCGGAGAGCGAATGCAGGATCAGGCCGCTGATCTGGTTGCCCGAAGCGGCGGCGAGCTGGCGGTGGAATTCCATGTCGGCGTCGACGGCGGCGGCGTGGTCGCCGGCCGCGGCGACCAGGCGCCGGTGGGTGGCGCGCAGTCCGGCCACCTGGGCGTCCGTGGCGCGTTCCGCCGCCAGCCGGGCGTTCTCCGGCTCGATCATCAGGCGCACCTCCAGCAGCTGGCGCAGGCGGTCGAGGTCGTCGGGCACCAGCAGGTGCAGGGAATCGCACAGCGGTTTGTGCAGGCGGTTGACGGTGCGGGTGCCCAGCCCCTGGCGGATTTCCAGCAGGCCCTGCTGCTCGAGCCGCTTGGTGGCCTCGCGCACGACGCTGCGGGAGACGCCGAGCTGGTGCGCCAGCTCGCGCTCCGTCGGCAGCCAGGCGTCTTCGCCGTCGGCGGGGGCGCGGCGGGCGAGGGCGGCGAGGCTCTGGCAGACTTTTTCCACCAGGGACGGCGGCCGGGCGATGGTGTCGAGCGTCATGGCAGGGTGATCAGGTGGTCAGACCAATACAAGAGCGGTCTCAGAATTCTTGCACCGCCCGCTGGCGGCCCCATGCCGGTGCCGCCCGCCGGCGCTTGCCGGATCCGACATGCAATCTGCGGGAGAATGCACCCGTCGCGGGCGTTTTCGCCAGCAGCCCATGCTTCGTTTTCTTCCTTTGATTCTGCTTGGCAGCCTGCTGCCGGGCGCGCGCGGCGCCGTGGATTTCCGCCGCGAGGTGCAGCCCATCCTCGCGGAGCACTGCTACCACTGCCACGGCGGCGACGCCGAGACCCGCAAGGGCGGCCTGCGCCTGGACCTGCGCGACGCCGCTCTCCGGGGCGGCAAGAGCGACGGCGCGGCGATCGTGCCCGGCAAGCCGGCGGAAAGCGCGCTGATCGCCCGCCTGCTCGTCCATGATCCCGACGAAATCATGCCGCCGCCGCGCGAGAAAAAGCCGGTCAGCGCGCCGCAGGTGGACCTGCTGAAGCGCTGGATTGCCGAAGGCGCCGAGTACGCCGGCCACTGGGCCTTTGAAAGCCCGAAGGCTGAAGCTCAAAAGGCGCCTGCGGACGCGCATCCGGTGGATCTTCTTGTGCAGCAACGCCTGGCCGGGGAGGGTCTTAAGCTCGCGCCGCCCGCCGTCCCGGCGCAACTGGCCCGCCGCCTCTGGCTTGATCTCGGCGGCCTGCCGCCGACGCCGGAGGAAGTCGCCGGGTTCGAGCGCCGCGTCGCGCAGGCCGGCCTGGAGGCGGCGGTCGCGCAGACCGTCGACGAACAGCTTGCCCGCCCGCGTTACGGCGAAAAGTGGGCGCGCGTCTGGCTCGACGCCGCGCGTTACTCGGACAGCAACGGCTATGAAAAGGACCTGCCGCGCGAGCAGTGGGCCTGGCGCGACTGGGTGATCGGCGCGCTCAACCGCGACCTGCCTTACGACCGCTTCATCGTCGAGCAGGTCGCCGGCGACCTGCTGCCCGGCGCCGGCCAGGACCAGGTCGTCGCCACCGGCTTCCTGCGCAACGGCATGATCAACGAGGAGGGGGCCATCGTGCCCGAGCAGTTCCGCATCGAGGGTCTGTTCGACCGCATGGACTGCCTGGGCAAGGCCGTGCTCGGGCTCACCCTGCAGTGCGCGCAGTGCCATTCGCACAAGTTCGACCCGATCAC
>CAYYJK010000099.1:10182-11596 GCA_964472185.1 uncultured Prosthecobacter sp.
AGCGACCACCTCGTCTTCGCCGAGCCGGCGCTCGACGGCGTCACCGGCCTGCGCCTGGAGGCGCTCACCCACCGCGACCTGCCGCACGGCGGTCCGGGCCACAGCCGTCACGGGGTCTGGGCGCTCACCGAGCTGGAGTGCCACATCCAAAGGCCCGGCGACAAGGATTGGCGCAAGCTGGCGCTGAAGAACGCCAGCGCCGACTTTGCCGAGCCCGACCATCGCATCGAGCTGGAATGGCAGACCAAGGCCGACGCCAACCGCGAACGCCGCGTCGGGCCGGCCGCCTTCCTGATCGACGGCGACAACCAGACGGCCTGGCGCGCCGACCGCGGTCCCGGCCGGCGCAACGCGCCCTCGGTCGCCGTCGTCCAGTTCGCCGAGCCGCTGCGCGAACCCGCCGGCACGCAGCTGCGCCTCACCGTGCGCATGAACCACAGCGGCGACGGCAACGGCCGCGGCCAGCGCGCCGTCGCCATGCTCGGCCGCATGCGCTTCTCGACCACGCGCGCGCCGGCGCCGGAGACGCCCGCCGTCGACCATGCAGCCCAGCTGGCGTTGGCCGTGCCGGCGGCACAACGCACGGCGGAACAGCAGGAGCGGGTGTTCGATGCCTGGCGGCGCACGCGGCCGGAGGCGAAGAAGCTCAACGACGAGGCCGAGGCTCTGTGGAAGACCTGGCCGGCGGAGGGCAGAACCTCCGTGCTGCACCTCGCCGAGCGCGCGCCGGAGGATGCGCGGCCCACCCGCCTGCTCGAGCGCGGGGTCTGGAACCAGCCCGGGCCGGAAGTGCGTCCGCACGTGCCCGCGGCCCTGCACCCGCTGCCGGCGGCGGCCCAACCCGGCCGCCTCGCCTTCGCCCGCTGGCTGGTCGACCCGCGCTCGCCGCTGGCGGCGCGCGTCGCCGTCAACCGCGTCTGGCAGACCGTCTTTGGCGCCGGTCTGGTCGAGACCGCGGAGGACTTCGGCACGCGCTCGCCGCCGCCCGTCCACCAGGCGCTGCTCGACCGGCTCGCCGCCGACTTCATGGCGCAGGGCTGGAGCCAGAAGCGCCTGCTGCGCACGATCCTCACCAGCGCCGTGTACCGGCAGAGTTCCGCCCTGACCCCGGAGCTGCGCGAGAAGGATCCGAACAACCGCCTGCTTGCCCGCGGGCCGCGCTTTCGCGCCGATGCCGAGACCGTACGCGACATCGCGCTGGCCGTCTCCGGGCTGCTGCACGAGCAGGTCGGCGGCCCCAGCATCTACCCGCCCGTGCCGGCGAGCGTGCTTGAATACAACTACAACCCGCCCGACTACTGGCACCCGCCCACCGACGCCCAGCGCTACCGGCGCAGCCTCTACCACTTCCGCAAACGTTCGATGCCCGATCCGGTGCTGAACGTCTTCGACGCCCCCAACGGCGACTTCGCCT
>CAYYJK010000100.1:0-9150 GCA_964472185.1 uncultured Prosthecobacter sp.
TGCAATGGGACCTGCAGCAGCCGAACGAGATCCTGCTCGGCCGCCGCGACGCGCCCAACCAGATCCTGCAGCGCGCGACCCCGGGCTTTGACGTCGACGTGGCCAACTTCACCGACTACCCCGGCGGCCATGCCGAGGGTTTCAGCGACGCCCACAAGATGCACTACCGCGCCGTTTACGAGCACATCGCCAGCGGCAAAAAGACCCCGGCGCTGTTTGCCGGCGCCGAAGACGGCCACCACGAGGTCAAGCTCTGCGAGGCCATCCTGGCAAGCAGCCGGGCGAAAACCTGGGTGAAGGTGTGAGTGTCTGGCGGCGCCGTGCGAGTCCCGCTTGCCTGCGCCGGCGGGATGACCCACCGTCAAACCAATTCTCCGCCATGCCCCGCCTTCTCGCCATCGATCACGGCACCGTTCGCATCGGGCTCGCCATCAGCGACGAGCTGCAGCTTGTGGCCAGTCCGCTGAAGACCCTGGAATCCCGGAGCGGCGTGGAGCGCGAGATTGCCGGTCTCGTCCGCGACAAACGCATCGCCAAAATCGTCATCGGCATGCCCCTGCACCTGAGCGGCGCGCGCGGTGAGGCGGCCGAGCGGGTGGAGAAGTTTGCCGAAGGCCTCGGCAAGGTCCTGCCGCCCGAGATCCCCATCGAGTTCGTCGACGAACGGCTGTCGTCCGTCGAGGCCGAGGCCGCGCTGGCGCGGGCGGGCATCACCGACCGGCGGCAGCGCAACGAGGTGGTCGACCAGCTGGCGGCGGTGGTGATCCTGCAGGATTACCTGAACCAGCAGCGCGGCCCCGAGGGGTTTTTGCTGCCGGACGCGGCCTATGAACACGAATGGACCGATGAGCCGAAGCGACGTCGAAAGTAGCCTGGGCTTGAACCGCGGCCCGCAGCCCGGGCACAAGCGGCTGAAGCTGACCGTCGCCTACAGCGGCACGCCCTGGCGCGGCTGGCAGAGCCTGGCCGGCGGCGGCACGGTTCAGGACGAACTGACCGCCGCCGTGCTCAAGGCCACCCGGGTCGGCGTCAGCCTGCAGGGCTCCGGGCGCACCGATGCCGGCGTGCACGCCCTGGCCCAGGTCGCCCACATGGACGTGCCCGAGAGCCTGCGCATGCCGCCCGCCGCCTGGATCGACGCGCTCAACGCCTGCCTGCCCCTGACCATTCGGGTCCTGCGCGTCGAGGAGGTCCCGCCCGCGTTTCACGCCCGCTTCGACGCGCGCGGCAAGGTCTACCGCTATCGCATCTGGCGGCCGCGCATGCTCTCGCCCTTCGAGTCCGACCGTGCCTGGCACGTGTACGGGCCGCTCGACATGGCGGCGCTTGAGGCCTGCCTGGGCCGCCTGGTCGGCACCCACAACTTCGTCCGCCTCTCCGCCAACCGCGGCGACATGCCGGAGACGCGGCGGCGAGCCACGCCGGCGAAGACCACGCGCACCCTCTGGCGGGCGGACCTGAACGACCGGGACGAGGTGCTGGAGCTCGAGTTCGAAGGCGAAGGCTTCCTCTACAAGATGGTGCGGATGATCGTCGGCAGCCTGGTCCAAGTCGCGCGCGGCCGGGCGAGCGTCGACTGGTTTGCCGACCTGCTCGCCAATGCCGAGGGCTTGCAGAGCAACCAGACGGCGCCGGCCTGCGGGCTGTACCTGGTGCGCGTCGACTACTGAGCGCGCCGGTTTCCGGGAAAAGCGCCGCAACGGCATGAAATCCTTGCGCCGGCGGCCTCGTTAGGCTTTGGGACAGGGGCGCAGCCAAGCATGTGGGACTTTCTGATACAGCACTGGCGTGACGGGGTGGAGATCCTCATCCTCGCGGTGCTGGCGTACCACGGCTACCTGTTCTTCCGCGCCACGCGCGGCGCGCGCATCCTGACCGGCCTGCTGATGCTGCTGCTGGGGCTGGCGCTGACCTCGCAGCTGCTGGAGCTTGAGGTCATCAACTGGCTGTTGCAGCGCATCTCGGTGTTCCTGGCCGTGGCCCTGGTGGTGCTGTTCCAGCCGGAGCTGCGGCGCGTGCTCGCCGAGCTCGGCAGCCACCGGATGTTCTCCTTCAACCGGCCCGACCCCGAGTCCATCGACGTTCTGCTCGAGGCGATGCAGCTGCTGTCCTCGCGCCGCTGCGGCGCGCTGTTCGCCCTGCGCCGCGGCATCGACCTGCGGCCGTTTGCGGAAACCGGCGTCGCCGTCGACGCCAAGCTGTCGCCGGAGCTAATCACCACCGTCTTCCACCCCAAGACCGCCCTGCACGACGGCGGCGCCATCATCGAGCAGGGCCGGCTGGCCTACGCGGGCTGCGTGTTCCCGGTCAGCCAGCGCGAGGTGCGCGACCGCGCCATCGGCCTGCGCCACCGGGCGGCCATGGGGGTCACCGAGGAGACCGACGCCATCGCGCTGATCGTCAGCGAGGAGAGCGGCGCCCTGTCGCTGGCCTACCGCGGCAAGCTGGAGCACGACCTTGACCCCGAGGAGCTGCGCAACCGGCTCAACGAGCTGTTGACCTTCGGGACGCCCCGAGACGAACCCCCTGAGGAGGAGCCGACCCGTGAGTTGGGACCAATTTAAGAGCCTGTTCGTGCGCAACTGGCGGGAGAAGCTGCTGGCCCTGCTGCTGGCCTTCCTGTTTTGGTTCATGATCAAGGCGCAGGTGCAGCGCTCCAGCCGCGGTTACCAGCCGCCGCTGCCGCCGCTGCGCGCCTCCTGACTTCCGAAGGCTGGAACGGAGCGACCTTTGACACCCGGCCTGTCCTGCGCTAAGACGCGCGCCCATGTCTGACAAGCGTCAATTCTTCGGCACCGACGGCGTGCGCGCCGTGGCCAATCGCCATCCCATGACCCCCGAGTTCGTGTTGCGCCTCGGCCAGGCCGCCGCGGCCGTGCTCGCGCGTCCCGCCGGCGGCGGCGAGCGGCCGGTCTGCGTCATCGGCCGCGACACCCGGGCTTCGGGCGAGATGCTGGAAAGCGCCCTGGTGGCCGGACTGAATTCAGCCGGGGTGGATGTCGTGCTCGCCGGCGTGGTGCCGACTCCGGCGGTGGCGATGCTGGCTGCCCAGAGCGGCGCCGATTTCGGCGTCATCGTCAGCGCCTCGCACAACCCCTTCCAGGACAACGGCATCAAGTTCGTCCACGGCAACGGCCGCAAGCTCAACGACGCCACCGAGTCCGCCATTGAGCGCTACGTGCTCGGCGAGCTCGAGCCGGCCGGGCGGCCGGAGGGGCGCGCCATCGGCCGGGTCAGCCGCATGAGCGACAGCGCCGACCGGTACGTGGCGCACGCCGTGGCCAGCATGGGCGGCGTCCGCCTCGACGGCATGCGCGTGGCCCTCGACAACGCCCATGGCGCGGCGTTTCTGACCAGCGCCCAAGCGCTCGAGCAGCTCGGCGCCGACGTCCAGGTTTTCCATTCCGAACCCGACGGCTTCAACATCAACGAGGCCTGCGGCTGCACCCACAGCGAGGAACTCGAGCGCCTGGTCCGCCAGGCCCAGGCCCAGGCCGGCATCGCCCACGACGGCGACGCCGACCGCATCGCGCTTTGCGACGAGGAGGCGATCGCCCTCGACGGCGACGAGCTCATGGCGGTGGCGGCGGAGTCGATGCTGCGCAAAGGCACGCTCAAGCACAACACCCTGGCGGTGACGATCATGAGCAACTACGGCCTCGACGACTTGGTGTCGCGCCTTGGCGGCCGGGTCATCCGCACCGACGTCGGCGACCGCTACGTGCTCCAGGAAATGCACGCGCGCGGGCTGAACTTCGGCGGCGAGCAGAGCGGCCACATCATCTTCGGCGACTGGGCGACCACCGGCGACGGCCTGATCGCCGGCCTGCAGGTCCTCAAGATCATGAAGGAGACCGGCGAGCCGCTCAGCCAGCTGCGCAAGTGCCTGAAGAAGTTCCCGCAGGCGGCGCGCAACCTCCGCGTGCGCTCCAAGCCGCCGGTCGCCGAGCTGACCGAGGCGGGCAAGATCATCCAGGAGACCGAAAAGAAGCTGGGCGACTACGGCCGCGTGCTGCTGCGCTACTCGGGCACCGAGTCGCTGATCCGCCTGCTCATCGAGGGCCGGGACGTCGAGTACCTCGAGGCGCAGGCCGACAAGATTGCCTCGGCCATCCTGGCGCAGATCGGCTGAGCCGCGGTCAGACGGCCAGGGTTTTCAGCGCCCAGGCGATCACCAGCGGGGTGGTCGCCAGGCTGACCAGGGTGGTCGCCAGCACGCACTGCACCGCGGTCGGCGCGTGGCCGCCGTAGTGGCGGGCGATCATGATGTTGAACACGGCGCTGGGCATGGCGCCCTGGACGACGAGCACGCGCTTCAGTTCGGAGCTGACGGGCAGCCAGAAGGCGGCTGCGAAAAAGGCCACGGGGATCACCGCCAGCCGCAGCACCGGGCTGAACACCGCGATCGACCAGCGCACGGGCTCCTGGCCCCACAGGTCGGCGATCGAGGCGCCGATGAGCAGCACGGCCAGCGGCACCGCGCAGGCGCCGAGCATGCCCAGGGTGTTGTGCAGCACCTGCGGCAGGCAGGCGTGCAGGCCGGAGAAATTGAGCGCCAGCGAGGCGAGAATGGTGAGCACCGGCGGGTTCAGCGCCAGTTTCCAGGGCGCCTTGCCAAGGCCGGTCAGCAGGCCCACGCCGGCGGTCCAGCAGGCCAGTTCGACGCCGAGCGTGAAGGTGAACAGGACACCCAGGGTGCCCTTGTCGGGAAACAGCGCGGTGACGATCGGAATGGCGACGAAACCGTAGTTCTGCAGGCCGCAGGACACCGCGAACGTGCGCCGGCCCTCGTGCTTTTTCAGGCCGATCAGCGGGGCGGCCAGGTAGGAGGCGGCGATGCCGAGGCTGACGAGGCCGAAGGCCAGGCCGGCGGCGACCAGCACCGGCAGCGGCCGCATGACCGCCTCGTTGCCGACCACCCGTTCGAGGATGAGGCAGGGCGTCAGCAGCACCACGGCCAGGCGCATCAGGCCGGCATCCGCCTCCGGCGGCAGCACGCGCAGCTTCCGCATCGTGGCCCCGGCCGCCATCGTGAGGTACACGGGCAGGACAACGCTGAGGATGCCGGCGTAGTCGAGCATTTAGCCGAGGTGCGCCCGGTAGGCGGCGGCGTCCAGGAGGCCGCCGGTGCCGGCCGGGTCGGCGGGCCGGATCTTGAAGATCCAGCCGGCGCCGTAGGGATCGGTGTTGACCAGTCCGGGGCTGGCGGACAGTTCGGCATTGACCTCGACGATCTCGCCGCTCACCGGCGAGTAGATGTCGCTGGCGGCCTTCACCGATTCGACGACGCAGACCTGCTGGCCGGCGGTCACGGGACCCAGCTTGGGCAGGTCGACGAACACCACGTCCGTCAGTTCGGCCTGGGCGTGGTCGGTGATGCCGACCGGCGCAGGAGCCTGGGTCAGGTCCACCCACTCGTGGGAGTCTCGGTAGTGCAGGGCGTCGGGAATGGTGCTCATGGGAAAGGGCATGCGTGCGGTCAGACCCAGCCCATGGCCGTCATGCGGCCGTGGATGGCGTCCTTGGCTTCCAGCAGTTCGGCGATCGGATCCCAGCGGCCGCTGGTGAGCGCCTCGTGGGCGGTGTCCGGCAGGCTGACGCTGAAACTGCGGTCGCCGTAGCTGACGCGGCGGTTGGCCACGTCGACGGTGACGCTGAGGGCCGGGTCGGCTTCGACCGCCGCCGCCAGCCCGGCGATGTCTTCGGCGCTGGCGATCACGCAGGGGATGCCCAGGGTGGTGCAGTTGCCGAAGAAGATCTCGGCGAAGCTCTGCGCGATGACGGCGCGGAAACCGAAGCGGTACAGGGCCTGCGGGGCGTGCTCGCGCGAGCTGCCGCAGCCGAAGTTCGTGCCGGAGAGCAGGATCGAGGCGCCCTTGAAGCGCGGATCGTCGAGCGGGTGACCCCGGGACTGGCCGTCCTTGTCGAAGCGCACGTCGTAAAATGCGTATTCGCCGAGCCCGTCGAAGGTCACGCACTTCATGAAGCGCGCGGGGATGATGCGGTCCGTGTCGATGTCGGAACCGGGGACGTGGACGGCAGTGCCGGAAACTTGGGTGATCTGAGCGAGGGCCATGGGAAACGCATTCATAAGCCCGGAAGCGCGGCGGCTCAAGCGCCAACCCGAGCCCGGTGCAGGAGCTGGCCGAGTCCGGCGCCAAAGCCGAGACCGTAGCACAGGCCCCAGGACAGCTTGGCCAGCACCGCCACGTCAGCCTTGCCGAGCCCGGGAAATTCCTCCAGCCGGGCCGGATCCAGCCAGAAGCCGTACATGGCCCAGCTGCCGGCGAAGTAGCCGGCGGTGTGCCAGGCGAAGAAGGCCAGGGCCGGCAGCAGCAAGCCGTGCCGGCCCCCCAGCCGCCTCAGGCAGAGGCTGCTGAACGCCAGGCAGCCGGCCAGGGCGCCGACCCATTCGCCGGTGCGTCCGTGCAGGCTGAACCAGGCCAGGCTCCAGACCAGGGCGTAGACGCCGAAGGCCGGCAGGAAGGCCCGGTAAAAACGTCCCCAGCCGCCGGCCAGCGGCGCCAGCACCGCGCCGGAGAGTCCGAGAAAGACGGCGGTGATGGCGGCATACATCGCCGGCTCGCCGCCGCGGCCGCGGAACCAGGGCCCGCCGAAGGCCCAGACGGCAAAGGCGGCGATGCTGACCAGCGCAAAGCCCAGGGCGCCGTGCAGCAGGTGGCGGAGGAGGGAGCGGGACATGCCAGGATAAACGCGGCGGGCGGGGCCGATCTGGCGGCTCAGGCGAGCAGGCCGGCCGCCACCTGGCCGGAGGTTTCGGTCAGCCGGAAGTGACGGCCGCCGTAGTTGAAGGTGAGCCGGGTGTGGTCGAGGCCGAGCAGGTGCAGCAGGGTCGCGTGCCAGTCGTGGATGTGCATGGGATCGACGGCGGCCTTGTGGCCGATCTCATCCGTGGCGCCGTAGCTCAGGCCGCCCTTGACCCCGCCGCCGGCCATCCAGATCGAGTAGCCGCGGTGGTTGTGGTCGCGGCCGTCCAGGCCCTGCGCGTAGGGGGTGCGGCCGAATTCGCCCGCCCACACCACCAGCGTGTCCTGCAGCAGGCCCCGCGCTTTCAGATCCGTCAGCAGGGCGGCGATCGGGCGGTCGATGGCGGCGCAGCCTTTGGCGAGATTGTCCTTGAGCAGGTTGTGGTGGTCCCAGTTCACCGGAGCGGCGATCTCGATGAACCGCACGCCGGCCTCCGCCAGCCGCCGGGCCAGCAGGCATTGGCGGGCGAACTGGTCCTGGCCCTGGCCGATGCCGTAGAGCTTGAGCACCGACTCCGTCTCGCCGCGCAGGTCGAGCACCTCCGGCACCTCGCTCTGCATGCGGAAGGCGAGTTCGAAGGTCTCGATGGCTCCCTCGATCTGCGGATGCACCGACTCGCGCGCCAGCTTGCGTTCGTTCAGGCCGCGGATGAGGTCGATCTGGGCGCGCTGCAGCGCGCGCGGCATGGCCGGATTGGCGAGGTTCTTCATCGGCGGACCCGGGGCGACGTCCCTCTTGAGCAGGGCGGCGTAGAGGTCGGGCAGCTGGCTGCTGCCCAGGCGCGTGCCCTGGCAGACCGCGGGCAGAAAGGCGCTGCCGTAATTCTGGGCGCCGCCGTTGTCGGCCGGCGGGTTGAGGGTGATGAAGCCGGGCAGGTTGGCGTTGTCGCTGCCGAGCCCGTACAGGGTCCAGGCGCCGAGCGAGGGGCGGACGAACTGGAAGCTGCCGGTGTGCATCTGCACGAAGGCCTGCGCGTGGTTGGGCAGGTCGGTGTGCATCGAGCGGATCACGCACAGGTCGTCGGCGTGCCGCGCCAGCTGCGGCAGCAGGGTGCTCATCCACTGGCCCGACTGGCCGAACTGCGCCAGGGGATGCACTGGGCCGAGCAGGCGGGCGCCCGCTGCGTCGCGGCCGAGCTGCGCCGTGCGGCCGCTGTGCCGGATGAGCTCCGGTTTGTGGTCGAACAGGTCCACGTGCGAGGGCCCGCCGCGCATGGTCAGAAAGATGATGCGTTTGGCGCGCGCCGGCCGGTGCGGCGACCGGGCGGCCAGCCTGGGCTGGGCGGCTTCCTGCTGGGCGAGCGCGGAAAAGGCCAGCCAGCCGATGCCGGAGCACGTCGATTGCAGCCAGGCGCGGCGGGAGAGGGAAGCGGGGCTCATGTGCGTGGCGGGGAAGGGCTTGTCAACGCGTCTGCGCGCTGGCGAGCCCGGGGTCGTCGAGATCGAGGCGGTACAGGATCTGGTTGTAGTCGTAGCGCGGCGTCGGCGCCGGCTTGTCGGCGAACTGCATCGTGTAGGTGCCTTCGAAGATCAGCACGGGCGAACCGGCCGGGGTGAACTCGGGGTGCAGGCGCGGGTTGTAGAAGGTGTAGTTGTCGTGGCTCAGCACCTTCACCGCCGGGCCCCAGGGGCCGGCGGGCTGGTCGGCCTCGGCATACCAAAGTTCGCCGAAGGCGGAGGGTTGGCCGAAGTGCTGCATGAAGACGGTGACCCAGCGCCGGCGGAAGGCGTTCCAGGCGATGGAGCCGCTGTGCGGTTTGACCGCTGCGCCGCCGCCGGCATCGGCCAGGGTGGCTTGCGGCTGGAGCACTTCCCAGGTCTGCGGATCCTGCCAGGCTTCGAAGGTGGCCGGGCAGCGCAGGGTGGGCAGCGGATTGCCAAACAGCAGCCAGGACCGGCCCTGCGCGTCCGTCCAGAACGCCGGGTGCCCCTCCGGCAATGGCGGCGGCTTCGGCTGGGCGTCCGACCGGGTCCAGATCACCCGCTGCCGGTCGAAGCGCTGCGCCTCATCGTCCCAGACGCACAGCCCCGCCTCGTAGGCGTCCATCGGCGGCTGGATTTTGACGTAGCACCCGACCAACCGCGCCCGGCCGGTGCGGTCGGGCAGGCTGACGTAGCCGGAGACCCAGGTGGGCCCTTTGCCGGGCATCTTGGCCACGCCGCGCACGGTGTCCCGGTCGTCGCGGAAGTAGTCGAACGCGAGCCGCAGCGGCGGTTCCCAGGCGGTCGCCGGCGGCAGCGCCGTGGTGGCGCTGCTCATGTCGAAGATGCCGAGCGGGTAGCCGGGCACGAGCGTGTCGCCCCAGGCCCAGAACAGCCGGCCGTTGTGGACGGCGTTCTGGACGCTGTCACAGCCGAGGATGCCCGATTCGCGCCAGCCGGT
>CAYYJK010000100.1:9250-11586 GCA_964472185.1 uncultured Prosthecobacter sp.
TCAGGTAGCGCTGCTGGTGGATCGTCCGCAGTTCCACCAGCGGCACCGGCCAGCCGCTGCCCGCCTCGACGACTTCAATGCGGCAGAGGCGGGCGGGATCGGCGGCCTGGGCGGCCAGTGCGGTCAAAAGGGGCAACCAAAAGCGTTTCATGGCGGGGAGTGTCAGTCGGCATGGCTGAATTCGCCGCTGGCCAGCAGGGCCTGGCAGAAGCCGGCCAGGGCGCGCGTTTCCAGGTCGGGAGCGCCCGCCAGTTCGCGGCGCGCCGCTTCCAGAAACTGCCGGGCCAGATCGAACTCCGCCGTTTCCGGAGCGCGGTTGAAGCAGAGTTGGAAGGCGTGCCGCAGCCGCGCCGGCTCATCCGGCGCTTCGCGCTGCAGCCGGCGCGCCAGAGCATCCGCCTGCTCGCGGACAAAGGCGCCGTTGAGCAGGTACAAGGCCTGCAGGGGGACGTTGGTCACGTCGCGGTCGCCGGTGACCAGGCTGGGGTTGGCCAGGTCAAACTGCTCAAGCACGTCCGGCAGGTGGTCGCGGAGAATCGGCAGGTAGATGGCGCGGTGCCGGGAGCCGTCGAGGTCGGCGGGCAGCCGGTCATTGAAGCCGATGAGCGACACCGACTGGCCGTCGAGCTCCGCCACCAGGGAGCCGGGCCGGCGGGACGGGTTGAGCCGGCCGGCGACTGCAAGCATCGAGTCGCGGATCACCTCGGCATCAAGGCGGCGCTTGTGGGCGCGCCAGAGCAGGCGGTTGTCCGGATCGCGGGCGAAGGCCTCGGCGCGGTGCGCGGAGGCCATGCGGTAGCTGCGCGAAAGCACGATCTCGCGCACCAGCGCCTTCACCGACCAGCCGCTGTCGATGAAACGCAGCGCCAGATGGTCGAGCAGTTCCGGATGGCTCGGCGGCTCACCGGCCAGACCGAACTGATCGACGGTGCGCACCAAACCCGCGCCGAACAGGTGGCGCCAGATCCGGTTGACCATGACGCGTGCGGTCAGCGGGTGCCTGGGGTCGGTCAGCCAGCGGGCCAGTTCCAGCCGCCCGCTCTGTCCCGCCGGCGGGACGGGCACGCCGGCCAGCGCGATCGCCTTGGGGAAGCCGCGCGGGATGATGCGGCCGGGCCGGGCCGTTTCGCCGCGCTCATGCAGGGCGGAATCCCGGACCGGGCCGTCCTGAACGCCCATGCACAGCGGCAGCGCGCGGCCCTGCGCATCGACGCGTTCCAGCTGGCCCTCAATGCTGCCGCGCTTCCAGTACCGGCCGATCGCCTTCTGCAGGGCGGTGAAGTAGTCGATCTTCAGCTCGCGGCCCTCGGCGCGGGCGCGGGCGGCCCGGGCCTGTTCTTCGCGCTCTTCGCGGGCCATGTCGGCGAGTTCGCGTTGGAGATCCTGCACGCGTCTGGCGTCCAGGGACTTGTTGGGAATGAGCTGGCCCGGCAGTTCCGGCAGCCGGATCAGGCGGCCGTGGTTGTTGTTCTCGGAGTCGATCCAGTTGCCGTAGAACGTCTGCGTGCTCTTGAAGATGCCCGCCAGCGCGTAGTAGTCCTCCATGTCGAAGGGTTCGGTCTTGTGGTCGTGGCAGCGGGCGCAGGCCACGGAACTGGCCATCACCGCCCGCATCACCGCATCGAGCTGTTCGTCGGCCACGTCGGCGGCGAACTGGGCCGGATTCATCTCGTTCAGCCCCTTCGGGCCGAAGGCCAGGAAGCCGGTGGCGATGAGCAGGCGCGCGCGTTCGGCGTCGCTGGTCGCCGGCAGCAGGTCCCCGGCGATCTGCTCGGTGATGAAGCGGTCGTAGGGCACGTCCGCATGGACCGCATCGATCACGTAGTCGCGGTAGCGCCAGGCATGCGGGAAGCTCAGGTTGGACTCGCGGCCGTTCGACTCGGCGTAGCGCGCCACATCGAGCCAGTGCCGGCCCCAGCGCACGCCAAAGTCGGGCGAGGCGAGCAGGGCATCCACCGTGGCCTCGAGCTTTTCGAGCGTGAACGCGGCCGCCTGGGCCGGGGTGGGCGGCAGGCCGGTGAGGTCGAAGTGCAGTCGGCGCAGCAGGGTGCCTGGCGCCGCGTCGGCGGCGGGCTCCAGGTTCTCCGCCTCCAGCCTGGCCAGCACGAAGCGGTCGAGATCGCGCCGCGGCCAGTCCCGGCGGCGCAGCGCCGGCAGGGCCGGCGGGCGGGGCGGCTGGTAGCACCAGGAGGCCCGGGCCGCCGCGGGATCGACGGCCCGTTTCTCCGCCGCGCCGGTGCGCGGGGCGGGCGCCCCGGCGGCGATCCAGGCCTGCAGGTCCGCGATCACCGCCGCCGGCAGCGGCGGCTGGTCCGGCGGCATCTGCAGATCCGGGT
>CAYYJK010000101.1:0-11552 GCA_964472185.1 uncultured Prosthecobacter sp.
CGCCATGAATTTCCACTCCAGTCTGACCCCGCACACCAGCCTCCGCCTCCAGGACCGCTTCCTCACCCGCCGGCAGCTGCTCAGCCGCCTCGGCACGGGCCTTGGCGCCTACGCCCTGGGCGACCTGCTCGGCGTCGGCAAGGCCGGTGCCGCCGGCATCGACGGCACCAACCCGTTCGGCGTCCGCCAGTCGCATCACGAGCCGAAGGCCAAGCGCGTGATCCACTTCTTCATGAACGGCGGCCCGTCGCAGGTCGACACCTTCGATCCGAAGCCGATGCTGGAGAAGTACGACGGCAAACCGCTGCCGAGCGTGCTGAAGACCGAGCGCCCGACCGGCGCCGGGCTGCGGTCGCCGTTCAAGTTCCAGAAGTACGGCGAGTGCGGCCTGGAGGTGAGCGAGATCTTCGCCAAGACCGGCGCCTACGCCGACGACCTCTGCGTCATCCGGTCGATGTACGCCGACGTGCCCAACCACGAACCGTCGCTGGGCCTGATGAACTGCGGCGACGGCCGCCTGCACCGTCCGAGCTTCGGCTCCTGGGTCACCTACGGCCTCGGTTCGGAGAACGAGAACCTGCCCGGTTACATCTCCATGTGCCCGAAGGGCATGCCGACGCGGCGCACCAAGAACTGGCAGTCGGCCTTCCTGCCGAGCATCTACCAGGGCACCTACATCAACACCGAGGACACCGAGGTGGACAAGCTGGTGGAGTTCATCAAGAACGGCTCGCTCGACCTCAAGCAGCAGCGCCGCCAGCTCGACCTGCTGCACGAGCTGAACGAGAACCACCTCAAGCAGCGCGAGCGCGACCAGCAGCTCGACGCGCGCATCCAGAGCTTCGAGCTCGCCTACCGCATGCAGATGGAGGCCACCGACGCCTTCGACATCAGCAAGGAGCCCGAGCACGTGCGCCTGGCCTACGGCGACAACGACTTCGGCCGCCAGACCCTGATCGCGCGCCGCCTGCTCGAGCGCGGCGTGCGTTTCATCCAGCTCTGGACCGGCGCCGGCCAGCCCTGGGACAGCCACGACGAGATCCTCGACCACGCGCGCCTGGCGAAGAACGTCGACCAGGCGATCGCCGCCTTCATGGGCGACATGAAGCAGCGCGGCCTGTTCGACGACACGCTGATGCTCTGGGGCGGCGAGTTCGGCCGCACGCCGGCCGTGGAGCTGCCGACGCCGGGCGCCAACGCCGGCAAGCAGCGCGGCCGCGACCACAACCACTACGGCTTCACCTGCTGGCTGGCCGGCGGCGGCGCCCGCGGCGGCTACACCCACGGCAGCACCGACGAGTTCGGCTTCGCCGCCGTGGAGAACAAGGTCCACGTGCACGACCTGCACGCGACCCTGCTGCACCTGCTCGGCTTCGACCACGAGCGCTTCACCTACCGCTACGCCGGCCTCGACTTCCGCCTGACCGGGGTCAACGACTGCAAGGTCGTGAAGGAGCTGGTCGGCTGAGCCGCCGCCTCAGCTTGCCTGCCCGTGCCTGCGGATGATCTGCAGGAATTCGGGCAGGTACTCGCGCGCCTTCTTCTCTCCCACCCCGCGCACCTTCAGCCCCTCCTCGATCGTCGACGGCCGCAGCCGGGTCAGGAACTCGAGGGTCTGGTTGCTGAAGATGACGTAGGGCGGCAGCCCCTCGGATTCCGCCAGGGCGTTGCGGTGGCGCTTGAGCTTGTCGAACAGCGCCTCGTCGAAGCCGAGTTCGCTGAAGCCGCCGGCCGGCGCGGGCAGGCCGGTCTTCAGCGCCTGCTCCGTCGGCGTCGGCTTGGCCGGCCAGAGCATGCGCAGGTTGGTGCCGCCGGCCATGACCTGCGCACCCTTGGCGGTCAGCGCCACCACGGGATATTCGCCGGCGCTGGTCTCGACGAGACCCTGGCGCTCCATCTCGGCAAACAGCGCCTGCAGGGGCTGCACGCCCAGGTGCTTGAGCAGGCCGTAGGTGGTCAGCCGGTCCAGGCCGGCGTCGAGAATCTCCTTGGACTTGCTGCCGGTGAGCATCTGGACGATGCGCCCCCGGCCGTAGCGACCCTGCCAGCCGCCGGCGCGGCGGGTGCACATGCGCGCCACGCCGCTGAGAGCCTGACGCAGCACGGTCAGCTCCTCGGGCGTGCCCTCGCGCGGCGTCTCCACCCCCTGATTGCGGCAGATGTCGCAGCTGCCGCAGGGCTGGCTTTCGGTCTCGCCAAAGTAGGCCAGGATCTGCTGCTGACGGCAGCGCCGGTCGTCGTAGCAGAGCTCGACCATGGCCTTGAGCTTGCCGCGGTCGCGCCGGTCCTTTTCGCGCAGGGCCGCGGCGTCGATCTGCAGCTGGCGGGTGAGAACGTCCGGCTGCAGCAGGCGGGTGCCGCGGATGCGCTTGCCCGGCAGATCGAAGCGCTCCAGGTAGCCCGCACGCGCCAGGTGGCCAAGCGCCGAGCCGACGGCCATGCTGTTCTTCAGCCCGGCCCGGTCGGTCAGGTCCTCGATGCTCAGCTCGGCCTCGTGCTGGGCGTTGGCGGCGTTGAGCAGGGCCTGGTAGACAGCCTGGATGACGTCGACCCCCGGATTGTTGCCGTCGATGAAGAACTCCTGGGTCTTGGTGTCGGCGAAGTTGAAGTAGAGCTCGCAGCAGGAGGGCTCGCCATCGCGGCCGGCACGGCCGGCTTCCTGGTAGTAGGCCTCGATGCTGCCCGGCACGTCGAAGTGGGCGACAAAGCGCACGTCCGAGCGGTCGATGCCCATGCCGAAGGCGTTGGTGGCGACGGCGACGGCGCATTCGCGGGCGATGAAGCGGTTCTGCCGCTCCTCGCGCTCCTTGTCGTCCAGGCCGCCGTGGTACTGGACGGCGGTCACCCCCCACTGGCGCAGCTGCTCGCCCACCTCCTCGACCTTTTTGCGGGTGGAGCAGTAGACGATGCCCGTCTTGTGAACGCTGATCAGGCGGCGCAGGCGCTGGTACTTCTCTTCGGCCCGCTTCACGGCGGTGATGTTCAGGCTGAGGTTGGGGCGCTGGAAGCCGCGGATGGTGATGAACGGATCGCGCAGGCCGAGCACCCGCTGGATGTCGTCGCGCACCTCCGGCGTGGCGGTGGCGGTGAGGGCGACCACCTGCGGCCGGCCCAGGTTCTCGAGGGCCTCGCCCAGGCGGAAGTAGTCGGGCCGGAAGTCGTGGCCCCACTGCGACAGGCAGTGCGCCTCGTCGACGGCGAACAGGGCGATCTCCACCTGGCGCAGGGCGCCGGTGAAGCGGGCGCTGCGGAAGCGTTCGGGCGCCACGTAGACCAGCTTGTACTCGCCGCGGCGCAGGGCGGCGATGCGCTCCTGCTGCTCCGCCGGCGACAGCGTGCTGTTGATCAGGGTGGCGGCGATGCCGCGGCGTTCAAGGGCGTCGACCTGGTCCTTCATCAGGGCGATCAGCGGGCTGACCACCACCGTCACCCCCTCCATGACCAGCGCGGGCAGCTGGTAGCACAGGGATTTGCCGCCGCCGGTGGGCATGATGACCAGGGTGTCGCGGCCGCTGAGGATGCCCGCCATGACCGTCTCCTGGCCGTCGAGAAAATCGCGGAAACCGAAGTGCTTGCGCAGCGCTTCGCGGGCGTCGTGGATGGGGCTGGAGGCGGGATCGGACACGGCAGGGGGCGAGAGTTCACCAGCCCGGGGGCGGGATCAAGACCCGTCCGCCCCGGTGCGGGCAGCATCCTCCATCGCGCCCAAACGATAATGCATCGACAAGAAACTCGCCGGCTCGTACGTTTAGCCAACGACCGGAACGCCTCTGCGAGCCGGCAGTCAGCAAACCACATCCTCATCCGCATCATGAAAACACTGCTCTCGATCCTCGCCGTCGGCGCCATGGCCAGCTTTGCCTCGGCCGCCCCCGTCAACACCGACTGCCCGGTCAGCGGCAAGCCCGCCAAGCCGAGCGTGACCAGCACCCACAAGGGCAAGGAAGTCGCCTTCTGCTGCAACAACTGCAAAGGCAAGTTCGACGCCGACCCGGCCAAGTTCGAGAAGAAGATCAAGTAATTTGCCCGCCAGATTTCCTGACGGAGCCGGGAGACCGGCTCCGTTTTTTTGTGCCCGGGCTCGACAGCCCTGCACCGCCTTTCACACTGCCGCCATGACCCGCCCGCTCCTGCTCGCCCTCCTCCTGCTCGGTTCCCCGGCCTGGGCCGCCCCCTCGACCCCGCCGCCGGCCAGCGCCGAAATCACCGCCGCCCTGCAGGCCTTCAGCGCCGACGGCCAGCTTTCCGGCGCGGTGTCGCTGCTGGCGCAGGACGGCAACATCCTCAGTTTCACCGCCACCGGCAAACGCGACCTGCCGACCGGCGCGCCAATGACCCGGGACAGCCTGTTCTGGATCGCCTCGATGACCAAGCCGGTCACCGCGCTGGGGGTGATGATGCTGGCCGAGGAGGGCCGGCTGTCGATCGACGACCCGGTGGAAAAGTACCTGCCCGAGTTCAAGGGCCAGCGCCTGCTCAAGGAAAAAGACGACGTCCAGACCGTGCTGGTCAAGCCGGCCCGCCCGGTGACGGTCAAGGACCTGCTCACCCACACCAGCGGTCTGGTCGGCAATTCGCCGCTCGACGGCGCCGCCATCGACGTGCTGACCCTGAAGGAGGCCGTAATCACGTACGCGCTGTCGCCGCTGCAGTTCGAACCCGGCAGCAAGTGGTCGTACTGCAATCCGGGCATCAACACCCTGGGCCGCCTCATTGAAGCAGTCAGCGGCGAGGAGTACGCCAAATTCCTCGACAAGCGCCTGTTCAAGCCGCTGCGCATGAAGGACACGACCTTCTGGCCGAACAAGAGCCAGCTCCAGCGCCTGGCCACCTCCTACAAGCCGGCCGCGGACGGCCAGGGCCTGGAGGTCGCCGAGATCAAGTACCTGACCCCGCCCTTCTCCAGCAAGAAGCGCACGCCGCTGGCCGCGGGCGGCCTGTTTTCCACCGCCGGCGATCTCTACCGCCTGTATGCGATGCTGCTCAACGGCGGCACGCTCGACGGCCGGCGCTACCTCGGCGCCGAAACCCTGGCGAAGATGACGCAGAACCACACCGGCGACCTCAAGGCCGGCTTCACCGAAGGCATGGGCATGGGCCTGGGCTTCCAGGTGGTGGTGACCCCCGTCGGCGTGACCGCCCCGCTCAGCCCCGGCACCTACGGTCACGGCGGCGCGCACGGCACCCAGGGCTGGATTGACCCGGTCAAAAAGGCCGTGCACATCCTGCTCATCCAGCGCGCCGGCCTGAAAAACGGCGACGCCTCGCCGATGCGGGAGGCCTTCCACCGCACCGGCGCGACGCTGCTGAAGTGAGTCCGGGGCCGCTCAGGGCTTGGGCACGCGCTTGAACTCGCGGGTCAGGCTGGTGAGCGAGTCCTCGACGCCCATGCGCTCCAGGCTGCTGGCGCCGACAAAGCCGTCGGCGCTGGTCTTGCTGAGGATGAACTCGACGTCCTTCGGCGTGTTGATCGGGCCGCCGTGGGTGAGGGTGAAGACGTCCGGTTTGACGCTCCGGGCGGCGTCGATGATCTCCTGGGTGCGCTTGACGGTGAAGTCCCAGTCGACCACGGCGTTGACCACGCCGATGCTGCCGCCAACGGTCGTGCCGACGTGGGCGATGACGGCGTCGGCGCCGTTTTTGGCCATCTCCACCGCCTCCTCGGGCGTGGCGACGTAGACGATGCTGAACAGGTCCATGCGCGAGGCCAGGCCGACCATCTCAAACTCCTTCTGCACGCTCATGCCGGTCTCCTCGAGCACGCCGCGGAAGTGGCCGTCGACGATGGTGTGGGTGGGGAAGTTGTTGACGCCGCTGAAGCCCATCTCCTTGACCCGGCCCAGCCAGTGCCACATGCGCCGGCGCGGGTCGGTGGCATGCACGCCGCAGATCACCGGGATTTCCTTGACCACCGGCAGCACCTCGTATTCGCCGATCTCCATGGCGATGGCGTTGGCGTCGCCGTAGGCCATCAGGCCGCAGGTGCTGCCGTGGCCCATCATGCGGAAGCGGCCGCTGTTGTAGATGATGATGAGGTCCGCGCCGCCCTTCTCGATGAACTTGGCGCTGATGCCCGTGCCCGCACCGGCGGCGATGATGGGTTCGCCCTTGGCCAGGGTGGCGCGCAGGCGGTCGACGACTTCCTGCTTGGTGTAGGGATTTCCGGTTCCGGTCCAGGGATTGGGCATGGCGATGGGGCTGGGTTGACGGTGTCTTGCAAGGTGCGACGAGGGTCGCCAGGGTGGAGCACCACCGTCAACCATCGCCAACGCGCAGAAACAACCGTAAACTCCGCCCCATGCACGGTCCATCTTCCATCCTTGAACTATCCGAAACGCACACGCACGGCGAGCGCACCGAGTTCCGGGTGGTGCGCGCGGACGAGACGGACCGGCGCGCCTGGCTGCGCGGCGCCCCGGTCTGCGGCAGCCTGGCTGCGCACCGGATCGCCCACGCCGGGGTGATGACGGCGCGGGCGCCGTACCGGATCGTGCGCATGCACCAGGGCGGCCTGTACTTCCTCGCCTGCCTGGAGGGCGAGGGCCGCGTCCTGGTGGACGGGCGCTGGCAGAAGTGCGGCGCCGGCATGGCGGTGGCGCTGCCGCCGTTCATGGTCAACGCCTTCGAGGCGGTCAAGGGCCGGGACTGGCGCTGCTGCTGGGTGCGCTACCAGGAGCAGCCGGAACAGCGGCCGATCCTCACCAGCGGCTCACCGCAGATGGCCGCCTTCCGCGGCCAGCCGCTGTGGAACGCCATCGAGGGCCTGATTGCCGAGGCGGCGGACGAGGCCAGGCCCGCCGCCATGTTCCACTGGGCCGAGCTGATCGAGCACTACGTCGAGCGCTTCGCCCAGCCCTGGCAGCAGGACGACCGCCTCTGGCGGCTGTGGGAGCGGGTGGCGGCCGATGTCGGCCGCGACTGGACGCTCGACGAGCTGGCGCACCAGGCCCACGTCAGCGCCGAGCACCTGCGGCGCCTGTGCCGGCGCACCCTCGGCCGCACGCCCATGCACCACGTCACCTGGCTGCGCATGCGCAAGGCCTGCGAACTGCTGTCGACCACCAACCTCAAGGTGGAGACCGTCGCTCACGCCGTCGGCTACCAGAACCCCTTCGTGTTCAGCAACACCTTCAAAAAGTGGATCGGCTGGCGGCCGAGCGAGCACCGCAGCCGGCAAGCGCCCTGAGGCGCCCGGCGGTCAGAGCTCCGGCGGATGCGCGTGCGGGTCGTCCTCGATCACCTTCTTCGTGCGGCGGCTGAGCACGACGAAGAAGACCGGCGTGAACAGCAGGCCGAAGAAGGTGACGCCGATCATGCCGTAGAACACCGCCGTGCCCAGGGCCTGGCGGATTTCGCCGCCGGGGCCTTCGGCGATCACCAGCGGCAGCACGCCGAGGATGAAGGCGAAGCTGGTCATCAGGATCGGGCGCAGGCGCAGCTTGGTGGCCTCGACCGCGGCCGCCCAGCGGTCCATGCCCGCCTCCTGGCGCTGGCGCGCGAACTCGACGATGAGGATGGCGTTCTTGGCGGCAAGACCGACCAGCACGACCAAGCCGATCTGGGTGAAGATGTTGTTGTCCATCTGGCGCAGCCAGACCCCGGCCAGGGCGCTGAGCAGGCACATCGGCACGATCAGGATGACCGCCAGCGGCAGGCTCCAGCTTTCGTACTGCGCCGCCAGCACCAGGAAGACGAACAGCACGCACAGCGGGAAGACGAAGACGATCGTGTTGCCGGCCAGCAGCTGCTGGAAGGTCAGGTCGGTCCACTCGATGGCGAAGCCCGCCGGCAGCTTCTCGCGCGCCAGCCGCTCCACCGTCGCCACCATCTCGCCGGAGCTGAGGCCGGGCAGGGTGTTGCCGTTGATGTCGGCCGCCACGTACATGTTGTAGCGCGCCACCCGGTCCGGGCCGCCGATGCGCTGCATCTTCACCAGCGCGCCGAGCGGCACCATCTCGCCTTTCTGGTTGCGCGTCTTCAGCTTGAGCACGTCCTCGGGACGGACGCGGAACTGCGGCTCCGCCATGGCGGTGACCTGGTAGGTGCGGCCGAACAGGTTGAAGTCGTTGACGTACGCGGAGCCGAGGTAGACCTGCAGGGTCTCGTTGATCTCCGCCAGCGAGATGCCCATGTTCTTGGCGGCCTGCCGGTCGATGTCGAGGTAGAACTGCGGCACGTTGGCGCGGAAGCCGGAGATGATCGAGGTGAAGCCGGGCTCGTCGCGCAGGGCGTCCATGAGCAGGTTGGAGGCCTCCTGCAGGGGGCCAAGGCCGGCGTTGTTGAGGTCCTGCACCTGGAACTTGAAGCCGCCGGAATTGCCGAGGCCGCGCAGGGCCGGCGGCGGCAGGACGATGACGCGCCCGGCCTGGATCGAGGCGAAGCGCTGCTTCATGGTCTCGATCAGCGCGGTGGCGGTCAGCGAGGGATCCCGGCGCTTTTCGTGCGGGTCGAGCACGAGGAAGGCCGCGCCGACGTTGCTCTGGTTGGCCTGCAGCACCGAGGAGTAGCCGGAGATGGCGAAGGTGTGGGCGATGCCTGGGGTTTCGCGGGCGATGGCGTCCATCTCGCGGACCACAGCGTCGGTGCGCTCGAACGAGGCGCCGTCCGGCAGCTGGACCACCACCATCAGGTAGCCCATGTCCATGGTCGGGATGAAGCCGGTGGGCGTGACCTTGAACAGGTGGCCGGCAAAGCCGATCAGGCCGGCGTAGACGAGCAGGACGACCAGGGCGACGCGGGTGAGCCGGCCGACGATGGCGCCGAACAGGTTGGAGACACCGTTGAAGAAGGCGTTGAAGGCGCGGAAAAACCAGCCGAACAGCAGGTCGATCAGGCGCTGCAGAGCGTCCGGCTTGGCGCCGTGCCGGGGCAGCAGCAGGGCGGTCAGCGCCGGGCTGAGGGTCAGCGAGTTGAAGGCCGAAATGATCGTGGAGGCCGCGATGGTGAGCGCAAACTGGCGGTAGAACTCGCCGGTGATGCCGCCGAGGAAGGCGGTGGGCACGAACACGGCGGTGAGCACCAGGGCCACGGCGATGACCGGCCCGGTCACCTCCTTCATCGCCAGCAGGGTGGACTGGCGCGGCGAGTGCCCCTGGGCGATGAAGCGTTCGACGTTCTCGACGACGACGATGGCGTCGTCGACGACGATGCCGATGGCCAGCACCAGGCCGAACAGGGACAGGTTGTTGAGGGTGAAGCCGAAGGCCTGCATGACCGCCAGCGTGCCGACCAGGGACACCGGCACGGCCAGCAGGGGGATGAGCGAGGCGCGCCAGTTTTGCAGGAAAATCACCACGACGAAGACCACGAGCACAACGGCCTCGAGCAGGGTGTGCAGCACCGACTGCATCGAGGCGCGAACGAAGCGGGTGGGGTCGTAGTTGATGCGGTAGCCGACGCCTGGCGGGAAGCGCTCGGCGAGCTTCTCCATCTCGGCGTAGACGTTGTCGGCGGTGTCCAGGGCGTTGGTGCCCGGCAGCTGGAAGACGCGCAGCGACACGGCGTTGAGGCCGTCCATGTAGCTCTTCACCGCGTAGTCGCGGGCGCCGAGCTCGATGCGCGCGACGTCGCGGACGCGGATCACCTGGCCGTCGCGGTTGGTCTTGATGACGATGTCGCCGAACTCCTCCGCCGTGATCAGTCGGCCCTTGGTGGTGAGGGTGTAGTTGAAGCTGTTGCCTTCGGGCGCGGGCATGGCGCCGAGCTGGCCGGCGGCCACCTGGACGTTCTGCTCGCGGATGGCGCGCAGGACGTCGCCGGCGGTCAGGTCGCGCCCGGCGATCTTGTCAGGGTCGAGCCAGATGCGCATCGAGAAGTCCAGCCCGCCGAGGGTCGAGGCCTCGGCCACGCCGGGCAGGCGGGCGATCTGGTTCTGCACCTGCAGCAGGACGTAGTTGGACAGGTAGATGACGTCGCGCGAGCCGTCGGGCGAGTAGAACTGCACGGCCAGGGTGAGGTCGGGCGAGCGTTTCTGCGCCAGCACGCCCAGGCGGCGGACGTCCTCCGGCAGGCGCGGCAGGGCGGCGTTGACGCGGTTCTGCACGAGCACCTGCGCCTGGTTGAGGTCGGTGCCGAGCTTGAAGGTCACCGTCAGGTTCATGCGCCCGTCGTTGGTGCAGGACGAGGACAGGTACAGCATGCCCTCGACGCCGTTGATCTCCTGCTCAAGCGGGGTGGCGACCGTGTCGGCCACGGTCTGGGCGTTGGCCCCTGGGTAGGTGGCGCTGACCACGACGGTTGGCGGCACCACTTCGGGATACTGGTTGACCGCCAGGCCGAAGAAGGCCAGGCCGCCAAGGAGGGTGATGACGATGCTCAGGACCGTGGCGAAAATGGGCCGGTCCACGAAAAAGCGGGCGATGTTCATGGCGGGCGCTTACTTCGTTTGCGTCTGGGGGGGCGCGACGGCTTCGCGCATCGGCCGCTCCGCCTGCACGGCCACCTTGGTGCCGTTGCGCACCAGGGCCATGCCGTCGACCACGATCCGGTCGTCCTTGCCCAGGCCGCGCTTCACGACGCGCAGCCCCTCATGCAGCGGGCCGAGATCCACCGGCACCTGGCGGACGACCGCGTCCGCGCCGACGACGTAGACGAAGGGCTTGCCCTGGTCGCTGCCGACGGCGTTGTCGTGCACCAGCAGGGCGTCATACCGGCCGCTGCCGGGGATGCGCACGCGGGCGAAGAAACCGGGCGCCATCAGTCCCCCGGGGTTGGGAAACTGGGCGCGCGAGCGGATCACCCCGGTGCTGGGGTCCAGGCGGTTGTCGACGAAGTCGATGACCCCCTGGTGCGGGTACCCCTGCTCGTTGGCCAGGGCCATCTCGGCCGGGATCTCGCCGTCGAGCGCGCTGGCGCGCTCCCCAAGGCGGCGCAACTGGCGGTACTTGAGGGCGGACTGTTCGTCGACGTCCAGGTAGCAGTGGATCGGGTCGAGCGAGACGATGGTGGTCAGCACGCTGGCGTTGGAGTTGTTGGTGCCGCCGTTGATCAGGTTGCCCGGCGTGATCAGGATGTCGCCCGTGCGGCCGCTGATCGGCGCGCGCAGCTGGGTGAACTCCAGGTCCAGGCGCGCCTGCTCCAGCGTCGCCTTGGCAGAGCGCAGGGTGGCCTCGGCCTCGGCCAGGGCCTGGTTGCGCTGCTCAATCTCCTCGACCGCAATGGCCTTGGACTCGATCAGGCCCTTGGCGCGCCGCGATTCCATCTTGGCCAGCTCCAGCCGCACCTGCGCGCGCTCGACGTCGGCCTGCGCCTGGTCGACCACCGCCTGGTAGGGCCGCGGATCGATGGAAAACAGCAGGTCGCCCGCCTTGACGTCGCTGCCCTCGCGGAAATGCACCTTTTCCAGGTAGCCGGACACCCGCGCCCGCACTTCGACGGACTCCGGCGCATCGAGACGGCCGATGAATTCATCCCACTCGACCAGCTGGGCGGACAGCGGTTTGGCCAGGGTCACGGGTGGAGGCGGAGCGGCGGCGGTGGCGGCGCGCGGGGCGCGCTCGCACGAGGCCAGCGCTCCCAGCACGAGGCTGAGGACGAGTAAACGATGCATGGGG
>CAYYJK010000102.1:0-2824 GCA_964472185.1 uncultured Prosthecobacter sp.
GGTTGGGCGGGGGCGCCGGTCTGCAGGGCCGGCAGCAGCGCGCGTGCCTGCAGGGCGGCCGGCGTGTCCGGGTACAGGGCCAGCAGGTCTTCCAGGGCCGCCGCCGCCTGCGGGATTTCGCGGCAGTGCAGGTGCACCTGGGCCGCGTGCCAGAGGCCGGCCGCCGCCTCCGTGGCGCGCAGCGGGTGGAACAGGCTGGGGTAGAGCGCGAGATCGAGCGCGAGGTGGTAGTGGCGCTGCCGCTGCGGTTCGATCTCCGCATCCTCGGTCCAGCGCGGGTGCTCCGTTTCGAGACGCTGGAGGGCGGCGAACTCGCGCTCGCGCAGGCAGGCGGTGGCCAGCAGCATCAGGTCCGGCGGGCTGTCTTCAGCGGCCTCCGTCACGGCCCAGGCGCGTTTTTCAATCTCCGCCGGCTTGCCGGTGCGCTGCAGATGCAGGAAGGCCAGCGTCTGGCCCTCCTGGCGTGCCTGGCTGCGCCGCTGCGGGTCGTGATCCTGTCCGGCGATCTCGGCGGCCAGGCGCTGCGCCTCCGTCAGGGCGGCCGGGCTGCCGTTGCCGCGCAGGGCCCTCGCCAGCGCCAGCCCGAAGTCGCCGGCATTGGATCCGGACAGCGTCAGCGTCCGGCTGCGAGCCTCCCAGAAGACGCGCAGCACCTCGGCGTGCTCCGGCCGGGCGTCGGCGAGGAGCTGCCGCTCGCCCTGGGTGAGACCGAATTTCACGCCGCCGACCTGCGCGTAGGGCAGTTCGCGTTTCAGCACGCCGGACGGCAGGGTGCGCTGAACCTCCAGGCCGGTGGCGGTGGCGCGGACCACGCCCGCCTTGAACGCCGGTCCCTGGGTCGGATCCTTCCAGCGGATTTCATCGAGGTCGCCGCGCTGGCGCAGGGCCCGGCGGGCGTCGTCGGCCGTCTGGGCCGCCGCGGCGAGCGCAAGCAAGGGCAGCAAAGCGGGTGCCAGGGCGTTCATGATCGGACCTCTGCGGGAGCGTTGGCGGGCGGGCTGGGCGGCGTTTCGCCGCCTTCAGGAACCCGGGGGGCGAGCAGGCCGCCGAGGGTCAGCGCCCGGGTTCGGCCCGCGGCCGCCTCGCGGGTGGTTTGCAGATCCGCGCGCTGGGCCAGTTCGGAGTAGACCTCGCGGGCCTTCTCGGTCTGACCGAGTTTTTCCAGCGCCTGGCCGCGACCCCAGTAGGCGCGGGCGACCAAATCGGGGTGGCGGTTGAACAGGATGTAGACCTGCTCGTAGTAGGGCAGGGCTTCGCGGTGCCGGCCGCGGCCGGCCAGCAGGGTGGCGGCGCCCAGGAAGGCCTCGGCGCGCAGGCGCGAGGGCATGGCCTTGGAGCGCTGCACCGCCAAGTAGAGGTGCAGCGCCCGCTCGTGATCCGTGGCGGGCAGGAGGCCGGCGCGGGCCAGCGCCACCCGACCGCCGATTTCGGCTTCCACCAGGACGATGCCCTGGGCGTCGGGCGCGGATCTGGGCAGGACCGCCGTCTTCTCAAAGCGGTCGAACATGGCCAGCGCACGGGCTGAGTCCCCCTCGGCCAGGGCCAGAAACCCGAGGCCGGCATAGGCGCGGTCGCGCTCCGGCGCCCGCGGGTACCAGCGCCGGAGACCTTCAAACAGGCGCCCGGCGCCGGCTCGGTCATCGAGCGCGGCCAGGGCTTCGGCGCAGTCGAGAAGCAGCTGCGGCGCTGTCTCCCGGGGCTCGAGGCGGCTGCCGAGCCGGGCTAGGCGCGCGCGGGCTTCGTCCGGCTGCCGGCGCTGCAGCATCCGGGCTTCCGTCCAGTCGAGCCGCACCGCATAGCGCGGTTGCGCCCGGCTTTCGGCGCGCTGCCGTTCCTGCTGCAGCAGGCTCTGGAATGCCGTCTGCTGGTCGCCGGGGTAGAAACCGCCCAGCGCCAGGAACAGATCCTCCAGCGCGGGCCGGACCGGATCGTTGCCAAACCGGCGCACGGCCTCCCAGTAGATCTGCCGAGCTTCCTCGGTCCGGCCTTCCTGGCGGGCGGCCCAGCCCAGCCAGTGCAGGGCTTCGGCCAGGCGCGGGCTGTCGGGACGCTGGCGCAGGAACTCCTGGCCGTGGGCCTTGAGACCGGCCAGATCCTTGCGCAGGCGCAGGATTTGCCCGCGTTTCATCCAGCCCTCGTCGTGAAAACCGGTCGCCGCGACGTCGATGCGGGCGTACGCCGCCATGGCGGCGTCGAGTTCACCGAGCGCCGCCAGGCTGTCGCCGAGGGTGAGCTGCGCCTCGGGCAGCCATTCGCTGGCGGGGTGCTTCTTTTCGAAAGCCTGCAGGGCTTCCACCGCCTCGTCGTACAGCGCTTCGGCAAAGAAGCTGTAGGCCCGGCGAAACGGGGCGTCGTCGTCGTAGTCGCCGCGCGCAGCCGGCCGCCCGGCGGTCGCCTCCAGATAGGCGTCCAGGTGCCGGCGCGCGTGCGCCCACTGCTGGTCGAAGTAAAAGGTCATGGCGCGCCAGAAGGCGGCGTGCGGCCAGAGTTCGTGGTCCGGCTCCAGATCGTTCAGCAGGTTCGCCAGCAGGGTTTCGGCGTCGTGGTGGCGTTCCAACTGCAGCAGGTTATAGGCCTGCTGGAAACGGGCGCGCGGGGCCAGGGTATCGTCGGGGAAGCGGCGGCTGACTTCGGCACAGGCTTCGGCGGCCGCTTCGTGCTGCCCCTGGCCTTCCAGCGCCTGCGCCCGGGCAAAGAGCACGCCCGGCAACTGGCCGGAGGCGTTGCCGCTGCCGAAGCGCTCCAGATAAACGTCGGCGGCCCGGACCGCCCGGTTCCAGCGCCCCAGCGCCATCCAGCCGCCGATCAGATGCAGGGTCGCCGA
>CAYYJK010000102.1:2924-4574 GCA_964472185.1 uncultured Prosthecobacter sp.
CGCAGCGCCGCGATCGCCGCGTGCGGGCGCTCCTGCTCGAGGCTGCGCGCGCCGAGCTCCACGGTCAGGCTGGCAAAGGTCACCAGCTGGCGCAGGTCGTCGCGCCGGGCATGAACCTCGCCAGCCAGTGCCAGCGCCTCGTCCCAGCGGCCGGCCTGCATCAGGGCGTGAAGGTGCAGCAGGTCGGCGCGGCCGCCGGCCTCCGGACTGGCTCCGCGGATCTCGCGGCGGTACTTCTGGAAGAAGCCGATCGCTCCGGGCCAGTTCTCCTCAAGCACATAGGTCAGGCCGCCGAGAATCAGGGCTTCCAGCCGGCGCGTGGTTTCCACGCGCGGGTCGTTGAACAGCTGGCCGAGTTCGCGGCGCGCCTCCTCGTGCTTGCCGGTGCGGCAGGCGGTCAAGCCGGCGAAAAAGCGCAGGTCGGTGCGCAGCGCCGGATCCAGCCCGGGATCCGCCAGCGCTTCGGCGAGCAGGGGGGCGGCACTTTCAAACTGGCCCAGGCGCACTTGGCAGATTCCGGCCAGCGGCCGCACCCGGCGGGTGGTCTCCTCGGCGCCTTCCAGGCCGCCATAGTCGTTGAGAAAGCTCTGGAACGCCTCCAGGGCGGCCGGCCAGTCCTGCCGGTTGTAAGCCGCTTCACCGCGGGCGAGCAGTTCGGAGGCCGGTGGGGCCGGATCCTGGCCGTGAACAACCGGCAGCAACCCCAGTGCCAGTGCGACCCAAGCGGAGACTTGGGCATCCATCAAACGCTCTAGTCGAATGGACATGGTTGGCGGTTTGAATAAAAATATTTTGCATGTCTGACTGATAAAAATCCAGCATCAAAAGTTGCAAAAGGCTGTTTTTGGTCCGGCGCGCAGCAACCGGGCCTTGCGGGTAGGCCTCGGCGTTCGTAACCCATGATTCCGTCATGCTGCCTTCGCTTAACAGCCTCAAGCTACCCGACCTCTGGCAGCATCAGGCGGTCAACCTGCTGCGCGCCGGCACCGACGTCGTGGTCAGCGCGCCGACCGGGGCCGGCAAGACCTACATTTTCGAGCTGCTGCACCAGTCGCGCTCCTTGGCCGGCCAGGCGGTGTACACGGTGCCGACGCGGGCGCTGGCCAACGACAAGTACGCCGAATGGCGGGAGGCGAAGTGGGAGGTGGGCATCGCCACGGGCGACGTGTCCGAAAACATCCAGGCGCCGGTGCTGGTGGCGACTTTGGAGACCCAGCTGGAGCGGCTGGTGCGCGGCGAGGGGCCGGCCCTGCTGGTGATCGACGAGTACCAGATGATCGCCGATCCGGCGCGCGGCAGCCATTACGAGGCGGCCATCGCGCTGGCGCCGAAGGAGACGCGGCTGCTGCTGCTGAGCGGTTCCGTGGCCAATCCCGAGGATGTGGCCGCCTGGCTGCGCCGGCTGGAGCGGCTCGCCGAAGTGGTGAAAACCCAGGAACGGCCGGTGCCTCTGGAGGAGATGCCCTGGGAATCGCTGCCGCAGCGGCTGAACCGGCATCTGGAGCATTTCTGGCCCAAGCTGGCGGCGGCGGTCCTGCTGGCCGACCTCGCGCCGCTGCTGATCTTTTCGCCGCGGCGCAAGGAGGCCGAGTCGATCGCGCGCCGGCTGGCCGCGGACCTGCCGCAGGGGGCGCCGCTGGAGCTGACCCA
>CAYYJK010000102.1:4674-8883 GCA_964472185.1 uncultured Prosthecobacter sp.
TCCGAGCACAAGCTGACGCCGGACGAGCTGCTGCAGATGTACGGCCGCGCCGGGCGGCGCGGCCTGGATGAGCGCGGTTACGTGGTGACCACGCGGCAGAGTCCGTCGCTGATGGATGCCCGGCCGGCGCGGCTGCAGCGCGGCAGCCTGCTGGCCTGGCCGATCTTCCTGCGCGTCATGAAGCACGCCGCGCAGACCGGCGACAACCCGTTCCGGGCCGCGGAGCGGTTTGCCGGCCGGCTGTATGCGCGTGAGGCGCCGCTGCTGGGGCTGGAGGAGCATGTGGCCGAAGGGGCGCTCGCCCCGGGTTTGCAGGAGGTGAAGGCGCTGTTCGGTCTGGAGGCCACGGAGAAGCAGATCCTCAACTCGCGCGGCGACTGGGAACGCAAAGGCAGCCTGCCGCCGCAACGCGCCCGCCTGGGCGAAGCCTGGATCAGCGGCGGCGACCGCATCGCTCCGGCACTGAGCCTGCCCGCGTTCGTCGCACGCTTCGCCCACGGCATCGGACGCGTCGGCAAGCTGGCCGCGGACCGCTACGGCGTCGAGATCTCGCTGGGCCAGCCCGTCGATGCGGCGCCGGGCTGGATCCGGCCGACGAAAAGCCTGCGGCGCCTGCTCAAGCTGCCGCGCAAGGCCGAGCAGGTCGCGCTGGAAGAGGTCGAAGTGCTGTACGCCGCGACGCTGGCGGCGGCCATTCTTGAGCCGCACCGGGAGGAGGTTCACGCCGAGGTGCTGCCGCGTCTGGCGGCGCTGGTGACCAAGGAGGGACTGGTGTTCGCCGTGTTCGATCTGGCTGAGGTCGAGGTGCCGGTGCACCGCGATGCCCACGAGGTGCCACTGTTCCGGCCGCCGGAGCGCACGCTGGCCGTAAAGCGCGAGACCGGCGTCCAGGACGAGCGCGCCGCCGACACGGCGGACCGCCAGCCCAGACCGGGATCGCCGATCCACAGCTGGCGCGCGCTGGGCCTGATCGACGGGCAGGGGGCGCCCACCCGGCGCGGCGAAATTTTCTCGTTTTTCCAGGGCGGCGAGGGGCTGGCGGTGGTCGCCGCGCTGGAGGACGAGGCCTACCCGGTCGACGAGCTCATCGAGCACCTGGCGAACCTGCGCAGCGGGGCCAAGTTCGACCTGCCGGTGGCCTGCGGCTCGGAGCGCCTGGGCGCGGTCTGCCGCAACACCTACGGCTTCATCAACCACCACGGCTACCTGGAGAACGGCCTGCCGCCGGACTATGGCGAGGGGGCTGCGGAGCTGCTGGCGGCGCTCCAGCATCCCGACCGGCCCGGCAGCCGGGAATTGCGGCAGGAGGTGGCGGAGGGCGACATCTCGCGCGCCTACATCGAGTGGCTGAGTCTGCTGCGCCACCTCACCCATGCGCCGGCGCATCCCTGGCGGCGCTGGCAGGCGCTGCAGGAGGCGGCGCGCCGCACGCTCCGCCATCACAACCAGACCCTGCGCCATCTGTTCCACCTCGAGCTGCCGCCGCTGACCAACCGCCAGAAACACAGCCGGCCGCGTCACGATCTGCTGCTGCGCACCTGAGCCGGCGGCGGCCGGAAAATCCCTTGCCCCTGGGGGCAAAGCGTGTTCTCTGGACGGCCAACCCACCCCATCTTTTTTGCACACATGAGCGAACGCCGCGTCGTCATCACCGGAATCGGAGTCGTTTCCCCCCTCGGGAACAACAAGGACGATTTCTGGAAGAATCTCCTGGCTGGCAAGAGCGGCATCCGCCGCATCCAGAGCATGGACACTTCGAACTACGACTGCAAGATCGCGGGCGAGGTGGTGGACTTCGATCCGACGCCGTTCTTCAACAACCACAAGGAGGCCCGCCGCGCCGACCGCTTCTTCCAGCTGGCCATGGCGGCCTCGAAGATGGCCGTCAAGGACAGCGGCCTCAATCCGGACAGCCTGGATCCCTACCGCGTCGGCGTCATGGTCGGCAGCGGCATCGGCGGCCTGAGCACGATCGAGACCCAGTACGAAATCCTGCTCAACAAGGGGCCGGGTCGCGTCTCGCCCTTCCTGATCCCGATGATGATCACCAACATCGCCACGGGCATGATCGCCACCGAGTTCGGCTTCATGGGCCCGAACATGTGCATCACCACCGCCTGCGCGACCTCCAACAACAACATCGGCGAGGCCTGGCGCATCATCAAATTCGGCGATGCCGACGCCATCGTCTGCGGCGGTTCCGAGGCCTCGATCCGCCCCTGCGGCCTGGCCGGCTTCGCCAACATGAAGGCGCTGTCGCTGCGCAACGACGAGCCCGAGCGCGCCTCCCGCCCCTGGGACAAGGACCGCGACGGTTTCGTCATGGGCGAAGGCTCCGGCGTGGTGGTGATCGAGGAGCTCGAGCATGCCAGGAAGCGCGGTGCGACGATCTACGCCGAGCTCGCCGGCTACGGGGTCACCGCTGACGCCTACCACCTGACCGCACCGCATCCGGAAGGCCTGGGCGCCTCCAAGTGCATGGACATCGCGCTGCGGCACGCCAAGCTCAACCCGACCGACGTCGGCTACGTCAACGCGCACGCAACCTCCACCCCGGTGGGCGACCTCTGCGAGCTGCGCGCCATCAAGCGCACGTTCGGCGACTACGCCCAGAAGGGCCTGCTGGTCTCCGGCACCAAGTCGATGACCGGCCACCTGCTCGGCGCCGCCGGCGGCATCGAGCTGGCCGCCTCCGTGCTCGCCCTGCGCGACCAGATCGTGCCGCCGACCATCAACGTCGAGAACCTCGACCCCGAAGTGGACGTCGACATCGTTGCCAACGTCGCGCGTCCGGCCAAGGTCAACGCCGCGCTCAGCAACAGCTTCGGCTTCGGCGGTCACAACTCGGCGCTGCTGGTCAAAAAGTTCGAGGGCTGAGGGAGGCGGAATTTTTTTCGGAAGGCCTGAATAGGGCGTCAGGGGCTGCGTCGAAAGCCCCTGAACCACCTGTTCAAGCCATGAAAAAAGTTCTCGCTCTTCTTGCCGTCCTCACTGTTGCCGGCATCGCCGCTCCGACTGCCGCCCGCGCTTACGATGACTGCTACCACCGCCGCGTGGTCAGCTACCTGCCCTGCGGCCGGCCGGTGTACGCCGTGTACGAGGTCTGCGGTCACGACCGCTACGGCCGCCCGCACGGCCGCTGGGTGACGCAGCATTCGAGCTGCGGCTGCGGCGTCTGCCGCCCGCGCCACTACGGCTCGCACCGCGGTCACCACCACCACAGCCACCGCCCGGTGCTGCCGGTGCCGCCGCATCACCGCGCCGCCAGCTTCTTCTTCTCGTTCGGCCGCTGACCCCGGGCCGTTCCGCAACTCCGCCGCAGAATTCGGTTCTGCGGCGGATTTTTTTTGCCGACGCGGGTGCATTTCCGGGATTGCATTCCGCCGCCGGCGCGTTCCGGTGGGGCATGCCAGCCGACCGCGACCGCCTCCGCCTCTCCGCCCTGTTGGGATTTGCCGCCATCGCTTTGGGCTCCATGGGGGCGCATGGCCGGGTGCATGACCTGGTCAAGGCGGCGGGCGAGCTTGAGCACTGGCGGACGGCGGTCGAGTACCACCTGCCGCATGCGATCCTGCTCACCGTGCTGGCCCTGGCGGGGCGCACCGGCAGCCGTCTCGCGGACTGGTCCTGGCGCTGCCTGTTCGCCGGCGTCCTGCTGTTCAGCGGCTCCCTGTATCTGCTGGCCCTGACCCAGCAGCGCTGGCTGGCGCACGTCACGCCCTTCGGCGGTCTCAGCCTGATGGCCGGCTGGCTGCTGCTGGCCCTGTCCGCCGCCCGGCGGGGCTGATTTCCGGCCGGCGCCGCGCAAGCGAGTGATTGTCAGTGCCGGGTCCGGCACGTATGCTCCACCTGAATGTCCTTTTCCGGAGACGCCCATCCGCCGCCCTCTGACGCCTCGGCCCCCGGCCTGGGCAGCACGGATGGCGCGGCCCGGCTGCCTGCGCCGCCGCGCGGCGTGCGCCATCAGGACGGCCCGCCTTCGCACCGCGACGACATCCTGATTCCCGACTACACGCTGATCAAGCGCATCGGCTCGGGCGCCTACGGCGAAGTCTGGCTGGCGCAGAGCGTCACCGGCGCCTACCGCGCGGTGAAGATCGTCTGGCGCGAGGACTTCGAACTGACCCGCACCTTCCAGCGCGAGTTCCTGGGCATCCAGCAGTTCGAGCCGATTTCGCGCGGCCATCCCTGCCTGGTGCACATCCTGCA
>CAYYJK010000102.1:8983-11547 GCA_964472185.1 uncultured Prosthecobacter sp.
TGGGCAAGGTGCTGTACGAGATGAGCAGCGGCAAGGACCGCATGGAGTTTCCCGAAGTGCCGTCGAACCTCAGCGACGAGGAGTGGCCGTTCTGGCTCGATCTCAACCGGGTCATCTGCAGGGCCTGCGCGCCTGACCTGAACGAGCGGTTCCAGACGGCGGGTGATTTTGCCGAGGCGCTGCAGCGGGTCGGCGAGCTCCGCCGGGAGGGCTTCCTGCGCCGGTTCAGCCGCGCCGCCGTGTTCACGCTGGTGGGCTCCGCCTTGGCGGGTGCCGGGCTGTCAGCGGCCAAGTACCAGCAGAACTGGGCCTTCGAGCGGCCGCTGCCGGTGCCGGCAGCGCCGCCGCTGCCGCAGCCGCCGCAGAAGAACCGGCCCTGGCAGAACGTCTACGGCCAGTGGTTCACCTTCCGCAAGGACCGCCACATCGCCGATTTGCCGGTCGAGGTCACCCTGTTCCGGGCGTTTTTGGAGGCGACCCTGCGCGCCGCCGAGTTCGGCGTGGTGCCGTTCGTCACGCCGGAGAAGAAAATCCTCAACTGCGTGATGATTCCGGACGCGGATGCGGACGCCTTCTGCGCCTGGATGACCAGCCGCGACCGCCAGAGCGGCCGCCTCGACATCGACCACGAGTACACGTGGAAGGCGGCGAACATTCCGCAGCCTCCGGGTTCCGTGCCGCGTCCGGGCTGGCAGGCGATCCGTGCGGAAGTCATCCGCGTGCCCTACGGCCGGGTGACTCTCGACAGCACGCCGCGCGGCGCCGAGGTCTACGACGGCGAACTGCGCGTCGGCGTCACGCCCCTGCAGCTGGCGCGCGTGCGCGCCGAGGCGTTCGCCTACGAGGTGCGCCTGCCCGGTTACAAGAGCGAGTTCGCCCGCGGCAACCTCAAGGAGGGCCAGGCGATGAGCTTCAACCTGCGCCTGCGCGCGAGCGGGGCCGTGGTCTTTGGCAAGGCCTGGGAAAACAGCCTGGGCATCCGCATGGTGCCGCTGGGCCGGGCGATGCTGGCCGCGGTGGAGACCCGGCGGAAGGATTTTGCCGAGTTCGCGCGCAGCACCAACCAGCCGCCGGTCGAGGGGCGCGTGCTCGATCAGGATCCCGAATTGCCGGTGACCCGGGTCAGCCGCACCGAGGCCGAGCAGTTCTGCCGTTGGCTGACCGACCGCGAACGCGGCAAGGGCCTGCTGGAGCCGGATCAGGAGTACCGGCTGCCCAGCGACGACGAGTGGAGCATGGCCGCCTACCTGCCGCGCGAGAAGGGCGCTTCGCCCTCGGAACGTAGCACGCGCATCGAGGGCATCTATCCCTGGGGCTACGCGCCGGTGCCGACGGGCCGCGTGGCCAACCTGCGTGACAAGACGGCCAATGCCGGTCCGAAGGATTCGCTGGCCGGCTATGACGACGGTCATGCCGGCTTGGCGCCGGTGGCGAGCTTCCGCGCCGACAGCCGCGGCCTGTTCGATCTCTCGGGCAATGCCTGGGAGTGGGTGGCGGACGCCTGGGACGGCTCGGGAACCGAGGGCGTGGCCCGGGGCGCCGCTTACACGAGCCATGACCGCCAGGAGCTGCTGGCGTCCTACCGCCGCAAAGTCGGCGTGCAGGAGCGCGCCGACGATGTCGGCTTCCGGGTGCTGCTCATCTCCGCCGGCCTCAACGCCCGCGACGAGGAGTGAGGTGGCGCCGCCTCAGTGCGCCACCAGCGTGCGGAATCCGCCGTAGGCCATGCGCCGGCAGTCAAACGGCGCTGGCTGGCCTTCCGCCGGGCACATCGCCTGGATGCGCGGATCGGCCATGACCCGGGCGTTCACGGCGTCGCGGTGCTCGCGCGAGCGGTAGCGGATCCAGGAAAACACCACGGTCTCCTCGCTGCCGGCACCGGCGAGCCGGGGAAAGGGCACCATGTCCTTGGCGTCGGTGTCTTCGGCGACGCATTCGCGCACTTCGAGGGCGCCGTGTTCCATCCAGATTTGGGCGGCCGTTTCGGCCATGGCCTGATAGTCGCCAAGCTTGTTCTTGGGCAGGGGGATGACGAAACCGTCGATGTATTCGTTCATGGGAGCGGGGGGCTGGTTCTGGGTTGCCGGACTCAGCCGGCGTTGCTGGCGGGCTCGGGAGTCACGGCGGCGAGCTGGCGGGGGATTCGGCGACAACGTGGATCATCCAGCCGACGCCGAAGCGATCGACCAGCATGCCGAAGCGCGGCGACCAGAAGGTTGGGCCCAGGGGCATGGTGACTCGGCCGCCTTCCAGAAGCGCGCTGAAGCAGCGGTCGGCTTCGGCCGCGCTGGCCAGATTGAGCGAGAGCGAAAAGCCGCCGAAGGGCGCTTCGCCGCCGCAGCCGTCGGAGGCCATCAGCATGCTGCCGCCGATGCGGAGGGCGGCGTGCATGATCTTGGCGCCGTAGTCCGGCGGCAGCAGGCCGGGCGGCGGCGGTTCCGGGCTGTCCTGGAAGCGCATGAGCATCTGGATCTCGGCGCCGAGAGCGTCGCGGTAAAAATGCAGCGCCTCTTCGCAGCGGCCGTTGAAGAACAGGTAGGGTTCGAGGGTGGGCGGGTTCATGG
>CAYYJK010000103.1:0-11529 GCA_964472185.1 uncultured Prosthecobacter sp.
CGGGTGCCGCGCGGCGGCCTGAAGGATCACAACCGCGACGGTTCGATCGACTGGAAGGATCTGACCGTGCACAGCGAGCGCATCTACCAGCTGCGCGACGTTGACGGCGACGGCACCGCCGACCGGATGACGGTGTTTGCCGAGGGCTTCAACGCCGAAGTCACCGGCATCGCCGCCGGCCTGCTCTACCACGACGGTTGGGTCTACGCGACTATTGCTCCCGACCTCTGGCGGCTCAAGGACACCGACGACGACGGCGTCGCCGACGTCCGCGAGGTGGTGGCGCACGGTTTCGGCATGCACATCGCCTACGCCGGCCACGACATGCACGGACCGCGCCTGGGGCCGGACGGCCGCATCTACTGGAGCATCGGCGACAAGGGCGTGAACGTCACCGACCGCCAGGGCCGCCGGTGGTACCACCCGCATGAGGGCGCGGTCATGCGCGTCGAGCCCGACGGCAGCGGCTTTGAGGTTTTTGCCCACGGCCTGCGCAACGTTCAGGAAGTCGCCTTCGACGATCTGGGCAACCTGTTCGGCGTCGACAACGATGCCGACATGCCCGGCGAGCAGGAGCGCTTCGTCTACATCGCCGAGCGCAGCGACAGCGGCTGGCGCTGCAGCCATCAGTACATGAAGAGCGAGAGCCGCTGGGTGCGCGAGAACCTCTGGAAAGCCGGGGCGGTCCAGGCGCTGTTCATCACCCCGCCGCTGGCCAATTACTCGAACGGTCCGGCCGGCTTTCTGCGCGAGCCCGGCACCGCTCTGGGCCGGCGCCTGCGCGGGCACTTCCTGCTGAATCAGTTTCCCTCCGGCAAGATGGAGGCCTTCACGGTCGAGGCCGACGGCGCGGCCTTCCGCATGAGCCGGGCCCGGCTGGTCAACAGCGGCATCATGGGCATCGGCATGAGTTGGGCGGCCGACGGCAGCTTTTACATGGCCGACTGGATGGGCGGCTATCCGCTCGACGAGAAGGGCGCCATCTGGCGGGTCGACGTGCCGGAAGCTGAGCGGGAGCCGGGACGGCGGGAAACGCAGGCCCTGCTCCAGGCCGGGTTTGCCGCGACCGACGAAGCGGGCCTGACGACGCTGCTCGGCCATGCCGACCAGCGGGTCCGCGTGGGAGCGCAGCTGGAACTGGCGCGCCGCGGCCGGTGGTCCGTGTTCACCGCGCTGGCCCAGGATGCGACGCGACCGCTGCTGGCCCGTGTGCACGCGCTCTGGGGCTGCGGCATCGGCCTGCGCCGCGGCCAGATGCCGGTGGCGTCGCTGCTGGCCGTGCAGCCCGGGCTGACGGCCGAGCCGGAACTGCTGGCGCAGTGGGCCAAGGTGCTGGGCGACGGTCCGCGCGACGCGGCCGCCGGGCGGGCCTTGACCGGTCTGCTCGACCACGTTGCGCCGCGGGTGCGCTTTTTCGCGGCGATTGCCCTGGGCAAGCTGGAGGTGGCGGAAGCGGCCGAGGCGCTGCTGCACCGGGCGGCCCCGGACGCCGGTGATGCCTGGCTGCGCCATGCTTGGGTGACCGGCCTCGCCGGCTGTGCCGAGGCCGGCTGGCTGGCCGCCCAGGCCGGACACCAGGACGCGTCCGTCCGCTTGCTGGCTGCGCTGGCCCTGGCGCGCCAGCAGTCGCCGCAGGTGGCCGCCTTCCTGCAGGATGCGGATCCGGCCATCGTCGCCGAGGCAGCACGGGCCATTCATGACGACGACGGCATTGCCGAAGCCCTGCCGGCGCTTGCCCGGCTGCTGGCGGCGCTTGCCCGGCTGCTGGCGGCGCCGCGCGCCCTGCCCGAGGCGGCCCTGCGCCGGGCGATCAACGCCAACCTGCGCCTCGGCGGTGCGGAGGCGGTGCAGCGCCTGCTCGACACGGCGCTGCGCCCGCCCGTTGCCGGCGAGCCCGCCACGGCGGCCGCCGCGCGGCTGGAGTCGTTGCAGTGCCTGCTGGCGTTCACGGCGCCGCCGCAGCTGGATCGCATCGACGGCGTCAACCGCCGCTTTCCCCCGCGCGATCGCGCCGAGCTGGCGGCGGCCGTGCAGCCGCGGGTCGAGGCGCTGCTGGCCGTGACCGATTCCGCCCTCAAGGCGGCGGCGATCGAGCTGATGGTGCAGCTCGAGTTGCGGGTCGGTGCGGACGTTCTCGCCGCGATCCTCGCCGACCCTGCGGCCCGGGCCGAGCTGCGCGCGGGCGCGCTGCAGTTGATGGGCGCCCAGCACGCGGCGACGCCGGCGTTTGCCGAGGCCCTGCGCCTGGCGGCGGGCAAAGCGGCGCCGACGGAGCTGCGCCAGCAGGCGCTGGCGGAGACGCTGGCGCACCGGCCGGAAGCGGAGGCCCTGGTCGAGGTGTCGCGCGTGCTCGAGCAGGGCACTCTGGCAGAGAAGCAGGCGGCGCTGCGGCGCGTGGCGACCCGTCCGGGCAAGGCGATTGATGGCCTGCTCGAGCGCTGGCTGCAGCGCCTGACCGCGGGCAAGGTCGAAGCCGGGCTCAAGCTCGACGTCCTCGAGGCGGTGCAGGGGCGGGAAGCGCTGGCCGAACGCGTGAGCGCCTACCAGCAGGCGCGCGCCAGTGCGCCGCGCGACGACCTGCTCGAGGGTGGGGACGCCGCCGGCGGGCGCGAGATCGTCAGCAACCACCTCGGCGCCAACTGCATCGCCTGCCACACGGTCGAGGAGAAGGAAGGCAGCCAGGTGGGACCGCTGCTGCGCAGCATCGGCGCGCAGCGCAGCCGGGCCGAGCTGCTCGAGTCCCTGGTCAATCCGGTCGCCAAGATCGCGCCCGGCTACGGCCTGGTGTCGGTGACGCTGAAGGACGGCCGCACCGTGGCCGGCACGCTGCTGCGCGACGACCCGGCTTCGGTGACCCTGCGCCAGACCAGCGGCGAAGAGCTGCGCCTGAACCGCGCGCAGGTCGCCATGCAGACGCCGCCGGTGTCGATGATGCCGCCCATGCTGGGCATCCTGACGCCGCGCGAACTGCGCGACGTCGTGGCCTATCTGGCTTCGCTGAAACCCAAGCCGGCGGCGAAGAAGGCGTCCCGCTGATCAGCCCTTGGTCACCACCTCATCGAGGTTGAGGATGAGGTTGGCGATCAGGGTCCAGGCCGCCAGTTCGACCGGATCCAGCGCCGGGTCGGGCGTCGATTCGCCGTAGCGGACCGCCTGCCGGGCGTCGTCGGGCCGGCCGCGGTAGGCCGCCAGGTGCTGGTCGAGCGTGCGCCGCAGCAGTTCCGCCTCGCGGGCGTCCGGGTGGCGGCTGGTGGCGCTGCGAAAGGCGAAGGTGAGGCGCGCGTCGGTGCTCGCGCCGCCCTCCTTGAGAATGCGCTGGGCGAACTGCCGGGCCGCTTCGAAATGTTGGACGTCGTTCATCAGGTTGAGCGCCTGCAGCGGCGTGTTGCTGCGCTCGCGGCGCAGGCAGGAGGATTCGCGGTTGGGCGCGTCGAAGGTGGTCATCGCCGGCGGCGGCGCGGTGCGCTTCCAGAAGGTGTACAGGCTGCGCCGGTACAGGCTCTCGCCCTTGTCCTGAATGTAGTTGCGCGTGTTGCTGCCGCCGAAGCCCACCGGTTCCCAGATGTTCTCGGGCTGGTAGGGCTTGACCCCCTTGCCGCCGATCTTCGGACTGAGCAGACCGCTCAGGAACAGGGCGCTGTCGCGGATGACCTCGGCGTCGGCGCGGAAACGCGGGCCGTGCGCGAGCAGGCGGTTTTCCGGATCCTGGCGCAGGGCCTCGGCGCTGAAGCGGGCGCTCTGCCGGTAGGTGTGCGAGGTCACCAGCAGGCGCACCAGCGCCTTCACATCCCAGCCGCCGTCGCGGAACTGCACCGCGAGCCAGTCGAGCAGTTCGGGATGGCTGGGCGGTTCGCCCTGCGAGCCGAAGTCGTTGCTGGTCTTCACCAGGCCGGTGCCGAAGAACTGCTGCCAGAAGCGGTTCACCGCCACCCGCGCGGTCAGCGGATGCGCCGGATCGAGCAGCCAGTTGGCCAGATCCAGACGGGTCGGCTGGCCGCCGGCGGGTTTGAGCGGCGGGAAGGCCGCCGGCGTGCCGCGCTGCACCTTGGCGCCCGGCTTGTCGTACAGGCCGCGCTCCATGACGAAGCTGTCGCGCGGTTCCGGCAGGTCGGCCATGATGAAGGTGGCCGGGATGGTGTCTTCGAGCGTCTTGCGCCGGGCCTCCAGATCCAGCTTTTCGGCGCGGACGCCCTGGACGATTTCGCGGGCGCCTTGGAACTCGTTTTCAAACCACCACTCCTGCAGGCGTTTGACTTCGGCGGCGGGCCATTCGGCCGCCTTCTTGCCGCGCACGAGCGTCTGCAGGTCGTTGGGCAGGCCCTCGATGCGCCGGCCTTGGTTGCGTTCTGTCCACACCTTCCACGACCATTGCGGATCCTTGGCCGGATCGACACGCGAGTTCATTGCCATGCGGTCCCAGGTCACCGTGCCGCCGAACTGGGTGAAGGCGTAGCCGTCGACCTTCATGCCGGGCTTCAGGCCGATCTTCTCGATCGGCACCTCCAGCTTCACCCACTCGCCGGCCTTGGGCAGCGGGCCCATCATGACGCGTTCCGGCGTGCGCACCTTGCCGAAGGGGATGGCGCCCTCCTCGCCCCAGACGGCGCGGTGGTTCCAGCCGCCGACGTGGAACTGCAGCATCACCGCCTTGGGCGGATCCTGCGGATCGATGTGGCACTGGACGCTGAGCCGGCCGTTGGCGGGCACCGCCAGGGCCGGGCCGCCCGAATAGAAATCCTGGGCCACGCCGACAGCCTTGCGCCGCAGCGCCCGCGTGCCGCTGAACACCGGGCCCTGGGCGGCCTCGATGATCCGGGTCGGTTCGCCCGAAGCCTGCACCTTGGCACCCGCCGGGAAGGCCTCGTCAAACCAGACCACCTCGCTGGTCTGCAGCGGCGGCGGCGGGGTCAGGCTGGCCGGATCGACATACTTCAGGGCGGCGATCGCCCGGCGGATCTCCGTCTGCTTGGCGGCGATGCGGCGGTCGTAGTCCTCCAGCTGCCGGTTCTGCTCGGGCGTGCTCAGGCGCAGCACCGGCGGCGTCAGCAGGATGTTGCCGTCCATGGCCGGGTCGGCGGCGCTGTTGAAGAAGGCGTAGAGCGAGTAGAACTCCTTCTGGCTGATCGGATCGAACTTGTGATCGTGGCAGACCGCGCAGCCCGCGGTCAGGCCCATCCAGACGGCGACGGTGGTGTCGGTGCGGTCGACCGCGTAGCGGAAGATGAACTCCTCGTTGATGCTGCCGCCTTCGCTGGTGGTGACGTTGCAGCGGTTGAAGCCGGAGGCGATCTGCTGCTCCTGGGTCGCCTGCGGCAGCAAGTCGCCCGCCAGCTGCCAGCGGGTGAAGTCGGCGTACGACAGGTTCTGGTTGAAGGCGCGGACGACCCAGTCGCGGTAGGGCCACATGCTGCGCTCGTTGTCGAGGTGCAGGCCGTGGGTGTCGGCGTAGCGGGCCGCATCGAGCCAGTAGCGCGCCATGTGTTCGCCGTAGCGCTCGGACTTGAGCAGGCGGCCGACGAGCTGCTCGTAGGCGTCCGGGCGGGGGTCGGCCAAAAAGGCGTCGACCTCCGCCAGCGTCGGCGGCAGGCCGGTCAGGTCGAGCGTCACCCGGCGGATCAGGGTCTCCTTGGCGGCTTCGGGCGCGGGGTTCAGCTGCGCCTGGCGCAGGCGGTCCTGGATGAAGGCGTCGACCGGGTTGCGCACCGGCACGCTGCCGGTGACGGCCGGCACGGGCGGACGGACCGGGGCCTCAAACGCCCAGTGGCCTTCGTACTCGGCGCCCTGGGCGATCCACTGCCGCAGCGTTTCCAGCTGCTGCGGCGTGATCTTCTTGTGCGATTCCGGCGGCGGCATGACCTCGTCGGCGTCCGTGCTGACGATGCGCTGGATCAGCGCGCTGGCGCCGGGGTCGCCGGGCTTGATCGTCTGCACGCCATCGCGCACCGCGTAGGCGCCTTCCGCCACGTCCAGACGCAGGTCGGCCTTGCGCTTCTTCGCGTCGAACCCGTGGCAGGCGAAGCAGTTGTCGCTGAGGATGGGACGGATGTCGCGGTTGAAGCTCAGCTTGGGCGCGGCCGTGGCCGGAGCCGCCGCCAAGACTGGAAAAAGCAGGAACGAAAAACGCATCATCGCAGGGAACGCCCCGAGGGTGGGGGGCTTATCAGGCCGGCCCGAGATGGCGCGTCCATGCCGAAATCCTCCATTGTCGGAGCAGGGGTTTGCATTTTCCCGCCGGCCGGCCTCCAGTGCCGCACGCATGAAGACGCTGCTGACCGCCTGGCTGCTGCTGGCCGTTCCCGGCCTGGCCCAGGAGGTGCTGCGCCAGGCCGCCGAGGTGCGCGCATTGCCGGCGGACCAGGCGCTCAACGGCCTGCCGGTGCAGCTGCGCGGCGTGGTCGGCTTCATCGATGCGCCCGGCACGGTGTTTCTCCAGGACGCCAGCGGCGGCACTTTTTTCCGCGCCAAACCCAACGCCAACGGGCTGAAGGTGGGCGACGTGGTGGAGGTCGCCGGCGTCACCTCGCCGGGCCTCTACCTCACCGGCGTCGAGGCGCAGACCTTCACCGTCGTCGGCCAGGGCGAACCGCCCGCGGCCGCGCCGGCCAGCTACGACGATCTGCGCAGCGGCCGCTACCACTACCAGCGCGTGCGCGTGCAGGGCATCGGCCGCCGCCTGTCGGCGCCCGAGGAAAACCGGGCGCTGCTGCACCTGGCGGTCGGCGACCAGGTGCTGGAGGTGCGCATCGACGCGCCGCCGCCCGCGGATCTGGAGGCCTGGGTCGATGCCGAACTGATCATCACGGGGCTGGCCGCCGGCGGCATCAACGACCGCCGCCAGCTGGTTTTTCCCTACCTGCGCGTGGCCGACTGGTCGGAGGTCAAGGTGCGCGTGCCGGCGCCGCCGCCGGCGGCCATCAAGACCCTGTCCGCGGCCCGCCTGCTGCGCTTCGATCCGGCCCAGGGCCAGACGGGCGGGCACCGCGTGCGCGTCAGCGGCCGCGTGCTGGCGGCCTTTGACGACGGCCGGCTGTTTGTGCGCGACCTCGTGTCCGAGCCGATCCCCGGCTCGCAGCGGCCCAGCGAGACGGTGCCGCCGCCGGCGCCGCGCACTGCGCCGCTGGCGATTCGCCTGGTCAAGGCCGAGCCCCTGCAGCCCGGCCAGCGTGTCGAGGTGATCGGCTTCCCGGACATGCAGGGCTTCAGCGCCAGCCTGGTCGATGCGCGCCTGCATGGCGAAGTGGCGCCGGAGCGGGAGCCGGTCGAGCCCGTGGCGGCGACGATGAAGGACCTGCTCGACGGCGCGCTCGACGCCGAACTCGTCCAGATGAAGGCGGAGCTGCTGGACGTCTTCCGCACCGCCCAAGGGGTGGAGCTGCGCCTGCTTGCCGACGGCGTGCCGCTGCGTGCGGAACTGGCGACGACCGAGCCCCTGCAGGACCTGCGGCCGGGTGCCAGCCTGCGGCTCACCGGCATCTCCCTGGTGGAATCGTCGACGGACAGCGGCTTCCGCTCCCGGCCGCAGCGCGCCATGCTGCTGCTGCGGCAGCCTTCGGACCTGGAGGTGCTGAAGGCGCCCAGCCTGTGGACCGTGCGCCGTCTGGTCGGCGTGATTGCCGTGCTCGGCGGTCTGGTCGTGATGGCTATGCTCTGGATCACGCTGCTGCGCCGCCAGGTCGCGAAGCAGGCCGGCGCCCTGCGGGTGCGGGTCGCCCGCGAAGCGGTGCTCGAGGAGCGCCAGCGCATCGCCCGCGAGTTCCACGACACTCTCGAGCAGGAGCTGGCCGGCCTGTCCCTGCGGCTCGATGCCGCCTCGACCCGGCCGCTGGAGTCCAAGGCGCAGGGGCTGCTGGAAACCTCGCGGCACCTGGTGTCGCGCATCCAGACCGAGGCGCGCAACCTGGTCGCCGACCTGCGGGCGGCGCCGGATGAAGCCGCCGACCTGGCCGGGGCCCTGCGCGATCTGGTCGCGCAGCTGCCGGCGGAGGCCGGCCTGACCGCGGGCCTGCACCTCGACGGCACCGTGCCGCCGCTGCCCGCCCACGTCGTGCACCACCTGCGCATGATCGCCCAGGAAGCCGTGACCAACGTGCTCAAACATGCCCGCGCGCGCCAGCTCAGCCTGGCCCTGAGGGTCGGCGAGGGCGCGCTGCATCTGGTCGTCGAAGACGACGGTCGCGGCCTGGGCGCCGCCTCCACCGAGGGCCAGCCGGGCCACTTTGGCTGCATGGGCATCCGCGAGCGCTGCCAGCGCATCGGCGCCCGCGTCGCCTGGTCCGCGCCGGCCGCCGGCGGCACGCGCGTCGAAATCCAGTTGCCGCTGCCGGCCTGAGGCTCTTTCTCTGCCCCATGTCCGAGCTCATCCCCCTTCTGCTGGTCGACGACCACTTCGTCGTGCGCAGCGGTCTGGCCGCCTCCCTGGATCTGGAGGACGATTTGCAGGTCGCGGCCGAGGTGGACCGCGGCGAGGCCGTGCTCGACGCCTACGCCCGGCACCGGCCCAAGGTGGTGCTCATGGACCTGCAGCTGCCCGGCATCTCCGGCATCGAAGCCACCGCCCGGCTCTGCCAGGCCCATCCCGAGGCGCGCGTGCTGATGTTCTCGACCTTCGCCCGCGACGACGAGATCCACGCCGCCCTGAAGGCGGGTGCCCTCGGGTACCTGCCGAAAAGCGGCCGGCGCGAGGACCTGCTGGCCGCCATACGCGCCGTGGCTGCCGGGCGCAAGTGGCTGCCGCCGGATCTCGAGGCGCGTCTGCAGGAGCGCACCGCCGAACCCGAGATCACGCCGCGCGAGCGCGAGATCCTCGCCCTGATCACCCAGGGCAACGCCAACAAGGAGATCGCCGCGGTGCTGGGCATCGGCGAGGACACGGTCAAGCAGCACGTCAGCCGCATCCTGCAAAAGCTCCGCGTCAACGACCGCGCCCAGGCCACCGCCGAAGCGATCCGGCGCGGCATCGTGCGGGTCTAGCCGGGCGCGGTGGGGCAGGGGGCACCATCCCCCGAAAGTGGGGTGCCGGCCGGGATGAAAAGGCTCGTGGCGCGGCGTTGAATCGGTGAACCTTGATTTCCAACCGACTTCCCATGATGCGCCGCACGCTTGCCCTTTTGCTTTGCCCTGGCCTGGCCCTGGCCGCCGCGACACCGGCGGACACCGGCAACGACGCCAAGGACACGGCCCAGAACGATTCGGTGGTGATCCCGCAGGTCGCACCGCTGGTGAAGTGGACTTTTGAAGGCCAGGAACCGGGCACCCTGCAGGGCAAGGCGGTCATCAACGACCAGGGGCCGCAGGTGCCGCTCTACCCGGGCTTCGCCAAGGGCAACAAGGCCGCCCAGTTCACCGGCAAGGACAGCTTCATCCGGGTCCAGGAAACGGATCTGCCCGGCAAAAATCTGCGCTTCGGCCAGGGCGACACGATCACCCTCGAAGCCTGGGTGAACGCCGAGGACCTGCCCTCGGGCAAGTACGTCTACCTGATCGGCAAGGGCCGCAACCGCAGCGCCAAGTTCAGCGCCGAAAACCAGAACTGGGCGCTGCGCCTGAAGGGCGAGGGTGGCGAGGCCCGGCCCTGTTTCCTGTTCCGCAGCCGCAATGCCCAGGGCAAGGAAAATTACCACCGCTGGGTGGGCAAGGAGGGCTTCGCGCCGGGTTCGGGCTGGCATCACGTCGCCGTGAGCTACACGTTCGGCAAGCCCGACAGCCTGCAGGCCTTCGTCGACGGCAAGAAGGTCGCGGGCGGCACCTGGGACATGGCGGGCAAGACCGCCGAGCCGCCGGTGAACGACGCGGACGACGTGCTCATCGGCACCGGCAACGGCGGCGGCGCCGGCAACACCCTCACCGGCGGGCTCGACGAGGTCGCCATCTACCGCGATCGGGTGCCCGAAGTCACCCTGGCGCAGCGCTACCAGTTCCAGCCGCCGCCCCCGCCGATCAGCCCCCGCCAGGTGCCGAAGGGCCGGGTGCTGGTGCAGATCTGCGAGGAGGGCGTGCCCGCCAAAAACGCCTGGCCGGCCTTCCCACCCGCCGCCACGGAAAGCTTCACGCAGGACGTGTTCGGCCTGTTCGAAGTGCCGCAGAAGTACGTCGAAACCGGCGTGCGCGGCGACCGCCCGAATCCCTACGTGCTGCGCACCGCCGCGCTGGTGAAGCTGCCGGCCGGCAAGCACCGCCTGCTGCTGCGCGCCCGCAACGCCGCCCGCCTGCACATCGACGGCAAGCCCGTCCTCGACCTGCCCTTCACCAAGGGCGACACCGGCGGCCACGGCCGCGTGGCGGAGCAGGAGGACTACCTGAACCTGGGCCCCGACTTCCGCTTCGCGCCGCCCGGCACCCAGGAGACCTGGGCCGAGTTCGAAAGCGCCGGCGGCGAGCATTTCGTCGTGGTCGAACAGATGGTGGGCGCCGTCGCCGGCAATTCGCGGTTGCGGCCGGAGACCGGCGAGAGCGTTGTCGCCCTCTCCCGCCAGGGCAGCGAAAGCTGGGAGCTGCTCTCGCCCGGCAAACGCCAGGTGCCCTACACCGACGCCGGCTGGGCGGCCTACGAGCAGGAGCGCCGGGCCTGGCTGACGAAGTTCAATGCCGAGCGCCGCGCCCAGGTGCGCGCCAAGCACGACGGCTACTGGCAGAAACGCCGCGCCGCCGCCGCCGAGTGGCTGACCGCGACGCCGGCGGTTCCCGTGCCGGCGCCGACGCCGAAGTTCCCGGCGCAGAACGCCGTCGACCATTTCCTCAACGCCAAGATCGCCAAGGTCTCCGCCCAGTACTCCAGCGCCCGCAAGGACGGCGTGCACTTCTACAAGGAGGTGCTGCCGATCCTTGAGGCCAACTGCTTCAGCTGCCACCAGGGCAGCAAGACCAAGGGCGACCTCAAGCTCGACTCGCTCGCCGACGCCCTCAAGGGCGGCGAGTCCGACGGTCCGGCCGTGGTGCCGGGCCAGCCGGAGAAGAGCTCGCTGATCGCCCGCGTGGTCAGCACCGACGAGGACTTCATCATGCCGCCGAAAGGCCACCCGCTGAGCAAGGAGCAGGTCGGCATCCTGGAACGCTGGATCCGCGAGGGCGCCGTCTGGCCCGAGCTCAACGTCGACCGCATCGAGATCACCGGCCTCAGCGACGACCTGGCCTTCCTGCGCCGGGTGACGCTCGACACCGTCGGCGTGGTGCCCAGCCTCGACGAGATCAACGCCTTCCTGGCCGACAGCCGCAAGGACAAGCGCGCCCGCGTCATCGACCGCCTGCTCGCCGATTCGCGCTGGGCGGACCGCTGGATGGGGTACTGGCAGGACGTCCTGGCGGAGAACCCGAACATCCTCAACCCGACGCTCAACAACACCGGGCCGTTCCGCTGGTACCTGCACGAGGCGCTTGAGGACGACCGGCCGATGGACCTGGTGGTCACCGAGCTGCTGCGCATGCAGGGCAGCGAGCGCTTCGGCGGCCCGGCCGGCTTCGGCACCGCCTCCAGCAACGACGTGCCCATGGCCGCCAAGGGCACCATCATCAGCACGGCCTTCCTGGGCGTCG
>CAYYJK010000104.1:0-6670 GCA_964472185.1 uncultured Prosthecobacter sp.
CGACAGCCCCGCCCGCCGCCCGCCAGACCCTACCCACTCATGCCAAGCCGATCCTCTTCTTCCAAACCCGCCAAAGCCACCCCGGACAGCGCTGCTGACGAGGAGGTTGTGGTTGAGGGCGCTCCCGCCAAAAAGCCGGCGGCCAAAAAGGTGCTCTCTTTGATTGAAGACGAAGGCAAACCCAAGCCGGCCCGCGCGCCGCGCAAGGAAGGCAGCGTCCTGCCCACCCTGGGCGCCAAGCCCGCGCCCGCCAAGCCTGCCGCCAAAGCCGACGAAGCGGCCGCGGCGCCGAAGAAGTCCCTGGACGAAATCAAGCGCGACGCGCTCAACCTTTTCGAGGAGAGCGAGAAGCCCAAGAAGCGCCGTCCCACCGGCGATGCCGCGCCCGTCATGGGGCTGCGTCCCATCTCGATGCTGCGCGAACCCGGTCCGGCCACGGTGCCCGTGCCGCCGCCGTCGCTGCCGGCGCCGAAGCCCGAGGAGACCAAGCCCGAATTCGAGGTCAACGACGCCGGCGAGAAGATCATCCACCTGAAGCCGCCGATCATCGTCAAGGAGCTGGCGGAACGCATGGGCCTGAAGCCGTTCAAGGTCATTTCCGACCTGATCGCCCTCAAGGTCTTCGTCGCCAACGCCGAGAAAGCGATCGAAATCGACGTCGCGGAAAAGGTCTGCGAGAAGCACGGCTTCAAGCTCGAGCGCGAGAAGCGCGAGAAGGGCGCCGGCGTCCACAAGGTCGAGGAGATCATCGTCGAACCGCCGCCGCAGGTGGTCGAGGAGGTCGAGGAGGACCAGCTGGAGCTGCGCGCGCCGATCATCACTTTCATGGGTCACGTCGACCACGGCAAGACCTCGCTGCTCGACGCCATCCGCAAGACCCAGGTGGTCAGCGGCGAGGCCGGCGGCATCACCCAGCACATCGGCGCCTACAGCGTCTTCCATGACGGCCGCCCGATCACCTTCATCGACACCCCCGGCCACGCCGCCTTCTCGGGCATGCGCGCCCGCGGCGCCAACGTCACCGACATCGTCGTGCTGATCATCGCCGCCGACGACGGCATCATGCCGCAGACCCGCGAGGCGCTCAATCACGCCAAGGCCGCCGGCGTCACCATCATGGTTGCCATCAACAAGTGCGACCTGCCCTCCGCCAACATTCTGCGCGTGAAGTCGCAGCTCCAGGAGATCGGTCTCGCGCCGGTGGACTGGGGTGGCGACACCGAGTGCATGGAAGTTTCCGCCAAGACCGGCCTCGGCATCGACGGCCTGCTGGAAACCATGGCCCTGCAGGCTGAGGTGCTCGAGCTCAAGGCCGATCCCAAGGCGCCGCCGCGCGCCACGGTCATCGAGTCCTCGATGGTCGCCGGCAAGGGGCCGGTCGCCACGGTGATCGTCCGCCAGGGCACGCTCAAGGTCGGTCAGCCGTTCATCTGCGGGCCGCACTGGGGCAAGGTCCGCGCCCTCGTCAACGACCGCGGCGAAGGCGTCAAGGGCGTCCGCCCGGGCATGCCCGTCGAGGTGGTCGGCTTCAGCGACATGCCGCACGTCGGCGACGAGGTCGTCGTCATGGACAGCGAGCGTTCGGTCAAGAAGCTCAGCGAGGAGCGCCAGGAGGAGAACCGCCAGAAGAAGCTGGCCACCACCCGCCGTTCGACGCTCGAGCACCTTTTTGCCAGCATCGAGGAGGGCAACAAGAAGTCCCTCAAGCTCGTCATCAAGACCGACGCCCAGGGTTCGGTCGAGGCCATCACCAAGTGCCTGGGCGAGATCACCAGCACCAAGGTCAATCAGGAGATCCTGCACGCCGAGGTTGGGCCGATCACCGAATCCGACGTTCTGCTGGCCAGCGCCTCCGACGCCGTCGTCATCGGCTTCAACGTCAAGGTCGAGAACAAGGCGCTCAGCGTCGCCCGGCGCGAGGGCGTCCAGATCAAGCTCTACTCGATCATCTACGAACTCGTCGACCAGGTGAAGGAGTCCATGAGCGGCCTGCTCGACCCGCTCACCCGCGAGAAGGTCCTCGGCCACGCCAAGGTCAAGCAGGTGTTCAAGGTGAACCGCGGCTACGTCGGCGGTTCCCTGGTCACCGACGGCCGCATCGACCGCAAGCAGCGCGCCCGCGTGCTGCGCGACGGCCAGGCGGTCTACGACGGCAGCATCGAGACCCTGCGCCGCTTCCACGACGAGGTGCCGGAAGTGCGCAACGGCCTCGAGTGCGGCATCAAGCTCTCCGGCTTCAGCGACTATGAAGAGGGCGACGTCATCGAGTGCTACGAGCTCGAGAAGATCCAGCAGACGCTGTAACCCGCCGGGACCGGCCGCCCGCAGGCGCCGGTCCGCCGCATCCCCTACGCCCCGCCCCATGTCCCAGAGAGTCAAGCGCGTCAGCGAACTCGTGAAGCGCGAGCTGAGCATGGTGCTCGAACGCCATTACCGGATGGACGATGCCATCCTGACCGTGCATGACGTCCAGGCCACGCCCGACCTGAAGCAGTGCTTCGCCTATGTCGGCGTGCTGGGCCGGGGGCGCGACGAGCAGGCGCTGATCGACCGCCTCAACAAGGAGCGCGGCTTCATCCAGCGCGAGGTGCACAAGCGCATCACGATGAAGCACTCGCCGCAGATCTTCTTCCGCCTCGACAAGTCCGTCGAGCGCGGTGTGCGCATCCTCAACGCCATCGACAGCCTGCCGCCGCCCGCCGACCCTCTGCCCGAGGGCGAATCCGACCCGGAGCTGAAGTGAGCCGCCCGCCGGCTGCCGTGCGCAGGCGGCTGCATCTTCTCCTTGCAGGCTTGGCGGGGAGTGCTTTGTGATGGCCCCCCGCATGTCCTCTCCGAAGAGCCCCCTCTCTGAAATCGCCGCGGCGCTGAATTCCGCCGGCAGCGTCGCCGTGGCGGCGCACGTGCGGCCGGACGGCGACGCCGTCGGCTCCGTGCTCGGTCTGGCGCTGAGCCTGCGCGCCCAGGGCAAGACCGTGTACGCCCTGCTGGAGGACGGCGTGCCGCCGAATCTGCGCTTCCTGCCCGAGGTGGCGACCATTTTGACGCCGCCCTACGCCGATTTTCAGGCGGAGGTGGCGCTGGCGCTGGACACCTCGGACCACGAGCGGCTGGGCGACCACACCCGCGCCGCCCTGGCGCGTTCGCCCCTGCTCATCAACATCGACCATCACGGCACCAACCCCGGGTACGGCGGGCTCAACCACGTCGATGCCGCCCAGCCGGCGGTGGGCCAGATCGTGTACGAACTGCTCCTCGCCGGCGGCTTCCCGGTGACCGACGCCGTGCGCCAGCACCTGTTCACCGCGATCAGCACCGACACGGGATCGTTCCAGTATTCCAACACGACGGCGCGCAGCCACGAGATCGCCGCCGAGATGCTCCGCGCCGGGCTCGACACGGCGCGTCTGGCGCGGCTGATCTACCAGACCCAGCCGGTGCGCCGTCTGGAACTGCTGCGCGCCATGCTCAACGAGATGGCCTTCCGCGCCGACGGCCGCATCGCCAGCTGGCAGTTCACCCGGGCGCTGCGCGAGTCCGTGCAGGTGCAGGCCGGCGACACCGAGGGGCTCATCGACACCCTGCGCATGATCGACACGGTGGTCAGCGCCGTGATTTTTGAAGAAACCGCCGACGGCCGCGTGCGCGTCAGCGCCCGTTCCAAGGACGCCCGCCTCGACGTGGCCGCCGTCTGCGGCCAGTTCGGCGGCGGCGGCCACCGCATGGCGGCCGGCGCGCGCCTCGACGGCCCGATTGCCGCGGCCGCGGAAACCTTTTTGACAGCTTTAGAACATGAAGTCCGACGACTCGCTTAACGGTGTCCTCCTGGTGGACAAAGGCCCCGACATGACCTCGCACGACGTCGTGGCGGTGGCTCGGCGCTGCCTCAACACGAAGAAGATCGGCCACTGCGGCACGCTCGACCCGATGGCCACCGGCATGCTGATCCTGGTCATCGGCAACGGCACCAAGCTGCAGGACCTGCTGATGAGCGAGGACAAGGAGTACACCGGCAGCCTGCGCCTCGGCGCCACCACCAGCACCCAGGATCGCGAGGGCGAGGTGCTCGAGGAAAAGCCGGTGCCGGCCTTCTCCGAGGCGGAGGTGCGCGCGGCGTTCGACGCCTTCCGCGGCGATTTTTACCAGACCCCGCCGATGGTCAGCGCCATCAAGATCAACGGCGTGCCGCTGTACAAGCTGGCGCGCAAGGGCCAGGAGGTGGCTCGCGAGCCCCGCTTCGTCCGCGTCTACGACTACCAGATCAGGCGGCTGGAGCTGCCGGACGTCGACTTCCGAGTCGTTTGCAGCAAGGGCTTCTACGTCCGCACCTACGCCCACGACATCGGCCAGAAGCTGGGCTGCGGCGCGCACCTGACCGAACTGCGCCGCACCCGCAGCGGCCATTTCAAGTTCACCGAAGGCAAGTACACCACCTTCGAGGCGCTCAAGCAGGGCCGCCGTGACGAGGTGCTGTCGGCGATGCTGTCGCTGTACGACGTTTCGAAGCTGCGCGGCGCCTGACGCGCCGGTTCAGGCCGGCGTGTTCGCCCGCAGCACGCGCAGGACGTTGCCGCCCAGCACCTTGCGGATGGTCTCGTCGCTGTGCCCGCGCTGGATCATGCCGAGGGTGAACAGCGGCCAGTTGGTCCAGGCGATGCTCTGTTCGGCCTCGATCGTGGTCCGGTAGTCGTCGCGCGGCCAGAGATGCTCCCAGCGGGCGCCGGCCAGGCTGAGCGGCGAGCTGCCGTCGGCCTTGCGGGCCACCTTGGCGCGCTCCTCCTTCTCAAAGCGCGAGACGTAGGAGATGTCGCAGCCGATGGCGGCGTGGTCGGCGCCAAATTTCCGGATCAGGTGGTCGAGGTGGTCGAGCAGCGCATGGATGTCGCCCTTGCCGCCGAGGAAACGGGGAATGCAGCAGATGCCGGCATAGCCGCCGGTGTCGCAGACGGCCCGGATGACCTCGTCCGGCTTGCCGCGGAAGTGCTTGTACAGGGCTGCGCAGGTGGTGTGGCTGGCAACCATCGGCTTGGCCGAGGCTTTGGCGGCATCCAGGCTGGTCTTCCAGCCGCTGTGGGCCACGTCGACAATCACCCCGGCGCGGTTCATCTCGGCCACCACCGCGTGGCCGAAGTCGCTGAGGCCGCCGTCGTGCGGTTCGCCGGCGCCGTCGCCGATGGGGTTCCGGCGGTTGTAGGTCAGGTGCATCATGCGGATGCCCAGTTCGCGGAACAGGCGGATCAGGCGCAGTTCGTCGCGCACGCTCTGCCATTCCTGGCGCAGCGGCACGCCGTTGCCGGTGAAGCACAGGCCGACGTGCCCGGCCTTCTTCAGGGCCTCCACCTCCTCCGCCCGCGTCACCTTGGACAGGGCGGGGGCGAGGCCGTCGGTGGCCTGGGTGAAGTGGGCCAGCCGCTTGATCAGGCGCATCGGATCGCTGCCCTCCTCGCCGGCGTTCTGGAAAATGCAGGTCACGCCCGCGGCCCGGAAGGCGTCGAAGAACTCCTGACGCTCGCGCGCGTCGCGGACATGGCGGCTCATGCTCATCTCCTCGCGCAGGTCGATCAGTTCCTCGGCCGAGGCCCCCTCCTCGACCGCCTGCTGGAAGCGGGCGCCGTCGAGCGCGCAGCGCGGGGCGAAGCCGTAGGACTCGAAGACGACCGAGCCGAAATGCAGTTCCCAGGCGTGTTCCAACTGGGCCGGGGTCGGTTTCAGCAGATTCAGGGCGATCTCGCGCGGCCGGTCGATGCTCGGGTTGCCGGTCTGCCAGAGTGGGGCGGCCGACTGGCCCTTGGCGGGCAGGTTCCAGGCGGTCGCCAGGGCGGCGAGAGGCAGGCGTTGCAGGCAGGCGCGGCGGGAGAGGGAAGGCATGGAACACCTACGTCGCGCGGCCGGCTGAATTTCCCCGAAAGCGAAAGAGCGCGCTCCGGGAGGCGTTCCCCGGGGCGGAAATCCGTGATTGATTTCCGGTCCTGGATGACCCAGGATGGAGGGCATCCCGAGCTGCTCTTGAAAGTCAAGATATCCGAACGATGATCAAAACCGCCGCCACCTGTCTGCTCTGCTTGGTTGCCGTCTTGCTCTGCTCGTGCGAATCGGGCGGGACCTCGGCCGGCCGGCGGGTGCTGACCCAAAAGGGCGTGCGCATCACCTCGGTGCGGACCACCGCGTACACGCACACGGAGTCGGATCACATTCAGTACGGGGCGCGCACGGCGGTCGGCACGCCGCTGCGCTTCGGCACGGTGCGCAGCGCGGCGGCTGACTGGTCGGTTTATCCGGTGGGCACGATCTTCCAGATTGAAGGCAGCCCGTACATCTACCAGGTGGACGACTACGGTTCGGCCCTGGTCGGCACGAACACCATCGACATCTATCAGCCGAGCCGCGAGCACATGAACGCCTGGGGCGTGCGCAAGGTCAACATTCGGGTCCTGCGCTGGGGATCCTACAGCAAAAGCCTGGCGATCATGAAGCCGCGGGTGCACAATGAGCACGTCCGGCGCATGGTGCAGCGCATCGGCCGCAGTTCCTAGCCGTGACCCGCACGGAACGCGCCAGCCACGTGCTCCGCCGGCTCGGCGAGCTCTATCCGGATCCGCCGGTGCCGCTGGATCATCGCGATCCCTTCACCCTGCTGGTGGCCGTGTTGCTGTCGGCCCAGTGCACCGAT
>CAYYJK010000104.1:6770-10661 GCA_964472185.1 uncultured Prosthecobacter sp.
TCGCGATCCCTTCACCCTGCTGGTGGCCGTGTTGCTGTCGGCCCAGTGCACCGATCTGCGGGTCAATCAGGTGACGCCGCAGCTCTGGCGGCTGGGCGACACGCCGGAGCAGCTGGCGCAGGTGCCGGTGGCGGAGATTGAATCGGTGGTGCGTCCCTGCGGTCTGGGGCCGCAGAAGGCGCGCGCCATCCGGAAACTGTCCGAGATCCTGGTCGACGAGCACGGCGGCCGGGTGCCCGCGGATCTCGAGGCCCTGGAGCGCCTGCCGGGCGTCGGGCACAAGACCGCCCAAGTGGTGATGGGCCAGGCTTTTGGCGTGCCGTCCTTCCCGGTGGACACGCACATCCACCGGCTGGCCCAGCGCTGGAAGCTGAGCGACGGCCGCAGCGTGCTGCAGACCGAGCGGGACTTGAAACGGCTGTTTCCCGAGGACGCCTGGAACCGCCTGCACCTGCAGATCATCTTTTACGGCCGCGAGCACTGCACCGCCCGCGGCTGCGACGGCACGGTTTGCGGCATCTGCACGACCCTGTTTCCGGAGCGGCGGCGGCCCCTGAAAACCCGCAAGGCCTGAACACCAAACGAGCGCCCCCGGGTTGGGGCGCTCGCCAGTCTTGAGTTCGGGAGGAAAGGGGACGTCACCAGCGCAGGCGTGCGCCGGCGCGGAATGTGCGGTTGGAATCGCCGAAGTCGAAGCCGACGTTGAGATCGACCTGCGGGAAGACGCGGAAGTAGGCGCCCAGATCGAGGGATTCGCTGTCGTAGTCGTCGGTGCTGCTCAGGGTCACGCCGCCCTGCAGTTCCAGCCATTCGGTCATCTGGTAACGCACCGCCGGGCGCAGGTAGATGCCCGCTTCGGAGTAGCTGATGTCCGAACCGTCGGCGTCCAGATCGGCGTAGACCAGACCGACTTCGCCGACAAAGTGCAGGCGCTGGGTGATCGGCAGGTACACGCCGCCGGCGACGCTGACCGTGGCCAGGTCGTAACCCGCGCTGGCGGCTCCCCGGGCGCTCTGATCACCGCTGGTGCTCGACCAGTTCAGGCCGGCTTTGACAAAGAAGGGTTCAAACAACGCCAGGCTCAGACTGACCCCCAGCCCGTGACTGCCGTCCAGCGAACCGCCCTTGGGATCCAGGTAGCGGTAATTGGCGTCGATGAAGTTGTAACTCAGCATGCTGCTGGCCAGGCTCGCCGAGGCGGTGTTCCAGGAATTGGTCGTCGCCACCTCCCGGAAACTGTAGTCCTGCTGGGCAGGCAGGTCCGGTTCCATCAGGGTCGGGCCGGCGTAGGGTGAATCCGCCGCGGGCGGCGGCAGGATGGGGGACACCGGCGTGTAGGCGTCGGCGGCGCGCAGAGCCTGGATGCCGGGCAGGCCGGCCAAGGTCAGCAAGGAGGCGGTGAGAATGGCTTTCATGATCGCTATACCTTGATTATCAATACTCGCGAAATAATCAGGGCACTCGGGTTCACGATCAAGCGAATTGTGACCCCGGCTCGGTTGCAGTTTGCACTGCTGCCGGCCAAATTTCTTAGGGGTGCCGCGCGGATTGCGGCGCCAGGCGTTCGCGCAGCCGGGGCAGGTACTCCTGCAGCCGTTTGGGCACGCCGGCTGGGGCCTGGTCGGGCAGGGCGGCGATCTCGGCCCGCCAGGGCTGCAAACGGGCCCATTGGCGGTCGATGACATTGAGCGCTTCCAGCGTTTCGAAGTAGGGGCGCTCAGGGCCGCTGGCGCTGGCCAGCAGCAGGCGTGCGCCGCGTTCGAGTACGGCGGGCGATTTCGCGACGCTGACGAGCGTTTCGGCGGCGGCGATGCGCACACTGGGCGAGGGGTCTGCCAGCAGTTTCTCGAGGGCAGGGGCATTCGTCCGGATCGCGGCCTCGCCGCGGACCAGGTAGCCCAGTACGCCCCAGTAGCGCACGGCGGCGTGTTCGTGCTGGAGCAGGGCGGCCAGCGGCGCCGGATCGGACTGGTCGCGCTGGGTGGCAAGATCGGCCGCGTCGAGAACGGCCGCCATCGGATAGGCGGCGTTGCCGGCAAAAGCGTCCTTGGGCGAGCCGGTGCCCGCAACCGCCAGACGCTCGGCTTCGGGGAGGAATCCCAGATCGCGGGTTTCCAGCAGCCAGCGGCGCTGCGCGCTTTTCAGGCGCTGTTTCACTTCGGCGTGAGCCGTGGAGTCGGCCAGGTTGACCGTTTCCCAGGGATCGGTTTCGAGATCGTACAATTCCTCCGACGGTTTCGGTTTCCAGAACCGCGTTTGCAGTTCCGGCAGGGTTCCGGCCTCGAAGCGATCCTTCCACACCCGGGTGGTGGCCTGCTGGAACATGTAGTTGAGGTACTGGCCGTAGGGCAGCTGCGGCAGGTAGTTGCGCAGGTAGACGTAGCGGCCGTCCGTGGTGCTGCGCACGAGGTCGTAACGTTCGTCCATGCGGCCGCGGAAGCCGTGGCTGAGGGCCGGGGCCGCGGTGGCAAAAGCGCCGCCGAGGGCGCGGCCGTGGAAGTATTCGGGCGGGCGGACGCCGGCCAGACTGAGCACCGTGGCCGGCAGGTCGAGGAAACTGACGAGTTCGTCGCTGGCGGCGCCGGCGGCGTAGCCCTTGGGCGCCAGATGCTGCCACTTCTTCGGGAAATGCAGGATCAGACCCACTCGCAGGCCGCGGTTGTGGGGCCAGCGCTTGAAGAAGGGCATGCCGGGGCCGTGGTCGCCGTAGTGCATGACGATGGTGTCTTCGGCGAGACCGGCCTTTTCGAGTTCGGCCAGCTGCCGGCCCACCCAGGCGTCCATCAGCGTCACGTTGTCGTGGTACTGCGCCCAGTCGTGGCGCACTTCCGGCGTGTCGGGATGGAAGGGCGGCAGTGGCGCCTTTGCCGGATCGTGGCTGAGCGTGTGCGGCCGCCGCCGGATCTGGCTTTCGTGCGTGAGGGTGCTGTTGAAGACCGCGAAGAAGGGCTGGCCCGGGGCGCGGTTTTTCCAGTGCGCCCGGCCGCTGCTCTCATGCCAGACGGCATCGGCGCCGCGGTCGCCGGGTTTTTCGAGATTGTAGTCCTCCTTGCTGTTGTTGGTGCAGTAGTAGCCGGCTGCACGCAGCAGCTGGGGGTACATTTGGTGGCCGCGGGGCAGGGGAACCTGGCTGCGCATGTGCTCGGCGCCGTCGGCGGGCGCCCAGCGGCCGCTGATCAGCACGGTGCGCGCCGGGGCGCAGACGGGGGCGTTGGACCAGCAGTGCTGGAAGCGCAGACCGCGCGCCGCCAGGGCGTCGAGGTTCGGGGTGGAGGCGTAGGTGTCGCCGTAGCAGCCGTAGTGCGGGCCGTTGTCCTCACTGGTCAGCCAGAGGATGTTCGGGCGGTCGGCGGCCTGGACGGCGAGGCTGGCGGCGGCGAGAAAGGCAAGGAGGCGGTGCATGGCCCCACAGGAACGCCGAAATCGGCGCGGCATTTCACCGCGCATCCAGAGCCGCCAGACGCTCCGCCAGGGGCGGATGGCTGTCATGCAGCCAGACCGAGAGCGGATGCGGCTGCGGGTGGGCGAGGTGGTCGCGCGACAGTTTTTGCAGCCCGCGCTGCAGCGGTTCGGCGCTGCCCAGGGCGCGTGCGGCAAAGGCGTCGGCCTCGAACTCGTGGCGGCGGCTGACGGCCAGGCCGAAGAGGCCTGCGAGCAGGCCAAGCGGCTGGTACACGAGGCTGAACAGCACCAGGCCGAGGCCGGTGGGCGTGCCCTGGACGCCGAAGGCCGCAAAGAAGTCCGGCGACTGCAGCGTCCAGGCCAGCAGGGCGAGCATGAGGCCGGTTTCCGCCAGGCCCAGCGCCAGCATCACCGGCACGTGCCGGCAGCGGTGGTGGCCGATCTCGTGGGCCACGTGGTTGCGCAGGTCGTTGACGATCTGCTTGGCCT
>CAYYJK010000104.1:10671-11303 GCA_964472185.1 uncultured Prosthecobacter sp.
CGTGGGCGAGCACCGCCAGAATTTCGTCGGTGTCATGCTTGTCGATCAGGGTGTCGTAAAGGGCGATGCGGCGGGTGCGGCCGAAGCCGGCAAAGAACGCGTTGGCCTTGCTCGAACGGCGGGAGCCGTCGACCACGCTGACGTCGTGCACCGGAAACGCCAGCCGCTGCGCCAGGCCGAGAATGGCCTCGCGCAGCTCGCCGTCGGGCAGCGGCCGGAACTTCAGGAACAGCGGCATGAGCAGGCGCGGCGCCAGCCAGGTCATCGCCAGGCTGAACAGGGCCAGGAAGCCCCAGGCGTAGAGTGGCGCCCAGGTCTGGGTTTCAAAGAACCAGACCACCAGGGCGGCCGCCGGCAGCCCCAGACCGGCCATGAGGGCCAGGCCCTTGAAGTGGTCGCTGATGAAGGTGGCCGGGGTGGTCTGGTTGAAGCCGTGGCGCGCCTCGACGCCGAACGTGCTCCAGGCATCCAGCGGCAGGTCGATCCACATCCGCACCAAGCCGGTCAGGGCCAGCACGGCCACGCCGGTCAGCACCGGCCCGTGCCCCGCAGCCTCGGCGACCCGCTGCAGCCAGGAAAAGCCGCCGCTCCACCAGAAGACGATGAGCACGCCGAGGTGGACGATGTCGCGG
>CAYYJK010000105.1:0-2995 GCA_964472185.1 uncultured Prosthecobacter sp.
CTCAGCGTCGACGACTTCCGCCGGCTGCTGCAGATGCCCGGCTCCGTGGCGCTCGGCTTCGCCGCGCAGTACACGATCATGCCGCTGGCCGGCTGGGCGGTGGCGCAGGTACTGGGCCTGGAGGCCGGCCTGGCCGTCGGGCTGATCCTGGTGGCGAGCTGCCCGGGCGGCACCGCCTCGAACGTCATCACCTACCTGGCCCGCGCCAACGTCGCCCTGTCGGTGGTGCTCACCCTGGCCTCGACCCTGCTGGCCTTCGTCATGACGCCGCTGTGGACGGAGGCCCTTGCCGGCCAGTACGTCGCCGTCGACGCCTGGGGCCTGTGCCGCTCGACGCTGCAGGTGGTGGTGGCGCCGGTGCTGATCGGGCTGCTCTGCAACTGGCGCTTTCCGCGCACGGTCGCCCGCGTGGCCTGGCTCGGCCCGCTGGTCTCGGTGGTCGCCATCTGCTTCATCACCGGCGGCATCGTCGCCCAGAGCGCGGCGGCGATGGCCGCCCACGCCGGCCGGCTGATTCTGGCCGTGCTGCTGCTGCACGGCCTCGGCTTCAGCCTGGGCTACGCGCTGAGCCGGCTGCTGCGCTACCCGGTGGACGTGGCGCGCACGGTGTCGATCGAGGTCGGCATGCAGAACGGCGGCATGGCCGCAATGCTCGCCCGCCAGCACTTCGCCCTGGAACCGCTGGCCGCCGTACCGGCCGTGTTCAGCGGCATCCTGCAGAACGTCGTCGGCAGCCTGATCGCCGCGCGCTGGCGGGCGCGGCCGGCGGCGCGCCGGAACGACTCCTAGCCGCCCGATGTCCGCACGCGCCCACAGCCACTACTGGAAATGCGACCGCCCGGCCGCCTTCCACGGCATCGCCGCCAGCGCCGATGCCGCACGCATTGAACCCGACCTGCGGCAGGCGCTGCAGCGGGCGTTTCCGAACGCCGGCATCGACCTCAGCCCGGGCGCCGGCCAGGGCAACCACCTCACCTGGCGCGCCCGCATCGGCGAGCAGGAAGGCTTCGTCCGGGTCGAGGACGGGCCCGAGCGCGACGACTACCTGGAGGTCGAATCGCACCTGCTCGACGCCGTGCGCGGACTCGGCCTGCCCACCCCGCGCGTGCTCGCCGTCGACGCCACACGCGCACGCGAGCCGTTTGCCTGGCAGGTGCTCGAGCACATCGCGCATCCCGACCTCAACCACCCCTTCAAGCAGGGCCGCCTGGACCTGTACGCCCTGGCCCCCGAACTGGGCGCCGCTGTGGCGCGCTGGCAGGCCCTCCGGCCGGCCGGTTTCGGCCCGTTCAGCACCGACCGCCTGCGCCGTTCGGGCGCGCTCCAAGGCCTGCATGCCGGCTATGCCGACCACTTCCTGCTGCACCTCGACCGCCATCTCGACTTTCTCGAGCGCGGCGCCCTGATCGGCAGCGCGCAGGCGCAGGACATCCGCCGCGAAATCGCCGGCCACGCGGCCCTGCTGCAGCTCGACCGGGGCTGCCTGGTGCACAAGGACCTCGCGCTCTGGAACATCCTCGGCAGCGAATCGCGCATCGCCGCGTTCATCGACTGGGACGACGCCATCAGCGGCGACCCGATGGACGACCTGTCGCTGCTGGGCTGTTTCCACGGCGGCCCCGTCGTTGCAGCCGCACTGGCCGGCTATGCCACCGTCCGCCCCCTGCCTTCGGAACACCGCCGGCGGTTCTGGCTTCACCTGCTGCGCAACATGATCGTCAAGGCCGTCATCCGGCTCGGCGCCGGTTACTTCGAGCGCAGCGACAGCTTCTTCCTCATCGGTGCCGGCGCCACCGGCGGCAGCCTGCGCGACTTCACCCTGGCCCGACTCGACCGGGCCCTGAACGGCTTGCGCACCGAGGCCGATCCTTCCACCCTCTGACCATGTCCGCCTCCCGTTTCCGCTCCGCCGCCGCGCCGCTTGGCACCTGGCTTTCCATCGGCTCGCCGGTCGTCGCCGAACTGGCCGCGGACTGCGGCTTTGACTGGCTGCTCTTCGACCTCGAGCACGGCTCCGCCGCGGAAGCCGCCCTGCCCGACCAGCTGCGCGCCCTGCGGGGAACGCCGGTCGCCGGCATCGTCCGCGTCGGCGCGCCGCACGCCGACCTGATCGCGCGCGTGCTCGACTGGGGAGCGGACGGCCTCATGGTGCCGCACGTCAGCACCGCCGCGGAGGCGCAGGCCTGCGTACAGGCCATGCGTTACGCCCCGCACGGCCGGCGCGGTTTTTCGCGCACCGTCCGCCGCTACGGCTACGGCCTGCGCCCGCCTTCGGACGCGGAGGCGCCGCCGCTGTTTCTGGCGCAGATCGAAACCCGGGAGGGGGTGGACCAGGCGCGTGCCATCGCGGCGGTCGACGGCGTCGACGTGCTGTTCGTCGGCCCGGCGGACCTGCAGTTCGACCTGCAGGCGCGTCCCGGCGGACGCGATTACGCCGCCTGCCTGCAGGAGGTGGTCGCCGCCGCCCGGGCTGCAGGCAAAGCTGCAGGCATCCTGGTGCGCGATCCGGCCGACCTGGCCCGCCATGCGGAGCTCGGCTTCAGCCATGTCGCCGTCGATTCCGACCTGGCGCTGCTGCGCAAGGGCTGGCAGCAGATCATCGCCGCCCGGCCAGCCCGCTGAAGGCGTTTCAGGCCAGTTCGATGTGGTGACGCCGGCACAGGTCGGCCACCGCCGGCGGGGTCAGGCCGCCGGCCGCCGCCAGCGCTGCCGCATCCCGGAAAAAAGCCTCATGGCCCGCCGGCGTGCAGATGCCGAGCAGACGCGCCGGTGTTGCCGACAGGCCGGTGAAAGCGTGCACCACGCCGCGCGGAATCTGCACGTGGTCGCCCGCCCGCGCCCGCCGCACCTGCGCACCGCAGAGCAGCTCGAACTCGCCCTCCAGGATGAAGAAGGCCTCGTCGGCGCCGTCATGGCGGTGCGGTGGGGCGCCGGCGCCCTGCGGACAGGTGGCCAGATAGGAGGCGTAGGCGCCGCCGGTGTCGCGGCCTTCCGA
>CAYYJK010000105.1:3095-6521 GCA_964472185.1 uncultured Prosthecobacter sp.
AACACCCGGCCGGGCCCGGAGTACGGCGACGCGCAGCGCGACTACGCCATGGTCATCGGCATGGACCGCACGCCCAAGGGGCGGATCTGGGCCGCCTGGGTGGCCGGCGGCGACAGCCCGAAGGCCTACTTTGTCGCCGCAAGCAGCGACGACGGCGGCCGCACCTGGTCGAAACCGCGGCTGGTCATCGACGTGCCGGACGCGCCCACCGGTCTGGAGGTGAGCGTCCTCGTCGGCAATTTTTGGACCGATCCGACCGGCCGGCTCTGGCTGTTCTACGACCAGTCCCTGCACATGTTCGACGGCCGTGCCGGCCTCTGGGCCGTGACCTGTGACAACCCCGATGCGGAGGCGCCGATCTGGTCGGCACCGCGCCGGATCTGGCACGGCATGACGCTGAACAAGCCCACCGTGCTGAGCAACGGCGACTGGCTGCTGCCGATCTCGCTGTGGACGCGCGACCGCATCGGCGTGCCCGAACTGCGCGAGCACGGCCACCGCGACCTCGACGCGGTGCGCATGGCCAACCTGTTCGTCTCGACCGACCAGGGCCGGACCTGGTCGCGCCGCGGCGGGGTGCAGGTGCCGCAGACCGACTTCGACGAACACATGGTCGTCGAGCTGAAGGACGGCCGGCTCTGGCTGCTGGCACGCACGACCTACGGCATCGCCGAGAGCTTTTCCAGCGACCAGGGCCGCACCTGGAGCGCGGCGCAGCCCTCCCAAATTCAGAACGTCAGCTCGCGCTTCTTCATCCGCCGGCTGGCCTCCGGCAGCCTGCTGCTGGTGAAGAACGGCCCCATCGATCAGCGGCTGAAGAGCCGCTCGCACCTGACGGCGTTCCTGTCCGAAGACGAGGGCCGGACGTGGACGGGCGGGCTGGTGCTGGACGAGCGCGAAGGCGTCTCCTACCCCGACGGCTTCCAGGCGCCCGACGGCGTCATCCACCTCGTTCACGACCGCGAACGCGCCAAGGAGCGCGAGATCCTGATGCACCGCTTCACCGAAGCCGACGTCCGCGCCGGCAGAATCGTCAGCGGCGGCTCCACCCTGAAGATGCTGGTGAGCAAGGCCCGCGGGCCGCGCCTCGGCGACCGCCTGTACAACGGCATCCAGCTGCCCGGCGAGTGGCCGCCGCGCAATGTCGATCCGCAGTCCGCCGAGCCCATGCCTCTGCCCTGGCTGGAGCGCCCGCCGGCCGTGATTCCGATCCAGCGCGGCCGCCAGCTGTTCGTCGACGACTTCCTGATCGAGAGCACGACGCTGCAACGCGTCCACCATTTGGCGAAAAAACATCCGGGCAATCCGGTGTTCAAACCGGAAACGGCGGCGGAACTGCAGTCGACGGGTCTCGACGGCGACCAGCAGGCGGTCTGCTACCTGGGCCACGGCGGGGTCTTTTACAACCCCGCCCAAAGCCGGTTCGAAATGTTCTACACCGCCGGCTGGCGCGGCGGACTGGCGCTCGCCACCAGCCCGGATCTCCTGCACTGGACCCGGCCCGGCAACCTCCCGGCGGGCGGCAACCTCATCCTGCCGCCCGGCCGCGACTTCGCCGGCGAGGACAACGCCGTCTGGCTCGACCTTTCCGCCCGGGATCCCAAGCAGCGCTACAAGGCCCTCATCCAGCGCGGCCCCAGTCACAGCCTGCACACCTCACCCGACGGCCGCGTCTGGTCCAACGGCACGCCCGCCGGCAAGTCGGGCGACTACAGCTCCTTCTTCCACAATCCCTTCCGCAACGTCTGGGTGCAGAGCGTCAAACGCGACGGTCCGCGCGGTCGCGCCCGCCACTACTTCGAGCATGCCGAGTTCCTCAAAAGCGCGGAGCGCGACCGCTCCGTCGCCTGGACCCACGCCGACCGGCTCGACCCGCCCGATCCCGGCATCGGCGAGGCCGCCCAGCTGTACAGCCTGAACGCCGTGGCCTACGAAAGCCTGATGCTCGGCGAGTTTTACCTCCACCTCGGTCCGGACAACCGGATCTGCGACCGGGGCAAGTTCCCCAAGATCACCGAAATCCAGCTCGGCTTCAGCCGCGACGGCTTCCACTGGCACCGTCCGGACCGCCGGCCGTTCATCGCCGCCACGCGCCGCGAGGGCGACTGGGACCGCGCCTACCTGCACGGCACCATGGGCGTCTGCGCGGTGGTCGGCGACGAACTGTGGTTTCCCTACACCGGCTATTCCGGCATCGCGCCCAACGGCAGCCGCGGCATGTACACCGGCGCCAGCATCGGCATGGCGGTGCTGCGCCGCGACGGCTTCGCGTCGATGACCGCCGGCGACGCGGCGGGCGTGCTGACCACGCGGCCGGTGGCCTTCAACGGCCGGCACCTGTTCGTCAACGCCGTGGCGCACGGTGAACTGCGGGTGGAAGTGCTCGATGCCGAGGGACGCGTCATCCCGACGTTCAGCGCGGCCGAGTGCGAGCCGGTCACCGGCGACGGCACCCGGCTGGCGGTGCGCTGGAAACAGACGCCGACGCTGGATGCCGTGCGCGGACAGCCGGTGAAGTTCCGCTTCCACCTGCGCCAGGGCCATCTGTACGCCTTCTGGGTCAGCCCGGACGCCGGTGGCGCCAGCCTGGGCCACCTCGGCGCCGGCGGACCGGGCTTCCGCGGGGTGATTGACACGCCCGCTCCCGCCCAGCCCTGAAGGCGATGCGGCGGTCCGCTCAGGCACGCTCCAGACGCCGCTCGGTCTCGAGGATGGCGAGGCTGGTTTTCAGCACCGTGTCCGGATTCAGTGAAATGCTGTCGATGCCCTGCTCGACCAGGAACTGGGCGAATTCCGGATAGTCGCTGGGCGCCTGGCCGCAGATGCCGATTTTGCGCTGCTTGGCACGGCAGACCTGGATGACCTGGGCAATCATGCGCTTCACGGCCGGATTGCGTTCGTCAAACAGCGGCGCCACCAACTCGGAATCACGGTCCACGCCCAGAATGAGCTGGGTCAGGTCGTTGGAGCCGATCGAAAAACCGTCGAAGATCTCGGCGAACTCCTCCGCCAGGATCACGTTGCTCGGAATCTCACACATGACGTAGACTTCCAGGCCGTGCAGGCCGCGCTGCAGGCCGTGCCGGGCCATCTCATCAAGCACCCTGCGGCCTTCGTCCACCGTGCGGCAGAAGGGCACCATGACCTTGAGGTTGGTCAGGCCCATGACCTCGCGCACCTGCCGCACCGCGCGGCACTCCAGGGCGAACCCCTCCTGGTAGCGCGGATGGTAGTACCGCGAGGCGCCTCGGAACCCCAGCATGGGATTCTCCTCGGCCGGCTCGAAGGCGCGGCCGCCGACCAGGTTGGCGTACTCGTTGGTCTTGAAGTCACTGAAGCGCAGGATGACGTCCTTGGGGTGGAACGCGGCTGCCAGCATGGCCACGCCCTGCGCCAGGCGGTCGACAAAATACTGCGCCTTGTCCG
>CAYYJK010000105.1:6621-11257 GCA_964472185.1 uncultured Prosthecobacter sp.
GTGCCGGTGTCGCCTTCGGCGCAGCAGGCGGTCACCAGCCGGCCGTCGGCCAGCACCTCGGTGCCGTTGCCGGTGCCGACAATCGCCGGCACGCCGAGTTCGCGGCTGACGATGGCGGCATGGCAGGTGCGGCCGCCGCGGTTGGTGACGATGGCGGCGGCCTTCTTCATCACCGGCTCCCAGTCCGGATCCGTCTTGTCGGCCACCAGGATGTCGCCCGCGTTGAACTCGCGCAGGTGCTCCACCCCGTGCACCACGCGCACAGGCCCGGCGGCGATCTTGTCGCCGACGCTGCGGCCGCTGGCCAGCACCGCGCCGCGCCCGTGCAGCCGGAACCGGCGCATCACCTGCTGGTCGCGGCGCGCCTGCACGGTCTCCGGCCGGGCCTGAACGATGAACAGCTCGCCGCTGCGGCCGTCCTTGGCCCACTCGATGTCCATCGGCGTGTCCTGCCCGCGCCGGGCGCTGTAGTGCGCCTCGATCACGCAGGCCCAGCGGGCCAGTTGCAGGATGTCCTCGTCCTCCAGGGCGAAGCGCGCGCGGTCGGCGGGCGGCACCGGCACGTTCCGCACCATGCGGCTGCCGCCGGCATCGTAGACCAGCTTGAACTCCTTGGACCCGGCCCGCTTGCGCAGCAGCGGCCGGAAGCCCTGCCGGAGGGTGGGTTTGAACACGTAAAATTCGTCTGGGGTGACCGACCCGAGCACGACGTTTTCACCCAGCCCGTACGAGGCGTTGATCAGCACCACGTCGCGAAAACCGGTCTCGGTGTCGAGCGTGAACATGACGCCGGCCGAGCCGAGGTCCGAACGGACCATGCGCTGCACGCCGATCGACAGCGCGACCACGAAATGATCGAAACCCTTGTCGACGCGGTAGGAGATGGCGCGGTCGGTGAACAGCGAGGCGAAGGAGCGCCGGCAGCATTCCAGCAGGGCCGCCGCCCCCTGCACGTTGAGGTAGGTCTCCTGCTGGCCGGCAAAGCTGGCATCCGGCAAGTCCTCGGCGGTCGCGCTGCTGCGCACGGCGACGTCAAGCGGCTCGGCCGGCGTGCCGCCGAGGCCGCGGTAGGCGACGACGATCTCCTGCTCAAGATCGTCCGGCAGGGGCGTGGCGAGCATGGCCTGACGCACCTCGCTGCCGCGGCGCTGCAGGTTGTCCATGTCGGCGGTGTCCAAGCCGGCAAGGATGTCCCGAATCCGCACATCCAGGCCGGTGCTCCGCAGGTAGTGCCGGTAGGCCTCCGCAGTGACCGCGAAGCCGTCGGGCACCCGAACGCCGTGGTGCCCGAGTTGCTGAAACATCTCCCCCAGGGAGGCGTTCTTGCCGCCGACAAGCGGGATGTCGTCGATGCCGAGGCTGGCGAAGGGCCGGATGAAGCGGGGGGCTGGAGCAGTCATGCTTGTGGCGGAGGGACGACCAGCACCGGCCGGTGGACGCGGGCGATGACAGCCTGGACGGTCGAACCGAGGAAGGCCACGGCGGCCCGGGAGTGCCCCTTGGCCCCCAAGCAGATCGCGTCGGCGCCAAAACGCTCCGCCGCCTCGTCGATCCCCGCCGCGATTTCGTCATGCACCAGCACTTCCGAGGACAGTGTGACTCCGGGAATCGCGATTGGCGACAGCAGTTTCTGGAGTTTTTCGGCGGCGTCCGCGCGCGCCTTCTCCGTGGCCAGGCTGTGATCGAAGTAGACTTCCGAAGCGATGACCGGATTGATGCCGCGCGCCGGTTCGGCGCAGACATGCAGCAGGTGCAGCGCGCCGCCCGCCGGCAGCAGGCTGCCGGCGTGGCGGATCACGGCCGACGCCGGTTCGGCCAGATCGACGGCCACCAGCACCCGCCGGATGACCGGCAGACGGACCTCCTCCTCCCGGGCCGCGGCCGCGGGCACGCAGAGCACGTTGGTGTGCGCCTGCACAAGCGTGGCACGCGAGAACGACGGCGCGGTCAGCCGGCGCCAGAGCGGCCGCTGATGGGCCCCCACCAGCAGCAGGCCGGGCTGGCGATCCTCGGCAAACCGCAAAAATTCCTCGGCCGGCCGGCCGGCGGTCTCCTCGACATGCACCTTGACCGGCTGCTCGCCCATGACGGTCTGCAGACGCTCCCAGACGTCGCGCTGGCGGGCGAGCCGGTGTTCCGCCGAGCGGGCGATCGCCCCGCTCTCATCCAGATGCACCGCCTCGACTTCCAGCCTGCCCAGCTCGGCCAGCATCGGCAGCTGCGCCAGCGCCGCGTCGCTGGTCAGCGTGAAATCGACCGCACACAGCAAGCGCAGCGCCGTGCCGCGGGCCAGCCAGGCCAGCAGCAGCGCCGGTTCGCGCACCACCAGCGTCGGCACGGCAGCCCCCTCGGCCACCCGTTCCGCGACGCTGCCCAGCAGCCAGCGTCCCGCCAGACCGAGGCCCAGCGACCCCGGCACGATCAAGGCCGTCGGCTGCTCCGCCGCGGCCGCGAGAACCTCGGCGCTGGCACTGCCGTGCCGGTAGTCCTCCAGCACCTCGCCGCCGCCGGCACGCAGCCGTTCCGCCTCCGCACGCAGCTGGCTGCGGAAAGGCTCGTCATCCGGCGGGATCACGGGCAGGTCGCCGAGCAGCGCCCAGTCCTGGCCGCAATGCAGCAGGCGCAGCGGCAGGTTCAGCTTGCGCGCCAAGGCGGCCGCCACGTCGGCGGCATGCTGGGCGGGTTTCGAGAAGTCGGTGGCGCAGAGAATTTGCATGGCGGCTCGGGTTCAGGGGACAGGAACAGCAGGCGAACGCCGTGCGGCGCGCTTGAGAAGATCGGTCACTTCGGCATCCGTGGTCTGGGTGAAATCCTCATACCACTGGCCGACCGAGGAAAAGTCATCGGAGCTCAGAAGGGTGACGAGCGCATCCACCTCCGGCTCCAGCAAAGCGCAGGCCTCCCGCGATGCGGTCGGCACGGCGACCACAATCTGCACGGCGCCCTGCCGGCGCAGCGCCGCCACCGCAGCCCGCACCGTGGCACCGGTGGCGAGGCCGTCATCGACCAGCAGCACGCGCCGGCCGGCGACGTCCGGCGCTCCGGGATGCCCACGAAAAGCGAGCTCCCGCCGCTCCACCTCACGGATCTGCGCCGCCACCGCAGCCTCCAACGCGGCCGGCGACACCGCGCAGGAGCGAATGACCGGCTCGTTGAGCACGCGCACGCCGCCGCTGGCGACCGCCCCCATCGCCAGTTCCTCCCAGCCTGGAACCCCCAGCTTGCGCACCACCAGCACATCCAGCGGCAGCCGCAGGGCCTGCGCCACCTCGTAGGCGACCGGCACGCCACCACGCGGCAGCCCCAAAACCAGAGCATCCTGCCAGGGGCCGCGCCGCTGCAGCTCCGCCGCCAGCTGGCGCCCGGCCTCCTGCCGGTTCTGGAACGCCGGCGGATTCATGCCCCACCTCCCAAATGCCGCAGGAACCAGCGCTGGCTCAGTTCCGCGACTTGTTCCAGGGCCCCGGGTTCCTCAAACAGGTGCGTGGCCCGCGGCACGAGGCAGAGTTGTTTCTCGCACTGCAGCCGCGCCAGCGCATCGACATTCCAGGCCAGCACCTGGCGGTCCATCTCGCCGACAATCAGCAGCGTCGGGGCGGTGACCTGGGCGAGCGCTTCGCGGGCCAGATCCGGACGACCGCCCCGCGCAACCACGGCGGCAATGCCATTGCCGGGCGCCGCTGCGGCCAGCAAGGCCGCCGCCGCCCCGGTGCTGGCGCCAAAGCAGCCGATCCGGAGCCCGCAGGTTTCCGGGACGGCTTCAAGCCAGCGCGTGGCGGCCAAGAGCCGGCGCGCCAGCAACTCGACATCGAACCGCAGCAGTCCGGTGCGCCCGTCCTCCACCGCCTCCTCGACGGTCAACAGGTCCAGAAGCAGCGTGGCCAGCCCGGCCGCGACGAAGCCCTGCGCCACGTAGCGGTTGCGCGGGCTGTGCCGGCCGCTGCCGCTGCCGTGCGCAAACACCACAATGCCCGCCGCTGCGGCCGGCAGCTCCAAATCCCCCGGCAGGCACACGCGCCCGGCCGGGATGCGCACGGTCAGGCGTCGCGCAACGGGGGCTGATGGAGAAGCGGTTTTCATGGCAGGCGCGGACCGGGCACGTCTTGGCGAAACTCAACCCATCCGGTCTGCCGGATGGAGGAGCCGGCCGGCCCGGGCCGGCAGGCCGACACTCACTGCACGGACACTTCAACCGCCTTGGGCTTGGCTTTCTCGGTCTTCGGCAGATGCACCTTCAGCACGCCGTCCTTGAACTCGGCCGACACCTTGTCGGCGCTGACGTTCTCGGGCAGGCTGAAACTGCGGGCAAAGCTGCCGTAGGAGCGCTCGATGCGGTGATACTTTTTGTTTTTCTCCTCCTTCTCGAACTTGCGCTCGCCGGCGATGGTCAGTTCGCCGTTTTCAACGGTGACCTTGACCTCCTCCCTTTTGAGTTCCGGCAGCTCGGCTTTGACCAGGTACTCCTGATCGTCCTCGGTGATGTCCACCAGCGGCGACCACTGGGCGACGGTCATCGACTCCTTGCCGCCGTTGGTCCGGGTGGTCGACAGGCCCAGGGCGCGCTGAATGCGATTTTCCCAGTCGCCCAGGTCGCGCAGCGGATTCCAGTTCAACAATGTGCTCATGGTGTGCTTGG
>CAYYJK010000106.1:0-1677 GCA_964472185.1 uncultured Prosthecobacter sp.
GGCAGCCCGCCCGACAGCTACGCGGTCTACTTCGGCACCGCGGCCGAGCCGAATCAACTGCTTGGCGGCACCGCGTCGCCCGCTTGGACGCTGCCGCGGCTGGCGCCCGGCACCACGTACTTTTGGAAAGTGGTTGCGAGCCTGGGCGGCGTGACGCGTGCGGGTCCCGTCTGGTCCTTCACCACGCCGCCGCAGGGAACCCTGCACCATTTTGGCTGGGATGCGCCGCCAGCGCGGGTGGCGCGCGGCGTGGCTTTCCCCGTCCGCGTGACGGCCTTGGATGAGCACGACAACGCGGTGCCGACCTTCAGCAGCAAGGTGCAGATGCGGGCCGTGGTGCCGCAGCCGGACACCGACACGGCGGCCGGAATCTACGGCTGGTACTACCCGCTCGCCTCCTACTACCACGACGCGCGCAGCCAGACCATTTACACGCCGGCCGAAGCGGGCCCGGCCGGGCGCCTGACCGCCCTGGCGCTGCAGGTCAGCCAGTTGCCCGGGCAGACGCTGAAGAACTTCACCGTGCGTCTCCAGCACACCGTCAAGACCGACTACGTCAGCGGCGGCGCCACCTGGGAGGATTCCGGCTGGACCACCGTGCATGCCTCGGATGCCGTCTTCACCGCCCCGGGCTGGGTCTGGTTCGAATTCAGCACGCCGTTCGACTACGACGGCCTGCGCCATCTCATGGTCGACATCAGCTTCAACAACGCGAGCTACAGCAGCGACGGCGCCACGCTCACCGCCATCACGCCGGATTTCCGCACCCTGGCCTTCCGGGCCGACAGCATCTACGGCAATCCCTTGAACTGGTCGGGCACTTCGCCGGCGGGGCTGGCCTACAACGGCCTGCCGAACCTGCGCTTCCGGCGCCAGGAGATCGAGTTGGCGCTCACTCCCGACCAGAGCAGCCGGTTCGTCGCGGGCGCCTGGAGCGGTTCCCTGGCGGTGCTGGCCGGCCATGAGCAGGCCGTGCTGGAAGCCCGTCATCCCGACACGCCGGTGATCGCGGGCCAGTCGTCGGCGTTCGACGTCGTCGACATCCGTGACCTGGCCCTGGACACCGAGCCCGCGTTCACGGGAGGCCTGTCCAACACGCTGACCTGGGGGGCTGCAGATCCCGGCTACGCCTACGAAGTGCAGCGGGCCACGCAGGCCGACTTCGCCGACGCCGTGTCCTCGGGGCCGCTCGCCGGCACGTCGCACACCTTTGCCGGGCTGGCGGATGGCCAGCGCTATTTCTACCGCGTGCGCGGCCGCTTCGACGGTCTGGAGGGACCCTGGTCGCCGGTTCGCGAGTCCGTCCAGGATGCCACGCCGCCGGAACTGACCTTCCAGCCGGCCAGCCACGCCGTGACCCGTCTGCCGGAGATCACCCTGCACGGCGCGGCGCAGGATGCGACCAGCGGCCTCGCCAGCCTGACCGTCGCGGGGGTGCCGGCGCAGACGGACGACGGCTGGGCGAAGTGGGCCAGCCAGCCCCTGGCGCTGGCCGAGGGCGAGACCAGCTGGTCCGTGCAGGCGGCCGATCTGGCCGTGCCGCCGAACGTGCGCACCCAGAGCTGGACCATCGTCCGCCTGACCGATCCGGACGCCGATCCCGACCGCAACGGACTGACCGCCCTGCAGGAGCACGCCCTGGCCGCGGCGGGCGAGGCCGCCGTGCAGCACCTGCCG
>CAYYJK010000106.1:1777-11234 GCA_964472185.1 uncultured Prosthecobacter sp.
CTGGAGATCCTCGACCCGCCATCTGCCCCTTGAGTCGGCCCGCACTCCCGCGTAATCCTTGAGGCATGGTCGCCGCCACCCCCAGCCTTGTCTCTGAAATCCTCCGCCTGAAGCAGGAGCGGAACGCCGTCATCCTGGCCCACAACTATCAGACCCGGGACATCCAGGAGATCGCGGACTTTGTCGGGGACTCGCTGGGGCTGGCCTACAAGGCCAAGGAGACCCGCGCCGACGTCATCGCCTTCTGCGGCGTCCACTTCATGGCCGAGACGGCGAAGATCGTCAACCCGGGCAAGATTGTCGTGCTGCCCGATGCCAACGCCGGCTGCTCGCTCGAGCAGAGCTGCCCCGGCCCCCAGCTGGAGGCCTTCCTGCAGGCGAACGCCGACAAGAACTACTACGTCATCGCCTACATCAACTGCAGCGCCCACGTGAAGGCGCTCAGCGACTGCATCTGCACCAGCGGCAACGCGGTGAAGATCGTCGAGGCCGCGCCCAAGGACCGGCCGATCCTGTTCGTGCCCGACCAGAACCTGGGCGCCTGGGTCATGGAGCAGACCGGGCGCAAGATGGAGCTCTGGAAAGGCGCCTGCTACGTGCACGTCGAGTTCACCCGCGACAGCATCCAGGCAATCAAGGACGAGTACCCCGACGCGGCGGTGGTCGCCCACCCCGAGTGCACCTACGCGGTGCGCATGCTGGCCGACGAAGTCTGCTCGACCGAGAAGATGGTCCACTACTGCCGCAACAGCCCGGCCAGCACCTTCATCATCGTCACCGAAAGCGGCATGCTGCACCGCCTCGAGCGCGAGGTGCCCGGCAAACGGTTCATTCCCGGGCCGACCGGCCACTGCGCCTGCGCCGACTGCCGCTACATGAAGCTGAACACGCTGCAGAAGCTGCACGATGCCCTGCGCGACCTCGAGCCGCGCGTCGAGATGCCGGAATCGATCCGCGCCCGCGCCGAGAAGCCGATCCTGCGCATGCTCGAGCTGAGCAAGTAGCGGCTCACAGCCCGTCGCGCGCGACCGGCCGGACGCTGCGCACCGCCTCGGCGTAACGTGCGCCGCAGGCCAGCCCGCGGTAGCGCGCCAGCACGGTCTTGGTGTCGACGGCCGCATCCTGGAGCGGATCCAGGGGTTTGTTGCGCACGAATGCCATCAGGCCGCCCAGCCAGTCGACCACCGCCGGCCATTCGGCGCTGACATCGACGTAGGTGTCGGGCGTGAAATCGATCGTGTGGCCGGGGCCGTTGTCGTACCAGAACACCTGCGACGGGCTGCGCACGTTGTCCTCGCCGAGCAGGCGGGCGGGCTGGAACAGCGCGGCGTGGCAGATTTCCGCCGCGACCTCGTGGTCGGGGTGCCGGTCGCGCGGCCAGAGCAGGAACGCGGTGTCCGGCTGGACTTCCGCGACCACGCGCGCCACCGCGCGCTTGGCGTCGAGGCTGGCTTCAAACCCCATCGAGGCGTAGTCCAGAAAGCGCATCTCGATGCCGCGCGCCTGCGCCATCTCCACCGTCTTCTCGCGCAGCGCCTGCTCGCGGCCGCGCACCGGCGGCCAGTTCCGGTAGTCGCCGATCAGGCTCAGGATGACGACCCGGTGGTGCTCGCGCACCGCCTTCAGCAGAATGCCGGGCAGGCCGAACGGGCAGTCGTCGTAGTGGGCGCCGAGGGCGAGGAGGGTCTTGGGCATGGCGGGGAGGATACGCCAGCTTGGCGGCTCACCTTCCGCGCCGCAGCCCCTCGACCAGCTTTTCGCCCGCGGCGCGCAGGGTTTCGGCGCGTTTGGCGAAGTGGAAACGGATGAAGCGGTGCTCGGGCTCGCGGAAGAAGCTCGAGCCGGGCACGCCGGTGACGCCGACGATGCGGGTGAACCATTCGGCCGCTTCGGTGTCGTTGGCGAACCCCAGCGGCGAGATGTCGAGCAGGCTGTAGTAGGCGCCCTCCGGCTCAGTGAACGCCAGACCGGTCCGGCGCAGGCAGTCCAGGAACAGATCGCGCTTGGCGGTGTAGTCGGCTTGCAGGTCGCGGTAGTAGCCGTCGGGGAACTCGAGGGCCGTGACGGCCGCCTCCTGCAGGGGCGCGGCGGCGCCGACCGTCAGGAAGTCGTGCACCTTGCGGGCGCGGGCGATGAGGTTCTCCGGGGCGATCACGTGGCCGAGCCGCCAGCCCGTGATCGAGTAGGTTTTCGACAGCGATCCGCAGCTCAGGGTGCGCTCCCACATGCCGGGCAGGCCGGCGAAATAGGTGTGCTCATGCGGGGCGTAGACGATGTGCTCGTAGACCTCGTCGACCAGCACGAAGGCGTCGAACTCCTCGGCCAGCCCGGCGATGAACAGCAGCTCGTCGCGCGTGAACACCTTGCCGCAGGGGTTGGACGGGTTGCACAGCACGATCGCCTTGGCGCCGCCGGCGAAGGCGCGGCGCAGTTCGTCGCGGTCGAAACCGAAGTCGGGCGCGCGCAGCGGCACGAACACCGGCACGGCGCCCGACAGGATGGCGTCGGCCCCGTAGTTTTCGTAGAAGGGCGAAAAGACGATGACGCGGTCGCCGGGATCGCAGGCGGTCATCATCGCGGCCATCATGGCTTCGGTGCTGCCGCAGGTGACGACGAGGTGGCGGTCGGGATCGATGTCGAGGCCGCTGAAGCGCCGGTGCTTGGCCGCCAGGGCCTGGCGAAAACGCGGCGCCCCCCAGGTGACCGCATACTGGTGGTGGGGGCCGCGGATGGCGGCGGCCAGGGCGTCGATCAGCTCTGCCGGCGGATCAAAGTCGGGAAAGCCCTGGGCGAGGTTGATCGAGCCATGGCGGTTGGCCTGGCGGGTCATCTCGCGGATGACGGACTCGGTGAAGACGTCGAGGCGGCGGGCGGGCTGGGGCATGGGGGGCGACACGCTAGTGCCGCGCCGCGCCCGGTCAACGGCCGGCTCAGGCCGCCTGCACCAGCGTCTCCTCCTCGCGCAGGTAGCACGAGGGGTCGGGGGCCCAGAAGTCGCCGGTCATCTGCAGGGCGCGGACGCGGAAGCCGCCGCCGCAGACGTTCAGCCAGCGGCAGCTGGCGCACTTGCCGGTCAGGTGCTGCGTGCGGTTGCGCAGGGCCGCCAGTTCGGGCTGGTCGCGGTTGGTCCAGATCTCGCTGAACGGCCGTTCCTTGACGTTGCCGAGGTTGAGGCTGTGCCAGAACTGGTCGGGATGCACGTTGCCCTGGGTGTCGATGTTGCTGATGCCGGTGCCGGAGCTGTTGGCACCGCCGCCGTTCCAGGTCAGCAGCTCCAGGGCCTTGGCCGCGCGCTCGGGGTGTTCGCGCAGCAGGCGCAGGTAGAGGTACGGGCCGTCGACCGGCTGGTCGACGGTGAGCACTTCGCGCGGCCGGCCGCTGGCGGTCCATTGCGCAGTGCGGTCGAGGATCTTGTCGAGGGCCTGCCGCGTGTCCTCATGGGCCACCTCGACGAGTTCGGCGCCGCGGCCGCTGTAGACGAGGTGGTAGAAGCAGACGCGCTCGATGTCCTCGCGTTCGATGAAGTCCAGGATGCCGTCGATGTCGTCGATGTTGTGCTGGGACAGCGTCAGGCGCAGGCCGACCTTCTGGCCGGCGGCCTTGCAGTGGCGGAAGGCGGCCACGGCCTTGTCGAAGGCGCCGCTGCGGCCGCGGAAATGGTCGTGGGTCGCGCCCATGCCGTCGAGCGAGATGCCCACGTAGGAAAAACCGATGTCCTTGAGCCGCTGCGCCTTGTCGGCGGTGATCAGCGTGCCGTTGGTCGACAGCGTCAGGCGCAGTCCCTGGCCGGCGGCGTATTCCGCCAGCTCGAAGAAGCGCGGATGAATCATCGGTTCGCCGCCGGAAAGCAGCAGGGCCGGCACCTTGAACTGGGCCAGGTCGTCGACCACCGCGCGGCACTGCTGCCAGTCCAGCTCTCCCGGGTAGTGCTTGGAGTCCGAATCCTGGTAGCAGTGCAGGCACTTCAGGTTGCAGCGCCGGGTGATGTTCCAGACGACGATCGGCCGGCGCTCCGCCGCGGTCACCGGCGCGCCGTGGCCGCGGCCGTAGCGCAGGTGGTCCATGGGCTGGGCGACATCGCAGTAGAGGCGGGTCAGATTGATCATGCCCAGTCAACGCGGCGGCGGCCCCCGCGCATCCGCCGCATCTTGCGGAGCCTTGCGCCGCCGTTGCGTGCCGGAACCGTTGCTTTCCCGGCCATGCGCCGAACTTGCCGAAAGCGCCGCCGCTGCGTTAGCGTTGGCTCTTCCCCTCCATGAAGCTGCTTCCCGCCCTTACGCTCCTCTGCATGACCGCCACCCTGGCCAGCGCCCTTGAAATCGTCGCCCACCGCGGGTTTTCCGCGCGGGCGCCGGAGAACACCGTGGCGGCCTTCGAACTGGCCTGGCTGCACCAGGCCGACACCTGCGAGCTCGACCTCTACCTGACGGCCGACGGCGAGATCGCGGTCCTGCACGACAAGGACACCAAGCGCACCACCGGCGTCGCTGCGCTGGTCAAGGACCGCACCCTGGCCGAACTGCAGAAGCTCGACGCGGGCTCGTGGAAGGATGCCGCCTACAAGGGGGAACGCATCCCGAGCCTGGCCGAGGCGCTGGCGACGCTGCCGGAGGGCCGCCGTCGGTTTTTCCTGGAGGTGAAGTGCGGTCCCGAGGTGGTGCCCGTGCTGGCGCGCCAGCTCGAGGCCTGGAAGCCGCGGGCGGCGCAGCTCTGCATCATCGCCTTTGACCGCCAAGTGGCGCAGCAATCCAAGCAGGCCATGCCCTGGATCAAGGTCTACCGACTGTCTTCGGAGACGACCAAGGACAAGAAGCCTGTCGACTTGGCGCAGCTGATCGCCGACACCAAGGCGGACGGCCTGGACGGGCTCGACCTCAGCCAGAAATGGAACTGGAACGAAGCGCTGGTCCGGCAGGTGCGCGCCGCCGGCCTGGAGCTGCATGTCTGGACCGTCAACAAGCCCGAGGACGCCCGGCGCTTCGCCAAACTCGGCGTCGACGGCATCACTACCGATGATCCCGTGATGCTGCGCGAGGCCCTGGCGACGGAATAAGGGATTGCCAAATCGCTCCGTTCTCGCTTTCACTGACTCGCCATGACCATGAAACGTCTGCTTCTCGCCTCCGCCCTCCTCGCTGCCGCCGCCTTTGCCGCGGAGCCGCATGTCGCCATCAACCCGGTGCCCCGCGAAGGTGGCTGGGTGAAGCGCCACGAAAGCTTCAACGCCATCTCCAAGCAGGGGGAAGCCCGGCTGGTTTTCCTCGGCGACTCGATCACCCAAGGCTGGGAGGGAGCCGGCAAGGAAGTCTGGGCCAAGCAGTATGCCGGCCGCAAGGCCGCCAACTTCGGCATCGGCGGCGACCGCACCGAGCACGTCCTCTGGCGCCTTGGGAACGGCAATTTTGACGGCCTTCAGCCCAAGCTCATCGTGCTCATGATCGGCACCAACAACACCGGCCACGTTGGCCGGCCGCAGAAGGAACTCAACGGCGCGATCTACCAGTGCTCCGCCGAGCAGACCGCCGAAGGCGTGCAGCGGATTGTCGAAACCCTGCGCCAGAAAACGCCGGCCGCGAAGATTCTGCTCCTGGGCATCTTCCCGCGCGGCGCCACCCCGGCCGATGCCATGCGCCAGCAAAACGAGGCCACCAACGCCCGCATTGCCAAGCTCGCCGACGGTCAGAGCGTGCACTACCTTGATGTCGGCAAGAGCTTCCTGGCGGCTGACGGCACCCTGTCCAAGGACATCATGCCGGACCTGCTGCACCTGTCGCCGAAGGGCTACCAGCTCTGGGCCGATGCCATCGAGCCGAAGATCAAGGAGCTGCTGGGCGAATGAGCTGCGCCGCTGCCCTGAAATGACGCCAACGGCGGCCGGAATTCCGGCCGCCGTTTTTTGTAGCGTTGCGCGAGCTGAAATCGGGCAGCTTGATGATGCCGTGTTGCGAAATGCAATGGCATGGAGCGGTCTCGCAGGCTGGGCATGATCGGGTCTGTGATATAAGCTTCTGGGGATCAACGTTTTGAAAATTGGTTGGGCCGCTTGGCATCGTCACTGCACAAGCTTCCCGATGCATCGTCACCGCCCATGACTCCATCGGACTCCAAGGCTCACCCTCTGCCACCACATGCCGTTACACTGGTTGTTGCTTCCAGCGCGATGACGGTGGTGTGGACCGGGATGGCAGGTGGCGGCTTTCCGCTGGAGCGGGCGGTGACGATGCGTTCCTGCCTCACGGCTGGGTTGCCGCCGCCGCTCCGCGCCTGAGCACTCCATTCCACCAATGCCATGCTCAACACGATCGCTGCCATTCTTTGCATTCTGTGGCTGCTCGCAGTGATCACAGGACGTTCGCCGACGGTTTCGGTGCACGCGTTGCCGGTGCTGGCGCTTGTGCTGGTGGCCTGGTCGCTCTGGAGACGGCGCAAGCTGTCCTGAGCGCAACCGCCTCCTCTTTTCCCCTCAAGACCTGCGTCCCTCCCGGCGCCGCCACCCGTCCACCCCGCCTGGGCATGCTTTGGGCGCGGTGGACGCATGCATGCTGAATGCGCATCGGGCAGAACGAATGAGGATTGCATTTTGCCTGAAATGCGGGTACTTGTTTATTGCATAATGCAATTAAAGCGAAATTTTGCAGGGCTGAGCTGGCTGCCCAAAACATTCAGCATCAACGAAATGGGTGAGTGAGGGCGGCTTGGCAGGAGTTGTGCACTTAGGGGCAATGGAGCCGATCTTCGCACGTCGGCCCCTTCCACTTTCCTTCCAGCCATGAAAACCTGCGTCTCCATGAATGCCTCTTCGGCCCGTCGTCCCGGTTCCCTGCTTCTGGCCCTTGGGCTCTGTCTGACGGCCCTGTCGCTCCTGAGCAGCTGCAACACCACCCGGGGTTTTGGCCGCGACGTCCAGATCGTCGGCGACAAGATCGAACGCAAAGCGGCCCAGGTGCAGTCCGGCCGTTGAACTTTTCCAAACCCATTCTGTTCGTGATTTCTAGCGGTATTGCGGCTGGGCCTTTTGCCGGCCTGTCTCTGCTTGCGGCGCCGCCGGTTTCCGGGGCCGATCGCCCGTTCCGCATCCGGTCCTCTTCCTGATTCCTGCATGCCCCGCTCCTGGCACGGCCTCTTCCTGACGGTCACCACGCTGCTTCTGCTGCTGGTGACGATGACCATGCTGCGCAGCGGCCGGCGGGTGGCGGAGGCCAGTGACCAAGTCCGCCGGACCGATGCGGTGATCGGCGAGTACCTCAAGCTGCGTGCGCTGGCGTCGGACGCCGAATCGACGGTGCGCGGCTACGCCCTCACCCGGCAGGCGGCCTGGCTGAAGCCGCTGGAGAAGGCCGGCCCGAACGCCGAGGCCATTCTCGGCCGGCTGGAGGTGCTGGTGGCGGACGCCGACCAGCGGCGGCTGGTGGCCGAGGTGCGCGCGTTGACGGTTCAGCGGCTCGCGGCGCTGGGGGAGCCGGCGGCGGCCGCGGCTGCGAATGCGGGCGAAAATTTCACGCTGCTGCTGCCGCTGCTGGCCAAGATCGATGAAGGCGTGGCCCACGAGCGGCGTCAGCGGTCCGCGCGCGAGGCCGCCCTCAACGCGGTGTTGAACCGCATGAACATCACCGGCGTCGGCGGCGTGGTGCTGGCCGGGCTGTCCGGCCTGGCCAGCATCGTCCTGCTGCAGCGCCATCACCACGCGACCCTGCGCACCGTCGAGCTGGAGATGGAGAAGCAGCGCGCCATCGAGGCGGACAGCCAGAAGTCGCACTTCCTGGCGAACATGAGCCACGAGATCCGCACGCCGATGAATGCCATTCTCGGCTTTGCCGACCTGCTTGCCAGCATGATCCAGGACGAGCGGGCGCGCGGCTACCTGCGGGCGATCCAGAACAGCGGCCGGTCCCTGCTCGACCTCATCAACGACATCCTCGACATCTCGCGCATTGAGGCGGGCAAGCTGATGCTCCGGCCCGAGCCGGTCGATGTGCGCGACATTGTCGAGGGGGTGGCGCTGGCGGTGAAGAAGCAGGCCGAAGACAAGGGGCTGAAGCTCGAGGCCAAGACCAGCCGGCACGTGCCCGCCCTGCTGGAGATCGACGCCCTGCGCCTGCGCCAGATCCTGCTCAATCTCGCCAGCAATGCGGTCAAGTTCACCGCCAAGGGCAGCGTCCAGATCCTGGTCGACACCGTCGGCGAAGCCTCCCCCGGCGGCCGTTGCGACCTGCTGATCCAGGTGAACGACACCGGCGTCGGCATCGCGGAGGCGGATCGTGAACGGGTGTTTTCGGCCTTCGAACAGGTCAGCCCGCACAGCCGCAGCGGCGCGCAGGGCACCGGGCTGGGCCTGAGCATCACCCGCCGCCTGGTCGAGTTGATGAACGGCCGCATTGCCCTCGACAGCCAGCCGGGCCGCGGCAGCGCCTTCACGGTCACGCTGCCGGGCATTCCGGTCAGCCACCAGCCCCTCGATCCGCCCACCGAACACAGCGCCGACTTCAACCGGCTGCGGCCTGCGACGATCCTGGTGGCCGACGACAACGCCACCAACCGCGAGCTCATCGCGGGGTACCTGCACGGTTCGCATCACCAGCTGCTGTTCGCCCAGGACGGCCTGGAGGTGCTCGAGCTGGCCCGCACGGCCAAGCCCGATGTCATCCTCATGGACATCCGCATGCCGCGGCTGGACGGCAACCAGGCCTGCCGGCAGCTGCGCGAAGACGAACGCACCCGCGTCATTCCGGTGATCGCCCAGACCGCCTCGTCGATGCCGGACGAGGCCTCCCGCCTGCGCCGGGAGTACGCGGGCTGCCTGCAGAAACCCTTCCACCAGCGCCAGCTCTACCGCGCCCTCGAGGCCGTGCTCGGTCACGCCACCATGCGCTTCACCTCGCCGCCGCCCATGACCGCGTCCGACGGCCCTTCCGAAGTGCTGGAATCCCTCGATTTCAGCACCACGGCGACCTGGCCGGGTCTGGCGCCGCGGCTGCATCAGTGGGCGGCCAACGATGTCGCCCGCTTTCTCGACAGCTTCCCCATGCTCGAAATCGCCGGCTTTGCGCGCATGCTCCACCAGGAGTCCGCGCGGCATGACTGCCCGCCGCTGAGCCGCTACGCGCTCATGCTCGCCGCGGCGGCCGAGGCCTTCGAAATCGACCAGGTCGAGCGCCTCCTGCGCGAGTTCTCCTCCCTGGCCCGGCGGATCGCCGGCGCCGCTCCCTCCCCGCCATGAATGCCGAACCCGCCCTTTCCGATCATCTTGACTCCATGCGCGGCGTGGTGCTCGTCGTCGACGACCAGGTGCAGAACCTTCAGGTGGTGGGCACCGTGCTCACGCGGGAAGGCTACGAGGTCATCCCCGCGACCAGCGGCGCCCAGGCGCTGCAGCGGATCGCCGCGCGCCTGCCCGACCTCGTCCTGCTGGATGTCGTCATGCCGGACATGGACGGCTTTGCCGTCTGCCAGCGCCTGC
>CAYYJK010000107.1:0-6163 GCA_964472185.1 uncultured Prosthecobacter sp.
GCTCCACCGGCTCGATGGGCACCAGCGCCCTCAAGGTCGCCCGCGACATTCCGGAGCGCATGGAGGTGGTCGGCCTGGCCGCCAAGAGCAGCGTCGACGCCTTGGTGGCGCAGGTGCGCGAAACCGGCGTCCGGCAGGTGGCCCTGACCGACCCGGCCGCCGCCGCGCAAGCCCGCGCGCAGCTGCCGGCGGAGGTCACCGTTCATGAAGGCGCCCAGGGACTCGTCGACCTCGTGCGCGCCAGCGATGCCGACATGGTCCTGGTGGCGATCGTCGGCGTCGCCGGCCTCGCCCCCGCCCTCGCCGCCATCGAGGCGGGCAAGCACCTGGCCGTGGCCAGCAAGGAGATCCTGGTGATGGCCGGCGAAGCCGTCATGGAAGCCGCCCGCCGCCGCGGCGTCGACGTCCTGCCCGTGGACAGCGAGCACAACGCCATCTTCCAGTGCCTGGAGGGCCACCGGCACAGCGACGTCCGCCGCATCCTGCTCACCGCCAGCGGCGGCCCCTTCCGCCAGCTGCCCGCCGACCAGCTGGCCGGCGTCACGGTCGCCCAGGCGCTCAAGCACCCGACCTGGAGCATGGGCCGCAAAATCACCATCGACTCCGCCACCCTGTTCAACAAGGGCCTGGAGATGATCGAGGCGCGCTGGCTGTTCGACGTGCCGATGCGCCAGATCGAAGTCGTCGTGCACCCGCAGAGCATCGTCCACAGCATGGTCGAGTTCGTCGACAACAGCGTCATCGCCCAGCTCAGCCACAGCGACATGTGCTTCCCGATCCAGTACGCCGTCACCTGGCCGGACCGTGTGCCCAACAACCTGCGCCCGCTCGACTTCGCCAAGCTTGCGGCCCTGCATTTCGAGGCGCCGCGCACGCAGGATTTTCCGGCCCTCGATCTGGCCCGGCAGGCCGGCGAGACCGGCGGCACCCTGCCCGCCGTGCTCAACGCGGCCAACGAAGTCGCCGTCGAGGCCTTCCTCGAAGGCCGCATCGCCTTCCCCGCCATCTGGCGGACGGTCGAGCGGGTCATGGCCGCCCATCAGGTGGTCCAGCACCCCGGTCTGGAGGCGCTGGTGGAGGCCGACGCCTGGGCGCGCCGCGCCGCCGCGGGCGCCTGATCCGCCCCGGCGACCGGCGCACAGGCACCGGCGGCCGGAGCGGCGCCGCGGCTCAGAGCCCCAGCGACCTCAGCAGGTTGCTGTCGATGCGGCCGCTCGGATAGAGGCCGCGGTCGCGCTGGTAGCGGGCGATGGCGCTGCGCGAGCCGGGCCCGATGTCGCCGTCAATCGGTCCGTAGTAGTAGCCGCGCCGGGCCAGTTCGCGCTGCACGTCCGCCTCGACACCGTAGTGGTTGCGGTAGGCCGGATAGCCCCAGTACTGGCGCGGCACGTACTCGCGGCGGCTGTAGTAGACGATGCCCGGCCCCTGATAGTAGTAGGGCATGCCCGGAGGCCCGTAGTAGTAGCCGCGGCCGGCGTAACCGGTGCCGAAGCTCAGCGTGAAGGACGAGCGCGGATAGGCGAAGTAGCGCCGGCGGACATCGTCATGATGGTGATGGGACGAGCGGCTGCCAAACCAGCTGCGGAAACCGCTTGAGGATCTGCGGTCGGAATGGCGGTCCTTGTGATCGCGCGCCTCGGCCGGCGGCGCGAAGGCCAGCAGGCTGACGGTCGCCAGGGCGGCGAGGCCCGAGGTGCGAAGAAGGGAGCAGGATTTGGTTTTCATGGCATGGGTTTGGATGACCGGCCGCGGGTCTTCATTCAAATCTTCGGCCTCCGCTGACCTTGCAATATGCAATCAGGAGACCGGAGTCCGGCCAACCCGGGCTTGACCCACCCGCACCGCCTGCGCCAGACTTTGCGCCCTTCAACCACCCGAACTTCAATCCCACCCCACACTTTATGAGCCGGAAAATTCGCTATGGCATGGTCGGCGGCGGCCGCGGAGCCTTCATCGGAGCGGTGCACCGCATTGCCGCAGCCATCGACCAGCAGATCGAACTCGTCTGCGGCGCCTTCTCCTCGGACCCGCAGAAGTCCCGCGACAGCGGTGCCGACCTGTTTCTGCCGGCCAACCGCTGCTACGGCAGCTACGAGGAGATGATCCGGGCGGAAGCCGCCCTGCCGGAAGGCGAGCGCATGGACTTCATCGCCATCGTCACCCCGAACCACATGCACTTCCCGCCGGCGAAGATGGCCCTGGAGCACGGCTTCCACGTGCTCAGCGACAAGCCGGCCACCTTCGACCTCGATGAGGCCCGGCAGCTGGGCGAGCTGGTGAAGCAGACCGGCCTGCTGTACGGCCTGACCCACAACTACACCGGCTATCCGCTGGTCAAGCAGGCCCGGGAGATGGTGCACAGCGGCGTTCTCGGCCAGATCCGCAAGGTCGTGGTCGAATACCCGCAGGGCTGGCTGGCCACGCGCATCGAGGAGAGCGGCCAGAAGCAGGCCGCCTGGCGCACCGATCCGACCAAATCCGGCGCCGCCGGCTGCGTCGGCGACATCGGCACGCACGCCGAGAACCTCGCCGAGTACATCACCGGCCTGAAGATCCGCGAGCTCGCCGCCGACCTCACCGCCTTCGTCCCGGGCCGCCTGCTCGACGACGACGCCAACATCCTGCTGCGCTTCGACAACGGCGCCAAGGGCGTGCTGCACAGCTCGCAGATCAGCGTCGGCGAGGAGAACAACCTCAACATCCGCGTCTACGGCGAGAAGGGCGGCCTGGAATGGCACCAGAAGGAGCCCAACACGCTGCTGGTGAAGTGGCTCGACCAGCCGATGCAGGTCTACCGCACCGCCAACGGCTACCTCGGCGCTGCGGCGGCCGCCGCCTCGCGCACCCCGCCCGCGCATCCGGAAGGCTACCTGGAAGCGTTCGCGAACATCTACAAGAACTTCGCCGGCGCCATCCGCGCGCGCCAGGCCGGACGCGAAGCCACCGCCGTCGAGAATGATTTCCCGAAGATCGAGGACGGCATCCGCGGCATGGCCTTCATCGAGGCCGTGGTCGCCTCCAGCAAGGCCAACGCCGCCTGGACGCCGATTCCGGCGTAAGCGCGCCGCGCCGCCCACAAAAAAAGCACCGGGGGCGACCCCGGTGCTTTTTTTTTTTTGCGTCCCAGCCGCCGCCTCAGGCGACGACGTACTCGTACAAGCCGTGGCGGCCCGGATACGGGATCGGGTACTTGCCGCTGGCGTCGGCCAGCAGCGGCGCCGCGCCGTCGAGCGTCAGCTTGTCGGCGTTCGGAGCGAACTCGTGGTCGTGGTTGACGACCTGGTCGTAGGTGACGAGCTGGCCGGTGTGCGCCGACATGCGGCCCATGACGGTGACCAGGCTGGCCTTGGCGCCGCGCTCGACCTCGTTGTAGGGCTTGTTGTTGATGACGGCGTCGACCAGGTCCTGCCACTCGAGGTCGTAGGGGTTGGGCTCCGGCTGCTTGCCGCGCCAGATGATGTCCTTGGCGCTCTTGTTGTGGCCCTTGAAGGTCATCGCCTTGGACGGGAAGTGGCCGGCGGTGGAGATGATCGCCATGCCCTTGCTGCCGTGCACATACGAGGCGAACTCGTTGTGCGTCTTCATGGCGTTGCGGCCTTCCAGCCAGAACTTGGTGCCGTCGCGGAAGGTGTACTCGACCGAGTAGTGGTCGAAGTTCTGGTCGATGTAGTCGCCGCGGTCGGTGCGGCCGCCGGTGGCCTTGGCCTCGATCGGGAAGTCGTTCTTCATCCAGCAGATCTCGTCGATGTTGTGGATGTTGAAGTCGCTGAAGGCGCCGCCGCTGGCCCACAGGAAGGAGTGGAAGTTCTTGATCTGCCAGAGCAGTTCGCTCTTCTCGGTCTGCGGATCGCGCGGCAGCGTGAAGCAGGTGCCGACCGGCCCCTGGAGGCGGTAGGCGCGGCCGAGGATGATGTCGCCGATCTCGCCCTGCTGGATGCGGTCGAACAGCTCGCCGCGGACGCGGCAGTGGCGGCACATCAGGCCGACACCGACCTTGAGGCCCTTGGCTTCGGCCAGCTTGCCGAGCTCGAGCATGCGCTTGCCGCTCGGGCCGTCGACGCAGATCGGCTTCTCCATGAACACGTTGACGCCCTTCTCGATGGCGTACTTGAACTGGACCCAGCGGAAGGCCGGCGGCGTGGCGAGCACGGCGATGTCGCCGGGCTTGAGCATGTCGATCGCCTGCTTGTAGGCGTCGAAGCCGATGAACTTGGCGTCGGCGGAGACGGAGAAGCGGTCGGGATGCTTGGCGCTCAGACCGTTGAAGCTGGCCTCGAGGCGGCTCTCCTGGACGTCGGCCATGGCGACGAGGCGGGTGCGCTGCTTGACGCCCATGGCGTTGCTGGCGGCGCCGGTGCCGCGGCCGCCGCAGCCGATCAGGGCGACGCTGATCGTGTCGTCGCCGGCGGCGTGCACGAAGGGGATCGACACGCCGGAAAGCGCGGACAGACCGGCGACCGTCTTGGTCGTCGATTTCAGGAACTCGCGGCGCGAGCTGGTGGTGGGTGAGTTATCCATAATCGGTTGGGACTGGGAGAGGGAGACAACGGCGGCGGACGCGGGCTCCTTGCCGGTGAAATCAGGGTTGGACCTTCGGGGCCTGCGGGGCGGTTTCGGGCTCGAAATCAAGCACGTCCTGGTGGGTGCGCAGCGCCTGGCGGGCCTGGTCGAAGAACTTGCCCAGGTCCTCGGCGTTGGCGCTCTTCTTGTCCTCGATCAGGTCGTACAGCTTCTTGACCTGGGCGTCGGCGTCGAGGTTGACGGCGCGCATGGAGCGCTGGGCCGCCGCGTACACGCCGTTGAATTTCGCCTGCGCCTCGCCGTAGGCGCGCTGGGCGCCCTCCTCGCGGTAGTACTCCTTCTCCGCCTCGCGGAAGTCGCGGCTGAACATGCGCTTGAAGAAGCCGAAGCTGGACTTCGGTTTTTCGTTCGGCCGCTTGGCGGAGTTTTCGAAGTACTCCTGCAGGGCGGAGAACTCCTGCAGCGGCTTCTGGTACTGCTTCTGCAGGAAGCCGATGCCGCTGGTGATGACGCCGAGCTTCTCGACCTCGATCTTGGACAGGTTCTGGCCGGCCTTCACCTTGCCTTCGAGCAGGTTGATGTACTCGAGGGTCTGCCGGTTGCCGGCGAAGATGTTCTCAAACTCCTTGTAGGCGCTGGCCATCTGCTTGCGCTGGTCCTGGCGGAGCTCGGTCAGCTTGCGGTCGTGCTCGTCGTTGAGCGCCTGCAGCGCCTTCTGATGCTGGTCGTTCTGCGCCGCCAGCGACTGCTGCAGTTCCTCGTCCTTGGCGCTCAGCGCCAGCGCATGCGAAGCCTTCAGCTCGTCGATCTGCTGGCGCAGGCGCCCGGCATCGGAGTGGTAGTGCCAGATGCCGTAGCCAAGGGCCAGGAAGACCAGGGTCAGGGTGATGTTGCGAGCGTTCATGGTGGGGGGCTCGAAACTCCGGCCATTGGCGGACCACTGCAAGGCGGATTCCGGGCATTCCTGCCCCGAAATTGCGCGCTCAGTGCCCGTGCCCGCCGCCGAGCGACTGCGACAGCCGTTCCGCCACCGGCGCGCGCCAGTGCGTCACCACGGCGGGCACCAGCCCGCCCGCCACCAGGAACACCAGGCAGGCCGTCAGCGCCCAGCGCTCGCGCGGCAGGGCGTCCGGCACCTCCGCCACGTCGCGGACCTGCCGGCCGAGAAACAGCAGGGAGTAGAGCCGCAGCAGATGGATGGCGTTGAGCGCCGTCGCCACCAGCAGGGCGATGCCCAGGAAGGGGTGCGACGCCAGGGCGCCGTGGAACAGCATGTCCTCGGCGCAGTAGCCCAGCGTGCCGGGCAGCCCGACCAGGGCCAGGCCGCAGACCAGGAAGAAGACCGCCAGCCGGGGGGCGCGCGCCGCCAGCCCGAGGGGGGCGTCGGTCTGACCGACCGCCGCACAGCGCACCTCCAGGGCGCGGAGCACGCAGACCAGGCCGGTGGTGGCCACGGCGACCACCATCCAGTGGACCAGGGCGCCGGTGATGCCTTCGACGTTGCGGCTGCCCAGCCCGGCCAGGATGAACGCCGCCTGGCTGACGCTCAGCAGCGCCAGCACCCGCCGCGGACGCTGTTCGGCGATCGCCAGCACCGAGGCGTACAAGGCGGTGAGCAGGGCGCCGATGGCGAGCAGATCCA
>CAYYJK010000107.1:6263-11155 GCA_964472185.1 uncultured Prosthecobacter sp.
CCGAACCAGCCGAGCCAGCCGGGCAGGCAGGTCCCCCACCAGCCCGCGACGACCCAGCCGAGATGGTCGGCCGCATAGGCGAGCGACGAGGCGGCGGCGATCACCAGCAGACCGGCCAGCGGCAGCCCCTGGGCGTCGCGGCGCGGGGTCAGCAGGACGCTGAGCAGCGCCAGCGCCGCCATGAGCACGAGCGGCAGGGCGTTCAGACCGTCGGCGCCGAAGCCCAGCGGCAGCCAGGGCTCGCGCAGGTGCCCCTGGCCCGCCCGGGTCACCTGCCAGGCGGCCAGCAGGAACAGCAGCAAAGCGCCGGCGCCGCCCGCTGCGGCCCACACGCGGGCGCGGCCGGGGGTGCGCTGCACGGCCGCCAGCGCGGCCGCCGCCAGCATCACGACGACGCCGGCCGAAACAAAGGGGAATGACAGTTCAGACATGGGATCCTTCAAAGGTGGGGGAAGTGGCGGAGACGTCGGCGGCCGCATCGGGCCGCGGCGCCGCGCGGCGCCAGTTGGCCGGCTCGATCCGGCTCAGGCCGGCGGTCAGGCTGCGAACCGGCCGGAGCAGGAAACGCTCGAGCAGGGCGTCGTAACAGCCGCGCTCCATGCCCAGGGTGTACAGCCAGTGCTGCACGGCCTGCGGCAGCAGCAGGCTGTACTGGCGCCCGGTCTCCGCCAGTTCGCCGCCGGCGGCGGCATGCACCCGGTGGTAGTCATGCAGCATCGACGGTGCCCGCAGGAACTGGGCCGTGCGCACCGCGGCATGGCCGACGACGTGCACCAGCGCCAGGGTGGTCCAACCGAGGCCGATCTCGGTGAAGATCACCCCCAGCTGGGTCATCGACGCGTAGGCCAGCGAGGTCTTGGCGTCGGCGCAGGTCCGGTGGATCAGGGTCGCCAGAAAGGCGGTGGTGACGCCGACAAAGATCAGGAAGCCGGTCGCCAGCCAGGAATCCGCGATCAGCGGCTGGATGCGCAGCAGCAGGTAGGCGCCGGCATGGACGGAGATGGCGCCGTAGAAGACCGCACTCGACGGCGTGGGCCCCTCCATCGCCCGCGGCAGCCAGCCGGAAAACGGGCCCTGCGAGGATTTGCCGCAGGCCGCCAGGATCAGCAGGCAGCAGACCAGACCCGCGCCGGCGCCGGGCATCCGGTGGGCGTGTCCGGGCCAGTCGCCGGCGAACAGGGCGCGCCAGTCCGCCGAGCCGAACCAGTGATGCGCCAGGAACACGCCGAACAGCAGGGCGATGTCCGCGGTGCGGTAGGTGCCGAACACCCGCAGGGCGTTGCGCACCGGATCGCGGCGGTTCTGGAAGAAGCCGATCAGCAGGACCGAGGTGATGCCGACGATTTCCCAGCCCGCCACCAGCAGGTCCAGCGAACCGGCCGTGAACAGCAGCAGCGAGCCGAAGCCGAACAGGTGCAGGAGCAGGAAGAAGCGGAAATAGCCGGGATCGCGGTGCAGGTAGCGCACGGAAAACGAGCCGACGATGCCGACCAGGACGATGGTCAGCGCGGCCATCGGCAGCGACAGCCGGTCGACCAGCAGGGACAGCGGAAACGCGTAACTGCCGGCGCGGAACCACTCGCCCAGCGGCACCGCCAGCGTGGGCAGGCCCCGGCTCAGCAGCATCCAGGCCAGCGCCAGCACGCCCGCGGTCAGCAGGCTGTAGGTGGTCTGGGTGATGCGGGCCAGCAGGCGCTCGCCGGGCGTGCAGCCCAGCAGCCAGGACAGCGACAGGCCGAGAAAAACCACTCCGGGAGTGGCCACCAGCAGTTGAAGGAGAAGCTCAGGAGTCATGGGACAAGGGGGCAAAAACCGGTCGAACGTTCACGGGGATGCTCAGGCCTGCACGCGGCGGCGCTCGATGCGCGCCAGCGGCAGATGCTCGCGCCGACCGCGGTACCAGTCCATGGAACTCGGCGCGACGGGCAGGCCTTCATCGTCGCCGGTCACGGGCTCAAAGACGCCGTCCTGGAACCGTTGAATCCGGCCGCTGTCGGGATCGAGCGTGGCCAGGCGGATCCAGCGATTCTCGAGAAACTCGCGGAGTTGCGGGTTGCCGCGGATCGCGGCCAGCACGCGCTCGGGCGTGGTTTCCACCACAAACAGGCAGCGCACCGGCTCGTGAATCTCCACCGTCTGCACCGGCAGGCCGGTGAGCAGGTCGCCCTGGTAGCCGTTCATCACGCCGACGAGGCCGGTGACATTGTGCGGCAGCTTGGTGCCGCTGCCGTAGCGCTCGTTGTCGACCGTCGAGAAGTAGTACTCCAGGTTGATGCCGGCGCAGACCGGCACCACGGCGCCGAGGACGCGGCCAAGCGCGCTGTTGTCGGCGTCGTGCGCGGCGTCGTAGGAGACCAGGAAGGCGCGGCGGTCGAGGAAGAGCCCGCGCGTCACCTCGCGGCGGCCGACGATGCAGACGGCGTTGGTGCAGTGGCCGTACTCGGGCCGCGGCTCGGCGAGGTGCTCGGCGCGCTCGCGGGCGTGGCGCAGTCCGTCTTCGGCGTCGTCGCTCCAGGCGGCCGCCTCGAACCGGCGGGTCCGCTCGTGGGCGCTGAGCGCGCGCGCCTTGTCGAGCGAAGCCCGGACCCGCAGCAAATCGCCGTGGTGGCTGCCGGGCAGGGCGTCCAAGTCGAAGAACTCCACCTCGTCGCTGCAGGTGTCATGATAGCCGCCGACGAACCAGGTGTCCTCGGGAATCAGGATGCCGCGCTCGCGCAGGCCCTGGCGCACCGCCGGATGGTTGGCCATCGCGGCGAACAGGCGCGCGTTGGGCCCGCCGCTGCGGCCGCCGCAGGCGCCGCAGTTGTAGGCCGACTCGTAGGGGTTGTTGAGGCTGGTGGAGCCGTGGCCGAGCACCACGACCAGCCGGGCCAGCCCCTTGGTCAGCCCCATCGGCCCCAGCACCCCGGCCACGCGCTCGATTTTTTCCTGGACGCTGAACCCGCGCAGCAGGCCGCTGGCCGCCGCCTTGCCCTCGGCATCGTCGCGCATGAAGGTCAGCTCCGTGCGCGGCTCCGGCAGGAAGCGCCGGTTGAGTGCCTTCATCATGCGGGCGTAAGCGAGCGGGCTGAGCACGCGCACCGCCAGCGGAAAGATCGAAAAGAAGCCCAGAGTCACCGTGCTCAGCCAGCCGCGCACGAGGGTGCGGGTCGAGATGAAGCTGTTGCGCATGAGCACGGCCCAGACCCGGCGCAGCAGCCGGCGCCGTTCGTGCAGGTGCTCGTGCTCGCCGACCGGGCGTTCTTCCACCGCGTGCGCCGGCTTGACCACGATCGGGCACAGCGACACGCCGCGGGCGTCGTCCAGACCGCAGTAATCGACCGCCACGCCGAAGAAGCCGGCGGCGCCAAAGGTCTCCATCTGCGGATCCACCTCTTCCAGATGCCGGCGCAGGCTCTCCTCGCGCTCGTCGATGCAGAACATCAGCTGCGCGGCCAGACGGTCCCCGCCCGGGGTCAGGGGCGGCAGGCGGCGGTGCTGGAGCAGGGGCAGCAGGATCTGGCGTTCGTGCCGGCGTTCGTAGGCCAGCTGCAAAAGCCGCCGGCGCTCCAGCCCGTCGCAGGCGGCGGTCTCGGCCTGCAGGGCCGCGCATTCGCCCGCGGGCAGGCCGAGCAGGCCGGCGCTGTCCAGACCGACAAGCTGCGCCACGTCAAACAGGCGGGCGGCCGCCAGCAGGTACGCGGTGGTCGCCGCCGGGGCCGGGCGGTGCCGGCGCCAGCCGCGCGCATCCCCGGCCAGCCGGGTGACCGCCGCGACCAGGAAACTCAGGCGCAGGGCCAGATAATCCATCAGCGAGGCCGGCAGGCGCTCGTGGACCGCCAGGGTCGGATCCTGCTCAAGCATGCGGATCAGGCCCGGCCAACCGGGCATGGCCAGGAGTTCGGCGCGCAGGAACGCCTCCCACTCGGAACGGTCAAGGCCCAGGGCGAGCAGGGATTCGCGCACCACGGCCGCCGCCGGCGCCTGGCGGGCTTCCTGATCGCGCAGCAGGCGGCGCAATCCCTGCAGGCCGTCCGGCAGGAAGGTCATCGGCTGCAGCAGCAGCCGGCGGGCGGCGGCGAGCAGGCCCTGCTCGCGCAGGGGCATGGGCCAGTAGGCGATGCCCTGGTCCAGGAAGGCCGCACAGAGGCGGATGAGCAGCGGATGCAGGATTTCGTCCAGATCCACGCCAAACGCTTCGAGCAGGCCGTCGCGCGGGCGCTGCCAGGCCGGTTCCGCGGCCGCCGGCGCGGTCGGCCGGGCGCGCTCCAAGGCCGCCTGCCAAAGCGCCGCCGGCGTGTCCTGACGCAACCGCAGCCGGACCTCCGGATCGAGATCGTCACGAAAGCTTTCCAGCCAGCCGCCCTCTTCAAGCAACCAGTTCAGATTGCGCGCATCGACCTCGCGCAGCCCGGGTTGCAGCAGGGCCGCACGCAGCTGCCGGCGGGTCAGCCGCCCGGGCAGAATCACCGCCTCCGGTTCCGCCGCCAGCACGGCCTGCAGATCCTCCCCGCGGATGCGCCCCCGGCGGATCTCCGCCCGGTAGGCCGCTTCGGTCAGGTAGGGTTCCGCGCCGAACAGGTCGGCCGCCTCGAGCACGGCCTGCTCAAAAGGCCGGTGCTGGAAGGCATGCAGGGTGTTGTGGTGGACAAAGACGCCGATGGGCCCCTGCGCGGGCAGCAGATGCGCCACGTGGTCGACCAGATGCTGCAGATCGTCCGGCGCGGCGGCGGCGGATGCGGGGTGGCAGCTGCAGGGCTCGGAGTGGGGGTGGCTGCTCATGGACAGAGGCAATCAAGACCGGACTCCGCTCCGGCGCCATCCCCTTGCAAGGGGGTATTGCCGGCCAGCAAGGCGGGAGGACCGCCAAAAGTCCGCCCGTCCGCAGCGATTGCAACCCCGCAGGCAGGCGC
>CAYYJK010000108.1:0-11071 GCA_964472185.1 uncultured Prosthecobacter sp.
GGCGCCGCGAGGTAGCTCGCCTGCCCCGGCCCCTGGCGGCGGACGCGGCCCGCGGCGACCGCCACCAGCAGCAGCAGGGCCAGCGCCAGCAGCAGGGCCGCCAGCGCGCCGCGCAGCTGGCCGGGCATCCGGTGCCGGCGCCAGGCCTGCCAGGGCGACCAGCCGATGGCCAGAGCGCCTTCATAAACCGGCTGCGCGCGTGTCGGCGGCACCGGCGGCAGACGGCGGGCATGCAGCGCCCACAGCCCGCGCAACAACAGCGCCACCGCCCCCAGCAGCAGGCCGCTGTGAAACAGGGCTCGGGGGTCTTCGGCCCGCAAGGCTTCGGCCACGCGCGCGCCGGCCCCGGGCAGGCCGAGAATGTCCTCGACGGCGACCAGATAGGCCGCTGCCAGCAGGCTCAACCCGCCCAAATGGCGGCCGAGGGCGGCCTCCGGCCGGGTCAGGCGAAAGGCCAGCCACTCCGCGCCCAGCGGGATCGCCAGCAGGAACAGCGGCGGCATCCAGGTCCACAGCCCGCGCGCCAGGGCCGCCGGCCAGCCGACTTGGGCCGTCAGGGTCGGCAGCAGGCTCTCGATCGGCCAGCCCAGCCGGCCAACCCAGCCGCCCACCGCCGCCCAAGCCAGGGCCGCCACCGGCAGCAGGGCCACGGCCTGAACCGGCAACGCCAGCAGGGCGCGCCAGCGCGGACGCAGGCGGCCAAGCCGCAGCTGCAGCAGTTCGGCGGTCGCGGCCGCGAGCAGGAGAGCGCCGCAGATCAGCCCCAGGCTGCCCAGCGCCGCGGCAAGCGCGGCCGGCTGCACCAGCGCCGGCCCGAGCTCGCGCCACCACGCCGCCTCCAGCCGCAGCCAGGGGAAAGCGCCGGCAGCCGCCAGCGGCAGAAGGATGGGAAGCGGCAGGCTCATTCGTCGGGCACCAGCATTTTCAAGCCCAGGGGCGGCACGATGCGCGGGCGCAGCAGACCGCGCAGGGTCAGCCCCTGGCGCGGATCGGCGCCCGTCAGTTCGGGGAAGCGGTCCGCACGCACGGCCAGCGGCTGCAGATCGCCCAGAAGCGGCACGAAGGCGTGCAGCTCGCGCAGGCGCAGCTCAACGGCCCGGGCGCGAGCCGGCACCTGGGCCGGATCGAATTCGCCGGCCAGCGCCTCCAGCAGCAGATCCAACTGCGGATCGGCCACGCCGGCAAAATTGAAGCCCTGGCCGCGCGCGCGGCTGTGCCAGAACTCGGACGGATCCCAGTCCGGGCTGTAATCGAGCCCGAGCAGCACGGCGTCGAACCGGCCAGGGGCCAGATGCCCGCTCACCAGCCGCTCCGGCGGCACCCGGGTGATGGTGACGCGCGCGCCGAGCCGGGACCACTGCCAGGCGAGCAACTGCGCCAGCTGCTCACGCTGGGCGTGCCCCGCCGTGACCAGCAGGTCAAACTCCAGCGGCTGCGTCCCCTGCCTGGCCAGACCGGCCACATCCTGCAGCCAGCCCGCGGCGGTGAGCTTTTCGCGCGCCAGCACCGGGTCGTGGCGGAGCGGCGGCAGCTGCGGATCGAACCAGATGCCGGGTTGAAACAGGCCTTCGGCCGGCCGGCCCTGGCCGCCCAGCAGTTCGGCGATCAGGGCCTCGCGATCGACCGCCAAAGCCAGGGCCTCGCGCAGCGCCGGCGAGGCCAAACGCGGCGAGCCCGTGTTCCAGAGCACGATCAGGCGGTTGCGCGGCGGCGCCGCGTGGAACTGCAGCCGCGGATCGAGCCGCAGCTCCGCCTCCTGCCCCGGCGCGGGCCAGAGCAGGTCGAGGGCGCCCGTGGCGACGCCGGCGCGGGCCAGCAACGGGGAGGCCGCGGGCAGGCAGTGCAACGGCGCGCCGGCGCCGGGGACCTTCGGTTCCAAGCTGAGCAGACGGTCGCTGCGTTCCGCCACACGCCAGGGGCCGGCGCCAGGTGGCGGTCCGGCAGGCGCCCCCGGTTTGAGCCAGGCGGCGGGCAGGATGGGAAACCCGACCCAGGCCGCCAAACCGGCGCCCCGCTGCCGCCGATACACCACCTGCACGCGGCCCGGCCCGGCCGGCTCGACGGCCTGGACGTCGCGGAAACCGGCGGTCAGGGGGACGCCCAGCCGCCGGACATGCGCCAGGCTCGCGCGCACATCGTCCGCCGTCAGGGGGGCGCCGTCGGACCAGCGCGCGCGGGCCGCGCTCAGACGGAACTCCAGGACGGGCTCCAGCAGGCCGCGCAGCTCCGCCAGCGGATGGATGGCAGGCACGGGCTGCCCGCGTTCCCGCAGCCAGCGGGCCAGGCTCTGCTGCGCAGCCAGCAGCGGCCGGGTGGTCACCCATTCGCAGCCGCCCAGATCGTCGAACCAAAGCTGCAGCGTGCTGCCGGCCTGGTCCGGGTGGGCGGCGAAGTCTTCGAGCAGCGCGGCGGGCACGCCTTCCAGACGCAGCAGGGTCAGCGGCAGCGGCCCGGCCGGTCCGAGAATCTGCAGCGCCGCCTCCGCTCCGGGGGCATCGACTCGCGCAAACCGCAGCGTCAGGCGCAGGCCGTCCACCGTCACCTCCTGCAAACCCCAGCCGGCCCGGGTCTCCGGCGTCACCTCGGCCAGGCGGCGCTGGGCCTCGCGCAGCGATTCCAGGCCGGCAAACACGCAGGTCAAGCGCTGGTGCCAGGACCACTCCTCGGCCAGCGCCGGCGCCAGCCGCCCTTTGCTGTTGAGCCGGATCAGCGGTTCGTGCAGCAGATCGAGCAGTTGGCGCTCCGCCTCGTGGGCCGGCGCGTAGGGATTCAGTTCGGGCACGCCCCCAGGCAGCATGAGCACCCGCGCAGCGCCGCGGTCCTGGCGGGCCCGCTGGGTCTGCCAGGCCGCCCAAGCCCCCAGGCCGAGCGCCAGCAGCGGCAGGGTCAGGAAGAGGCGGCGGAACCAACGCATGGGCCGCCCAGCCTAGGCGCGGACCGGCACCGGCGCAATCGGCGGAAGCGCGACGGCCCTAGCTGACGATCTCGGTCGGGCAGTCGGGCAGGCTGGCGAGGAAGGCGCGGCCGTAGGGTTTGGTCAGGATGCGGTTGTCGAGGATGGCGACGATGCCCTTGTCCTGGCGGGTGCGGATCAGCCGCCCCACCCCCTGGCGCAGCTTGAGGATGGCCTCGGGAACGCTGTACTCGGTGAAGCTGTTCAGCCCCTGCTCCTCGAGGTGCTCCAGCCGCGACGCGGTCACCGGATGATCGGGCACCGCGAACGGCAGGCGGGTGATGATGACGTTGCTGAGCGCCTCGCCCGGCACGTCGACTCCGGTCCAGAAGCTGTCGGTGCCGAACAGGATGCTGTGCACGTCCTTCTTGAACTCGGCCAGCATCTGGTGGCGCGGCAGGCCGCGGCCCTGGACCAGCAGGCGCCAGCCGTGATCGTCGCAAAACTCCTCCAGCCGGTCGGCCATCGCACTCATCTGGCTGTAGCTCGTGAACAGGACGAAGGCCCGGCCCTTGGACAGGCCGAGGAAGTGGGCGATGCGGGCCTGCAGCGCGTCCTCGAAGCCGGCCGACCCGGGCTGCGGCATCGACTTGACCAGGTAGAGCTTCATCTGCCGGCGGAAGTCGAACGGGCTTTCGATCGTGGCCGCCTGCGCGCGCTCCGCGCCGACCCGGCGGCGGAAGTAGGTCAGGGTTTCGTCGTCGCCCACCCCGAGCGTGGCGCTGGTGAACACGCAGGCCTTGCCGCCGCTGAAAAAGATCTCCTCGAGCTTCGGCGCGACATCGATCGGAGCGCTGTGGAACGACAGGACCCGCTGGTCGGCGCCGCCGCGCTCGGCCCAGTACACGTGCCCGTCCTCGCCCTGGTCCAAAAAGGCAGCGACGCTCGCGCGCAGAGCGGTCAGCCGCTTGGCGATCTCCAGCAACTCCAGCCGCTGGCTGTCGCTGCGCGCGGCGTCGCCGGCCTTCTGGGCGATGCGCGCCACGCGCTGCAGGGGCAGCGAAACCTCGTCCTCGACCAGGCCGGCCTCGCGGATGCGGAACTCGCGGCCGTAGCTGCCGAACTTGCAGGCCGCCTCGGCGGCGCGGAAGAAGCTGTCGGTCATGGCGATCGCCTGCTGGACCTCGCGGATGCCGTCCTGCTCGCCCAGGTGCTGGAAGAAGCCCTTGCGCGTCTTGGGGTTGTACAGGCGCCCCAGCTCGAAACGCACGTTCGATTCGCTGACGTGGATCCCGAAGGCTTTGGCGGCGATGTTTTCGATCGTGTGCGCCTCGTCGAGCACGACGAAGTCGCGCGAGAACAGGAAATTGGCGTCATCGGCCAGGATTTCGTCGGCCGAGGCGAGCAGGGTGAAAAACAGCGTGTGGTTGAGCACCAGGACATCCGCCTCGGCCATGCGCCGGCGCACTTCCTGGTAGGTGCAGCCGCTCTCCGGACCGCAGCGGCGCGGGGTGCAGGCGTGCGCCTCGCTGCAGACCAGCGACCAGACCCGCGCGCTGGGCGTGAAGTCCATCTCGCTGAGGGTGCCGCCCTTGCGCTCGGTCCACCAGTCGAGCAGCAGGTTGAGTTCGGCCGCCTCGCTGCTGCTGAACAGGTCGCCGCTCTGGGCGAAGGCGTTCTTCAGGCGGGTCGGGCAGAGGTAGTTGCCGCGGCCCTTGAGCAGCTCGGCGCGAAAATCGCCGGTGATCTTCTTCACGATCGGGATGTCCTTGTGCAGCAGCTGCTCCTGCAGGTTGATCGTGTGGGTGCAGACGATGGCCTTGCGCCCCTGCTCGAGGGCGAACTCGACGGCCGGCAGCAGGTAGGCAAGTGACTTGCCGACGCCGGTGGCCGCCTCGACCACCAGGGCGTGGTTCTTCTCCAGGGCGCCGGCGACCAGCTGGGCCATGCGCTGCTGCTGGGGGCGGAACTCGAACTGGGGGGAGGAGGCCAGCCGGCCCTCGGTGGAGAAGGCGAGGAACATCCTCTCGGCCAGGGAGGGGCCGCCGGGACTGCCTTCGGAGGCCTCGAGGACGTGAATCATGAGCCTGCATGATTGCCGGGGCGGCCGGCTGGCGCAACGCGGGAATGGCGCCGGCCCGAGCTTGTGAAAACTTTCACAAACGGGTTGCCCGGGGGGGTGCCGGGGCGTATTTCTTGGCCGATTCACCCGACCACGCCATGGTTGCCCCCGCCGAAACCCACGCCGCCTACGACTCCAAGATCGAGGGCAATGTCGTCTTCACCAAGCTCGACGCCGCCATCAACTGGATGCGCAAGAATTCGCTCTGGCCGATGCCGATGGGTCTGGCCTGCTGCGCCATCGAGATGATGGCCTCGGCTTGCAGCCGCTACGACCTCAGCCGCTTCGGCATGGAAGTCATGCGCTTTTCTCCGCGTCAGGCGGACGTGATGATCGTCGCCGGCACGGTGACCTACAAGATGGCCCTGGCGGTGAAGCGCATCTGGGACCAGATGCCCGAGCCGAAGTGGTGCATCGCCATGGGCGCCTGCGCCTCCAGCGGCGGCATGTACCGCAGCTACGCCGTCCTGCAGGGCATCGACCAGCTGATCCCGGTGGACGTCTACATCTCCGGCTGCCCGCCCCGCCCGGAAGCCCTGATGGAAGGCCTGATGCGCCTGCAGCACAAGATCGAGAACGAGCACGCCCTGGAGGAGCAGAAGAAAGAGCTCCTGGCCGAACTCGCCTAAACCGCCCCCCGCCCCGCGATCTCCCGCCATGAATGCCGCGCAAATGGTTGCCGCCCTGAAGGAAAAGTTTGGCGATGCCGTGCTCGGTGCCACCGAGTTCCGCGGCGAGCACACGCTGCAGGTGACCTTTGCCGGCGCCAAACCGCTGCTGAAGTACTGCCGGGACGAACTGAATTTCGACTACCTGGTCGACATCTCCAGCCTGGATCATCTGGGCGAGGAACCGCGCTTCGAGATGGTGTACGAGCTGTACGGCTACGGCCACCTGCTGCACCTGCGCATCAAGACCCGCATCCCCGACGGAGAGGACATGCCCAGCGTCACCGACATCTGGCCGACGGCCGACTGGCATGAACGCGAGGTCTACGACATGATGGGCATCCGCTTCGCCGGCCACCCCGACCTGCGCCGCATCCTGATGTGGGAAGGCTACCCCTACTTCCCGCTGCGCAAGGATTTCCCGCTCGCCGGCAAGCCCAGCGAACTGCAGGAAGTGGGCTTCACCCGCGTGGCGCCGATGGCCGACGGCCCGTTCGTCACCAGCGCCGGCGCTCCGGACACCATCGCCCGCGAACCGCGCGCGCGACGCGTCGAGTAGTCGGCACTTTGTTTGGGACTGATCCCGCCCGCGCCAGGAGTCCTGTGGCTCCGCCCAGGCTTGCCTGTGCCCCAAGGTCGGCTGTCGCCGGCTAGCGAAGCCGCCCGGACAGCAAAACGCCCTCCGTCACCCCGCGAACGGGCTGAGGAGGGCGCTTTGAGGGAATCCGAAGATCACTCCGCCGCCGGACGGTACAGGACCGTGAGATCGTCGAAGGTCATGATCGCATGCGAGCTGCCATCGGTCGAAGGCACCCAGATCGCCGAGATGTCACCGAACTGGCTGCCCGCCGGCACCGGCAGGTTCTCGACCAGCGTCACGCCATCCAGGCTGGCCTCGACCGTCCAGGTCTCCTGATTCAGGGTGATCTCCAGCTTGTGCTGCGTGCCGGAAACAAGCTTCGGCTCCAGCTGGATCTGCGTGCCGTCGGCGGCCGTGCAGTAGAGCTGGCCGTCGCGGGCGTCCACCCACAGCGCCGCCACCGGCGTCTTGTCGGCACTGAAGACCGTCCAGCCGAAACGGTCGGCTGAAGTGCCCTCGGCCGGCGCATCGACCTGCATCTTCACCGAAGCCACCACTTCGGCCGTGCCGGCCGGGGCCTTGCTGTCGGCATCCCAGAGGATCACCGGCTCCGCCCCCGTGGCCGTATCGCCGCCGAGACGGACGCTGCCCGCCTCGACCACCGTGGCGGCATCGCCGCCCTGCTGCTGCCAGGCCCCGAGCCCGGCCACCGACGAGCCGGCGCCGTGCATCTCTTCGCCCTCGAAATCCGCGACTCGCGGCATCGAGAAGGCGAGCGGGCGCAGTTGGAGCTGGTAACCGCCCAGATCGTCGGCCGCCCATCCGGCAACACGAAACACCATGTCCTGACCTTCGGTGGCGTTGAAAGTGAGGGTTTCAGGCGTGCCGTCAAAACCGCCATCGACGAACGAACTGAAGGTGAGCCCGCCGCCCGGCTTGCCGGTGAACCGGGCCAGGGTCATGTCGACCAGGGAGGTCACCTTGATTTCATACTGACCGGAACGCGGGGCGGTCCACCACACCCAGGCGGAGGCGCGCGTCACCGACACGATTGGAGTGGCCGAATCGGGGGCCTCATTGGCCGTAAAGCCGCTGTTGTTGCCCGAGTAGGCGAAGACGGTGCCGGAGGCGATCACCGAGTCGATCACCGCATCGTTGCCCCAGCCCGCCGTGCGGGTGAAGAAGCCGGTGGAGACGGCGGTGCCTGCGCGGGAGATGAGCTGGATCGCCGAAGGCTGCTCAACCGGCAAACCAGCGGGCACGGTCACCATCACCTGAGTGGACGAAATTTTGACGAGCGAGGTTGCCGTCGTGCCGATTTTGGCGCTGCTGACGAAGTCGAGGTTGGTGCCGGTGACCAGGATCTTCTCGGTCGCGCGGCCGCGGGTCGGCTGGAAGTCGACGATCTGCGATGGCGGGGTCGGCGTCACCGAAAGGCTGACCACCGGGCTGGTGACCCGGCCGACCGGGTTGCTCACCAGGCACTGGTAATCGCCCGCATCAGCCACCGTGGCCGAGGAGAAGCTGAGGGTGGCGCCGGTCTTGCCGGGCAGGTTTTCCGGAAGCCCGTCGCGCAGCCGCTGCCACTGGAACTTGAGCGGCTTGCCGCCGGCGGCCTTGACCACGAAGCTGGCAGGGCGGTACTCGGTGACCGAAACGGAGACCGGCGGCGCGGAGATCGAAGGCGGCACCAGGACGCCGATGGAGATCGCCTTGCTCTTCGCCACGACCGGCGTGCGATTGCTGACCAGAACGGAATACGCGCCGGAATCGGGCAGGCGGGCGGGATCCAGGGTCAGCGTCGGCTCCGTGGCGCCGACAATCGGCTTGCCGGACTTCAGCCACTGGTAGCTGAGCGGCGCAGTGCCGGTGACGGTGGGGGTCAGCGTGAGGCTGCCATACTCCGCCACCTTGTTGGGCTGCGCCACCGGATCGGGATTGGTCGCCGCGATGGCGGAGACCGCCGGGGCCTGCTCGACTTCAAGGGTCACGACCGCCGTGTCGGTCGGACCGCCGGCATGGCCGTTGGCAACGCGGCAGAAGAAGTCGCCCTCGGGCCCCGTCGGGCCATCGACCAGCTTGGATAGCACCAGTTTGGGTTTGGTCGCCTTGTCGATCGGGGCGCCGTTGCGGTACCACTGGTAGGTCAGCGGCGTGTCGCCGCCGGCCACGACCGTGAAGCTGACCGAGCCGCCCACGGCGCCGACGACGGACGCCGGTTGCACCAGGATGACCGGCTTGGAACGCACCGCGAGCACGGCCGGCTTGCTCTTCACCGTGCCAACCCGGTTGGTCACGACGACGCTGTAGGCGCCGCGGTCGACCCAGGCGATGGTCGGAAAATGCAGCGTGGCGCCGTTGGCGCCCCCGATCGGGCGATTGTCCTTGAACCACTGGTAGGTGCGGTTGACGGCGCTGCCGCCGGCCACCACTTCGAGGGTGACATCGTCACCCGCCTCGTGCTGCCCGGAAGCCGGGCCGCTGAGGATGGTCGGCTTGGCGTCCACCTCGACCAGGGCGTCCGAACTGACCGTCGGCGTGCCTTCGGACAAGGCGTTGCTGACCTTGACCCGGTACACACCGGCGTTGGCCGGCAGGCCCTGGAGCGACAGGGTCGGCGAGTTGCCACCCACGGGATCTTCATCCATGCCGTTGACCTTGAACCATTCGTAAGTGAAGGGCGAGCGGCCGCCCGCCACGACCTTGAGGGCCCCGGAAGCGCCTTCGGTGATGATCAGGTTCGCCGCCGGACCGCTGAGGATCACCGGCGGTGAATCGACCTTGAGCGTGACCGTCTTGCTGAAGACGACCACACCGGTGGCGTTGGTCACCTGCACGCGGTAGCTGCCGGCATCCGCCAGACTGACCGAAGGCAGCAGCAGTTCCGGAGAGTCCGTGCCCACGACGAGATTGGCCGGTTTCTGGATCTTTTCCCAGGTGTACTCCAACGGCCCGGTGCCGGTGGCGGTGACGCTGAAGGTGTGCGGGGTGCCGGCCAGGATGAGCCCGGGCGGCGACACCGGCTGCTCGGTGATGGCCGGCCGGAAGTTGACCGTGACCACCGCGGTGTCGCTGCTGGTGCGCAGCGCCGGGTTCGACGGGTTGATGACCACGACGTGGTAGTCGCCCGCCTTGCTGGCGTCCATCTTGGTGAGCTTGAGAGTGGCGGTGGTCGCGCCGCTGAGGCGGCTGCCGTTCCGGTACCACTCGTACGTGAGACCGCCGGAGGACAGGGCCTGGACGCTAAGGGTGACGGTGGAACCGTCCACGGCTTCAACACTCTCCGGCTGCACGGTGATCAGCGGCGCGCTCGGGATCGGCGTGTACGAGCCGGTGAGGCGGTAGGCGCCGATCGAGCCGTAAGCGCTGTAGCCCACCGTCGGATTGGCACCGTCGCCCGACGGACTGACGCACAGGAAGTAGGTGCCCTCGGTCAGGTTGGCGTTGAGCGTGGCGCTGCGGTTGGCGGTCGGGGAGGATGTGGCCACCACGGTGTCGTCCTCGTCGCGGATCTCCAGAAGGATGTCGACGTTCTCCTCGACCGCGGTGGGCACGGCCACGATGCTGATCGGGCCGTTGAAGCTGGTGATCTTGTACCAGTCGGCGTCTGCCTCCTCGGCCAGGATGCCGGGGCGGTTGACGACGCCATTGATGACGTTGATGTCAAGCGCGGTGAGGGCGCTGTCACCCGCCTCGTCGGTGATGAAACCGACGTCATTGACGAGGTTCGAGATGATGGCGACATCGTCTTCGGTGTTGTTGGCGCCGTCATACTCACCAATGCTCCACTGGGTCATGGTGCGGCCGTAAGGCGCTCCCATGATCGGTCCCCAGGAAACCCCAGCGGCGGTATGGCCACTGTAATATTCCAGCGTCGCCGTGCCGTCGTGACGCAGGCCGAAGGTGTGGCCGACCTCGTGGGAGATTAGCATAGCCATGTTGGCCGGCTCGTACATGCCGAAGCACCAGCAGGGAACGTCGTCGTCGAAAAAGTCGCCCGCACCCGCCCAGCTGTTCAAGTAGGCAACACCGCCGGCACTGCCGTTGGTGATCGGGTCGGTGGGGGTGACGATGCAGCGCATGCGCCGGCCGGCCGGCGCGGCCAGGTAGCGCGACAGATCGGTGGTGACGGTGACGTCGAACGGCGCAAAATCCTCGGCGACCGCCTCGACCACGCTGGTGATGTGCGCGTTGGTGAGCGGCGAGCCGTTGTAGCTCGGCGGCACGGCCACGATGGTCTGGCCGCCATTCCAATCCGAGTCGGTCACCGTTTCGCCGTCAAAGTCGATGTAGATGACCCCGAGGGCGGTGGGGCGGGTGTCCAGGATTGGCACCGCATTTTGGGGCGTGCCTGCGGCCAGAGCCGCCTCCGGCACGCCCGGGTCGCCATCCTTGCGCTTCATGCCCAGACAGAGCAATTCATCCAGGCGATGCTCCTGAAGGACCAGTCCGCCGTCCGCCATCGTCTCCAGCACGTAGCCGCGGTTCATCACTGGCAGCTGGATCATGCCCGTCCACTTCTGCCCGCGCTGGCTCAGGGAGAAACTGCCCTCACCGGCCGGCAGCAGCGAGCCGCCAACCCGCACGACGCCGTCGGCGCCGGTCTTCACCAGGTTCACCCGCCCGTCGTGGGAGCTGCCATCTGGCAGCGGCAGACCGATTTTCTGACCCGTCTTCAGGCTCGCCAGCTGCGCCGGCAGGCTGGAGCGTTTGACCAAGGCGCTGCTCAGCACCTGCTTCGGCGCCGGCAAGGTCCGCGGATCCACGCCCGCCGGCAACGGCGCCCGGTAGGGCTGGGCCAGCGGCGC
>CAYYJK010000109.1:0-11006 GCA_964472185.1 uncultured Prosthecobacter sp.
GGACACCCCCACCAGCCGCCTCAAACTCGCCACCCTGTTTTTCTGCACCGCCCTGCCGATGGGCATGTGGAATGTTCCGCTGGCGAACGTGTTTGCCGCGCACGGCCGCGCCGCGCTGGTGCCCTGGGTGCTGGCCACCTCCGCGGTCGCCGCCTTCATCTCGCCGCTGTTTGTCGGCGCCCTGGCCGACCAGCGCCTGTCGCCCACCCTGCTGCTGCGCTGGCTGGCGCTGGCCACCGGGCTGGCGCTGACCCTGACCTGCGCCTCGCTGGCCTGGTCCTGGGGCGACGGCTGGGTGCTGCTCTGCGCCCAGCTGCAGGCCCTGGTGGCGACGCCGGTCTGGAGCATCGCCAGCAGCATCGTGTTCTCCCAGCTGCACGATCCCAAACGCGAATTCGGCCCGCTGCGTGCCTGCGCCACCTTCGGCTGGATGGCCGGCTGCTGGATCGTCAGCTTCGTCCTGCATGCCGACGCCTCCCTGCTGGCCGGCTTTACCGCCGCCGGGCTTTGGCTGGGCGTCATGGGCTTGAGCTGGATGCTGCCGGTGATCCCGCCCGGCGACGCCAAGGCGCACCGCAGCTGGCGGCAGATCCTCGGGCTCGACGCCCTCGACCTGCTGCGCCACCGCGACCACCGCGTCGTCTTCATCACCGCGGCGCTGTTCAGCGTGCCGCTGGCGGCCTTCTACCCGTACACGGCGCGGCATCTCAAGGACCTCGGCGTCGAGAACGTCTCGGCGGTGATCTCGCTGGCGCAGACCACCGAGGTGCTGACCATGCTGGTGCTCTCCGGCATGCTGACGCGCTTCCGGCTCAAGTGGGTCTTCCTCTCCGGCATCGCCATCTGCGTGCTGCGCTACGGCCTCAACGCGCTCGACACCCGCGCCTGGCTCATGACCGGCACCACCCTGCACGGCTTCGCCTTCACCCTCTACTTCATCACCACCCAGATCTACCTGGAGGAGCGCATCGACCGCAAATGGCGGGTGCGCGCCCAGGCGCTGCTGGCCCTGCTCATGGGCGGGTTTGGCAACCTGTTCGGCTACCTGGGCGGCGGCTGGTGGCACGCCTTCTGCCAGCGCGGCGGCCGGACCGACTGGCCGCTGTTCTGGTGGGGCGAGACTGCGCTGACGGCCGCCGTCTGCCTGTTTTTCCTGCTCACTTACCGCGGCCGCCACGGCGCGCCCCCCGCGCAGAGCGTTTGAAATGCCCGCCCGCCGCCTGTAAGTCCCCGCATGTTCACCGGCCTCGTCGAAACCACCGGCACCGTCCTGCACCTGGAACCCCGCGGCGACAGCGCGCGACTGACCCTGCGCGTGGGCGCGATCGCCGCCGAACTGGCCGCCGGCGACAGCGTGGCGGTCAACGGCTGCTGCCTGACCGTCACCACGGCCGATCCGGCGGCGCAGACCGCCAGCTTCGACCTGCTCATGCAGACCCTGAAGGTGACCAGTCTCGGCGACCTGCAACCCGGCAGCCTGGTCAACCTCGAGCGCGCCATGGCGATGACCGCGCGCTTCGGCGGCCATTTCGTCCAGGGGCATGTCGACACCACGGTGCGCATCCTCGACTGGAGCGCGCACGGCCAGGATCACCGGCTGGTGGTGGAGCTGCCGGCCGAATTCCGCGGCCTGGTCCTGCCCAAGGGCTCCATCTGCCTGGACGGCATCTCGCTCACCGCCGCCGAGGTGGCGGACGACCGGGTCACCTGCTGGATCATTCCGCACACCTGCGCGGTGACCCACCTGCACAGCAAGCAGGCCGGGCAGCGCCTCAACGTCGAGTACGACCTGCTGGGCAAGTACGTCCGCAGCCTGATGACGCAGGGCTTCGGGCAGGCCCTCCGACCTGCGCCTTGACGGGCCATCCCGGAACCGGCATCTTCCGGGACGTCCCTCCGACCGGGCCGGGCGTTCCGCTTCCCCCATGCCGACTGTGTTCCATCGCCTCTGGCTGCCGCTCTGGCTCGGCGCCTGCCTGCTGCCCGTACCGCCCGCCGCCGCCCAGGACCAGGCCGCGGCCAAAGCAGCCGTGGTCGAACCCCTCGCAGCTCCGGCCGACACCGGAGACAAGAAGCGCGGCGACCTGTCCGCCTCGCTGCTCACCCAGAAGGAGGCGCGCACGCTGCGGCTGAGCATTCCCGCGCCGCGCGGCCTCATCGTCGACCGCAACGGCATCGCGCTCGCCCAGAACCGCGTCGCCAACTACCTGGCGCTGAATTTCCCGTTCATGGACGGGGCCACGCCGGAGAAGATCCTCGCCTTCGCGCACGGCAAGATCGCCGAGGCCAACCGCCTGCTCGGCAAGAACTGGTCGCTGCCCGACGAGCGCCTGCTCAGCCACTACCAGCACCGCCGCTGGCTGCCGCTGGTGTTCTCCATCGAGGAGGGGCTGAACGTCGAGATCACTCCGGAGCAGCAGGAGACGCTCAAGCCGCTGCTCGAACGCGGCCTGATGCTGCAACCGGCCTACATCCGCCACTACCCCAAGGAGGACAGCGCCTGCCACATCGTCGGTTACACCGGCAAGACCCGGCCGCTGCCGCAGGGCCCCATCGTCGACGGCGACCCGCTGTTCGAGGAGATGGAAGGCCGCGAAGGCCTGGAGACCACTTTTGACAGCTGGCTCAAGGGCATGCCCGGCGAGATCAACCTGCTGTTCGATCCGGACGGCAAGCTGCTGTCCGACGAAGTCCTGCGCCGCCCCTCCCCGGGCCGCACTGTGGTCACCACCCTCGACTTCAACCTGCAGAAGTACGCCGAGAACGCGCTCAAGAAGGTCGCCCGCAACGGCGGCTCCATGGTCATCATGGACATCCGCAACGGCGACATCCTGGCCATGGCCTCCAACCCGGGCTTCAACCTCAACGACTTCATCCCCGGCATGCGCAGCGCGCGCTATGAGGAGCTGAGCAACGATGCCCGCCTGCCGCTGTTCCCGCGTTCGTTCCGCGGCGAGTACCCGCCCGCCTCCACCTTCAAGATCGTCACCGCCCTCGGCGCGCTCAGCAGCGGCAAGGTCACGCCCACCACCTCCTTCAACTGCGGCACCGCCTACCAGGTCGGCGACCGCGTCTTCCACAACTGGAACAGCAAGGCCGACGAGGGGCCGATGAACGTCGTCACCGCCATCAAGCGCTCGTGCAACACCTGGTTCTACCAGGCCGCCCTCGCCGCCGGCGCCGATCCGGTCACCAACATGGCCCTGCACATGGGCTTCGGCGAACGCACCGGCATCCCGCTGAAAGCCGAAGGCAAGGGCAACGTGCCGACCAATGCCGACCACAAGATCCTCGGCGGCGAACTCGCCAACATCGCCATCGGCCAGGGCGCGGTGACAGTCACCCCGCTGCAGGTCTGCCAGGCCATGGCGGCGCTCGGCGACGGCGTCAACATGCCTCAGCCGCGCCTGGTCAAGCAGGTGCAGACGATTGGCGAAGTCGTGGTCAGCGCCGTTGAGGAGACCAAACGCAAGCCGGTCAACCTCGACCCGGTGCACCGCGACACGGTCGTCAAGGGCATGGTCGCCGTCGTCTCCGGTCCCGGCGGCACAGGCCGCGCCGCCGGCATCAAGAAAGCCCAGATCGCGGGCAAGACCGGCACCGCGCAGTGGCGCCCCAACAAGGATCAGAACCTCGCCTGGTTCACCGGCTTCCTTCCCGCCAGCCAGCCGGTGCTGGCCTTCGCCGTGGTCTACGAGGGCCGGCCCGGTGAAACCGTCAGCGGCGGCGGCGTTGCCGCACCGATCGTCAACGAGGTCTTCACCAACTACTTCGAGGGCGCGCCCACGGACGATCCGCTGGTCGCCGCCATGAAGGACGTACCGCAGGCGGTCGCCATCGACGAGGGCGCGCTTGATCCCTCCGCCGCCACCGAAAAGCCCGCGCCGGCCGCCGAAGCGCCGCCCCCCCCCCAGCCGGAACAGCGCACCTTGGGCGGCTTCTTCCGCCGCCTGTTCAAGCGCGGCTCCTGACCCAGCCGCGTCATCGCGCCGCCTCCATGACCGTCCAACTCGCCACCCTCTGCGACTCGGCCTCCGACTACGCCGGCAAACTCTGCCTGCTCGGCGCCTTTGACACCCTCTGCGCTCGTGAGTTTCCGGTCGTGCATCCGCACTGCTCGCTCGCCGTGCGCCTGATTTTTGAACCCGCCGAAGCCGGCGTGCACCCGTTCGTCATCCGCTGCTTCGGCCCCGACGACGAGGAATGCCTGCCCGCCTTCGAACCGGCGGTCGACGTCACGTTTCCGTCCCGGTTCGTCCCCTTCGTGACCCGCAACATCGTGCTCAACCTGCAGCGCCTGCGCATCGAGCGCCAGGGCGTCTACCGCTGGTCGGTGGAGACCGCCGGCCGCCCCCTGGCCAGCATCCCGCTGCGCGTCACCCTGTTCGATGAAACCCGCTCCGCCATCGGCCCCGCCGGCTGAGCGCCTTCCCGCCCCCCGCCATGCAATCGCCGAACCCGCACGAAACCTCCCAGGCCACGGCCAAGAGCCGGCCGATCCGCCAGATCTCCGTGTTCCTGGTCAACCGCGTGGGCGCCCTCAACGCCCTGACCAAGCTGCTGCACGACCACGCCATCGAGGTGCTCGGCCTGTCCATGCAGGACTCCACCGAAATGACGCTGGTCCGCCTCGTGCTCAGCGATCCGGAAGGCGCCGGCATGCTGTTCATCGAGAAGGGCATTCCGCACACCGACTGCACCATCCTCGTCGTCGAGCTCAGCGAATCCAACCGCCGCCTCACCGAGTGCCTCTCCACCCTGCTGGCCGCCGAACTCAACATCGAGTTCTGCTACCCGCTGCTGGTGCGACCGGGCCTGCACCCCCTGCTCGCCCTGCACTGCGACGACGTCGACATGGCGGCCGATGTGCTGCACCGGGCCGGCTTCCGGGTGCTCTGCCAGGACGATCTGAGCCGCTGATTCTGGCGCGCAGGGCGCTTGCAAACCGCCGGACGGCTGGCATGCTGCCTGTTCACCCAATCATGGCAGCCTCCCCCCTCCTCATCCATCTCGACGGCAAGCTCGTTCCCGAATCGGAAGCCAAAGTCTCCGTGTTCGACCACGGCCTGCTCTACGGCGACGGCTGCTTTGAGGGCATCCGCATCTACAACGGCCGCATCTTCCGCCTGACCGAGCACCTGGTGCGCCTGTACGAATCCGCGCGCTCGATCTGCCTGACCATCCCGATCCCGATCGAGGAGATGGAAAAAGCCACCCTGGAGACGGTCGCCGCCAACCAGCTGCGCGACGGCTACATCCGCCTGGTCATCACCCGCGGCGTCGGCTCCCTGGGCCTGAACCCCTACCAGTGCCCGAAAGCCGGTGTCATCATCATCGCCAGCGGCATTTCCCTCTACGCCCAGGAGAAGTACGAGACCGGCCTCAACCTCATCACCTGCGCCACCCGCCGGCCCGCCACGGCCGCGCTCAGCCCGCAGGTCAAGAGCCTCAACTACCTCAACAACGTCATGGCCAAGATCGAGTGCATCCAGGCCGGTTGCGAGGAGGGCATCATGCTCAACGAGCAGGGCTACGTGGCCGAATGCACCGGCGACAACATCTTCGTCATCAAGAACGGCCAGGTGTACACCCCGACGATCGCCAGCGGCGCCCTCAACGGCATCACCCGCATGGCCGTCATCGAAGTCATGCGCGGCATGGGCCTGCAGGTCCACGAGGTCACCATGACCCGCCACGACGTCTACACCGCCGACGAGTGCTTCCTCACCGGCACCGCCGCCGAGGTCATCCCTGCCGTGCAGTACGACCGCCGCCCGATCGGCGACGGCAAACCCGGCCGGCTGACCGCCGAAATCATCGGCAAGTTCAAGGCGCTGGCGAACTCGACCGGCACGCCGGTGCCCTACCAGTCCTGACCTGGCCGCCCGCGGTGCCGAAGCTTCGGCTCCCGCGGGTTTGCCTTTGTCCCGGACCGCGCTACGCTCGCCCGCCATGGAAGAATACCACCGGTTGCTCCGCAAGGTCCTCGACCACGGTTCCCACCGCCAGGACCGCACCGGCACCGGGGCCTGGTCCGTCTTTGGCGAGCAGAGCCGCTACGACCTGTCGGCCGGTTTTCCGCTGGTGACGACCAAGAAGCTGCACCTGCGCAGCATCATCCACGAGCTGCTCTGGTTCCTCAAAGGCGACACCAACGTCCGCTACCTGCAGGAGCACAAGGTCACCATCTGGGACGAGTGGGCCGATGCCAACGGCGATCTCGGCCCGGTCTATGGCGCCCAGTGGCGGCGCTGGCAGGGTGCGCCCGGCGCCGAGCCGATCGATCAGATCGCCAGGCTCGTCGATGGCCTGCGCAAGAATCCCTACAGTCGCCGGCACATCGTCAGCGCCTGGAACGTCGCCTACGTCGACCAAATGGCGCTGCCGCCCTGCCACTGCCTGTTCCAGTTCTTCGTCGCGGACGGCAAGCTCAGCTGCCAGCTCTACCAGCGCAGCGCCGACCTGTTCCTGGGCGTGCCCTTCAACATCGCGAGCTATGCGCTGCTGACCCTGATGGTGGCCCAGGTCTGCGACCTGCAGCCCGGCGACTTTGTCCACACCTTCGGCGACCTGCACCTGTACGACAACCACCTTGAGCAGGCCCGGCTCCAGCTCAGCCGCGAACCGCGCCCGCTGCCGGTGATGCGGCTCAATCCGGCCGTGAAGGACCTGTTCGACTTCCGGTTCGAAGATTTCACGCTTGAGGGCTACGATCCGCACCCGGCGATCAAGGCGCCGATCGCGGTCTGACCGCCGGCAACCGCCGCCTCACTGCGGAAGCTGGCGCAGCGCTTCCGAAACGTTCTCGACGCTGAGCAGCTCCGGCAGCACCACCGGCTCCTTCGCGCCCGGCGCGTACAGCGCGTTGACCGGCACCGCCGCCTTGCCCAACTCGGCCAGGGCCCGGGTAATGCGCGGATCCTCATTGGTCCAGTCGGCCTTGAGCAGCACCACCTTCCGGTCGGCGATCAGCTGCTGCAATCCGGCGTCCTTGTACACGCGCTTGTTCACCTGGCAGGTGAAGCACCACTTGGCGGTGTAGTCGATGTACACCGCCTTGCCCGCCGCGCGCAGCTCCGCCACCTTCTCCGGCGACCAGGCTTCCCAGGTCAGGCCGCCTTCGACGTGGGCGGCGCCGGCACCGGCCGCCGCAGGCTCCACCCGCGGCCAGCCGAAAGCCAGCCCGCCGCCGAGGGCAGCCAGGGCGAGCACCACGGCGGTGAACCGTGTCCGCGGCGACTTGTGCGGCAGCGCCCAGCGGCCGTAGATCCAGCAGGCCAGGGCGACGATCACCAGGCCGAACAGGGTGAACAGCATCGGCTGACCCTCGACCATGCCGGTCAGCACCCAGGCCAGGAAGGCCACCGTGCCGAACAGCAGGAAGGACATGCCCTGCTTGAAGCTCTCCATCCACGCGCCGGGGCGCGGCAGCGAGGCGACCAGCTTCGGCACCAGGGACAGCACCAGGAACGGGCTGGCCAGGCCGAGGCCGATCATGCTGAACATGAGCAGCGCCTGCGCGGCCGGCAGCGTCACTGTATAGCCCAGCGCCGAACCGAGGAAGGGCGCCGAGCAGGGCGTGGCGACGATGACCGCCAGCAGGCCGGAAAAGAACGAGCCGCTCAGCCCGTGCTTGGCCTGCAGGTTGGCGCCGACGCCGACCGCCGACGCGCCGATCTCAAAGACGCCGGCCATGTTCAGACCGAAAATCAGGAAGAAGACGCAGAGTCCGTAAACGAACCCCGGGGACTGTAACTGGAAGCCCCAGGCCTTGCCCAGCGAGATCACCAGTCCGCCCAGCGCCCAGAAGCAGAGCAGAACGCCGAAGGTGTAGGCCAAGCCGTGCATCAGCACCTGCCGTTTGTCTTCGCCAGCCTGCTGCACCACGCTCATGATCTTGATGCCGAGCACCGGAAACACGCAGGGCATGATGTTGAGGATCAGGCCGCCGATGAAGGCAAAGGCCAGGTAGCCGAGGAAGGAACGCTGGGCCGGCGGCGGCGGAGCCGGCTTGGCGGCCGGCGGTTCCGCGGCGGCAAAGACGGCGGCCTGGGCGGGATCGGCTTCCGCCCGCGCCGCAAGGCTCAGTTTCAGCTTCGCCTCCGGCTTCACCGGCATGCAGTTCTGCGGGTCGCAGGCGAGAGCGTCGACCCTGACGGCAAGCTCCACCGTCTCGCCCGCCTGGCCGGCCGGGGTGATGCGGGCCGGCAGATGCACGACGCCCTCATAACCCTGGGACTTCTTGCCGTCGGTCGAATCCACTTCGCGGGTCGCGGGCCAGGGCAACTCCTCGACTTTCCAGCCCTCGGGCAGCGTCCATTTCAGGCTGGTCGGCTTGCCGATCACCTCCGGCGGCAGCACCTTGCCGTAGGTGTGCCAGTGCGGGGCATGCGTCAGCTTCACTGCCACCCGGAACGGTTCGCCCGGCGCAGCCGCCTTGACTTCGGCGACCAGTTCGGCCGTCACCTTGGCCTCGCCCCCGGCGGACCCGAGGTCAAACTGGGCGGGCAGCAGGCCCAGGCCGGCTAGGCAAACCAGCAGCAGGACCAGGGGACGGGAGAAAACCGGGATCGAAAACAGATTCATGGACATGGGAGAAGATGCTCCGGAGGCTATTCCGGAGAAAACACAGACCGCGGCTCGGTCGAATCGCTCAAAGGGTCTTGTGGCTGCCGTCGCAGAACGGCGCGTTTTGGCTGTGCTTGCAGTTGCACAGCCAGACCTTCTTGGGCTCGGTCAGGGTGAATTTTTTCGGGGCCATGCCGGTACCCTTGTGGCTGCCGTCGCAAAACGGCTGGTGGCCGCTCAGGCCGCAGGCGCACCACCAGTGGTCGCCGGCCGCCAGTTCGAGAGCCACCGGCTCCTTCGCGTGAATTTTGGGGAGGTCGCTCATGGGGAAGATAACGTCCCAGCCTGACAAAAAGCTGCACGCCGCGCAAGCCGCGCCTGCAATCGGCCAAATTCCGCGCACGCGACCGGTCACGCCTGCGGCTTGCGCGCCAGCGCCTCGAGCACCTCCTGGATCAGGCCCGGACCGCGGTAGACGAGACCCGAGTACACCTGCACCAGCTGCGCGCCGGCCTGCAGCTTCGCCACGGCGTCCGCGCCGCTGAGGATGCCGCCCACGCCGATGAGCGGCGTGGCCGGCTTGAGCAGGCTGCGGAAGGCCGCCAGGATCCGGGTCGACGACGCGCGCACCGGCGCGCCGCTGAGGCCGCCGGCTTCGCCGGCCAGCGGATGCCCCTGCACCGCCATGCGGCTGATCGTCGTGTTGGTGGCGATCACGCCGTCGACCGCCAGCTCGTTGAATACCCGCGCCAGGGCCTCGACCTGCGCGTCTTCCAGATCCGGCGCGATCTTCACCAGCACCGGCACCTTGCGGCCGAGGGCCTGCGTCTGCCGGGCCTGCTCCTCCTGGAGCGCCGCCAACAGCGCGCGAATCGATTCCTCGGCCTGCAAGTCGCGCAGGCCTTTGGTGTTCGGCGAGGAGATGTTCACGGCGATGTAGTCGGCCACCGGGTAGGCCGCCTTCAGGCCGATCAGGTAGTCCTGTACCGCAGCCTCGTTGGGCGTGTCGAAGTTCTTGCCGATGTTGACCCCGACCACCGCCGTCGTGCGGCGTCGGCGCAGGCGCGCAACCGCCGCTTCGATGCCCGGGTTGTTGAAGCCCATGCGGTTGATCAGCGCCTCGTGCTCGGGCAGGCGGAACAGGCGCGGCCGGGGATTGCCCGGCTGCGGCCGCGGCGTCAGCGTGCCCACCTCGATAAAGCCGAACCCCAGCGCCGCCCAGGCCTCGACCGCCGAGGCCGACTTGTCCATGCCCGCCGCCAGCCCCAGGGCGTTGGGAAAGCTCAACCCCAGCACCTGCACCGGCGGCGCGGCCACGCGCACCTGCCCGGCGGTCAGCAGCCCGCAGGCATGCGCCGCCCGCATCATCCGCGTCGTCCACTCGTGCGCCCGCTCGGCGTCCATGCGGAAGAGCCAGGGTTTCATCAGGGGGTAGAGCTGGGCGATCAGGGACATGCCCCTTCCCAAAGCGCGGGGGGCGGCGGTGTCAAGGCAAGGCCCGCCCGCACCGAAACTTGAAATTGCAAAGCGCCGCCGCTGCACTGAAAACTGGGGTCCGCCATGCCCGCCCCAGCCCTCACCCGCATCGATCTCTCCCGTCTCGGCGAACCCGTCTATCGCGGCTCCGTTCAGCATCTATACGCCGTGCCGGACCAGCCCGGCTACATCGTCTGCCAGACCACCCCTGCCGGGTCCGTCTTCGATGTCGGCAGCATCTTCAACATCGAGGGCAACGATCTCAACCGCGCCATCTTCCGCCACGCCATGTACGCGCGCCTGGCCCAGCCGGCCACCTGGGAGCGCGTGCAGGCGGCGCTGAAGCGCACGACCGGCCTGGGCGACACCTGGCGCGACCAGCTCATGGACGGCCCGCTCCAGGCCATGCGCGAAAAGGGCGCCCAGACCCACCACGTCGGCATGCTCGACGGCGAGTCCGGCGACATCGCGACCGCCGGCATGCCCGCCCGCCCGAGCTGCTACAACGTCGTGCGCCGCTTCCCGGTGATGAAGCCGCCGCAGCGCAACGTCATGGGCAGCTTTGTCTTCGACTACGCCCAGTTCCACCAGAGCGGCACCTACGTCGTGCCGCTCGAGTACATCGTCCGCTTCGGCGTCACCAGCGGCAGCTCGATCCTGCGCAAGTACGAGGCCCTCAGCGACAAGGAGCGGCGCGCCTTCGAGCAGGAACTCGGCCTCGGCGGCCCGATGCGCGCCTGGCAGATGCTCGACCGGCCGATCTACGACCTGACCAGCAAGTACGAGCCCGAGGACCGCGCCGTCACCAAGCAGGAGGCCCTGCTCATGTCCGGCCTCAGCGCCCAGCACTTCACCGACACGATCAAGATGTCCCTGCTCGGCGCCTGGGCCGTGCGCGAACTGCTCGAAACCGTCGGCCTGCAGCTCTGGGACCTGAAGTGGGAGTTCGCCGTCGACGGCGA
>CAYYJK010000110.1:0-10896 GCA_964472185.1 uncultured Prosthecobacter sp.
ACGCCCATGACGACAAGGGCGTCACCAGCGCCAGCGCCAGCGCCCTGCTGTACCTTGAATACAAGAAACTCGGCCTGCCTTGCGAGCTGCACATCTACGGCAGCGGCGGCCACGGCTTCGGCCTGAAACCCGGCAGCTTGCCGGTGCAGTCCTGGTTCGACCGGGTCGCCGACTGGATGCGGGCCATGCGCTGGCTGGACTGAGGGCAACGGATTCAGCCCGCCTGTGCGGGGCTGCGGGCCTGAGCCAGTTCCCGTCCGCGCTCGCGCGCATCGACGGCTTCGCGGATGGCCCGGCGGAGGTTGTCGATGCTGGAGCGGTGCTGTCGTGCGCGGTCCGCAGGCGCTTGCGCTTGAGGTGCTCGACGCGGTTCGGTGTCCGGTCGCGGGCGGCTGTCCACGCCAAGGCCTCGGGACTGTGCCGGAGGGCTCGCCTGCCATGGCCGCCAAGGCTGGAGGTCTGAAATCATACAATCCTCTAAGCCGCTTACGCCGACGGCCATGGTGGCTCCTGTGCGTGGTTGCGAGGGCGGTTGCAGCGGTCCGATGGGGCTGCCTTTGTTCCGTTCTTATCCAATCTTGAGTGTTGAGAGGCGAGTCATTGGGATACTCCAGTCCATAAGTTGTTAGGTCGTGAGGTGTGCCGCATTCATGGTGGGATGAACCCTGACACACCCCTAAGGGCCGGCCGCTTGGGAGCGGTTCTGTTTTCCCTGATCGCGCTGTCGGCGCCTGCGGCCCGTGCGCAGGCCGGAGCGCCGTTTCCTGAACTGCAGCTGGCCCGGCCGGTCAAGGCAGCCGAGTTGACCAAGTTGGCGGCTGGCCGGATCGCTGAGCTGGCGCGCTGGTACGGACGCGACGAGGCGAGCTTCCGCAAGATGCTGGCGGAGGAGCGCTCCCTGCGCGCCGATCCCAGCGGCCGCCTGCATCATGTCTGCGCTGGCGCCTATGTTTCTTCGGCCGGCGCGGTCACGGTGACCCAGGCCGAATATCCGCCGGAGCAGACCTTCGCGCTGCACAGCCGGCCGGGCGCCAGCAAGGTCATCTACCTGGATTTCAACGGCCACACGACCAGCGGCACTTCCTGGAACAAGGCCTATGCGGGCGGTGCCGACTTTGTGACTCCCGCCTTTGACCGGGACGGCAATCCCGCCGTCTTCAATGATCAGGAACTGGCGTGCATCCAGGCCATCTGGAAGCGGGTGGCCGAGGATTTTGCGCCGTATGAAGTCGATGTCACCACCGAAGATCCCGGGCTGGAAGCCCTGCGCCGATCGGTGTCCTCGGACAGCCAGTTCGGCATCCGAGTCTGCATCGGCGGCAGCAGCTACGACTGGCTCAAGCAGGGAGCGGGAGGCGTGGCTTATCTGGGCTCCTTCAACTGGGCTTCGGACACGCCTTGCTACGTGTTCCCGGCTCAGCTCGGCGCCGGCAATGAAAAATACACGGCGGAGGCGGCGAGTCACGAAATTGGCCACACGCTCGGCCTGCGTCATGACGGCCAGACCAACGGCACCGAGTATTACGCCGGCCACGGCAACTGGGCGCCAATCATGGGGGTGGGCTACTACAAGGAGGTGACGCAGTGGAGCCGCGGCGAGTACAGCCAGGCCAACAACACTGAGGACGACCTGCAGGTGATGAAGCTCTACGGCTTGCAGACACGAGCCGATGAGGCTGGGGGAGACATTGCCAGTGCGGTGCCCCTGTCCGCGGACCGGGTGGCGGCGGCGGGCATCATTGCCGAGGCCGGCGATGCTGACCTCTATCAGTTCAACGCTGCGGCCGGCCAGATCTCACTGTCGGTCCTGCCGGCCAGGCCGTCGGCCAATCTGGACGTGCGCCTGGCTCTTTATGACGGCAGCGGTGCCTTGGTGGCTGCTGATGACAGCGCGGCCGATTTCTCGGCGGGCCTGTCGCTGACGCTGCCGGCAGGCACTTATTACGCATCGGTGGAAGGTGTGGGCCGGGGAGATCCGGTTACCGCCTACAGCGACTACGGCAGCCTCGGCGAGTACGCCCTGAATGGCACGGTCGTGCCGGCGGTCAACCAGCCGCCGGTGGCGGTGGCCCAGGCTTCCACCCTGTCGGGTACGGCGCCGGTCGAGGTGGCCTTTTCCGCGGCGGCGTCCTCGGATCCCGAGGGCGATGCGCTGACCTTTGATTGGGACTTCGGCAATGGCGGCACGTCCACCCTGGTCCAGCCGACCGCGGTGTTCTCCCAGCCGGGAGTCTACCAGGTTTCCCTGGTGGTGCGCGATGCGGGCGGTTTGAGCGCCGCCGACGCCCTGACGGTGACGGTGCTGGAGCCGCAGCCGGCGCTGCGCGTCTTTGTCGGCGCCCTCGAGCTCACGGTCGCTTATAACAAACGTTCGCGCAGTTATCAGGCCAGGGCTTTGGTCCGCCTCCGTGACACCCAGGGGCGCTTGGTCAGCGGCGCCGTGGTGCAGGGGGCGTGGTCGGGTCTGGTGACAGGCGCGGTTGCCGGTACCACCAATCGCAAGGGCGAAGCGGTGTTCACCTCGCCGTCGTTTGCGGGTGGCGGCGGCCTGAAGTTCAGCGTCACGGGCGTCACGGCCGCGCTGCCCTATGACCCTGCGCTGAACCTGGAAACTGCCGAAGAGACGGTGCTGCCCTGAGCCGCCCAAAGCTCGGCATGCAAAACTCACCTGCCAATCCCAACCCTGTTCCAACTGTCATGGTCATCTGTTCAGATTCACCCTCCACGCGTCCTGCTTCAGTCCTGGTCTGCAGCCGCTACCCTGCGGTCATGGACGGTTTGAAAAACCTGGTTGTCAGTCAGTCGGACCTGAAACTGGCCGGCTGCGCGGCGACTGTGGAGTCGGCGCTGGAGCAGATCCGCCTGCTCCAGCCCGGCATGGTGGTGCTTGACAACCTCCTCGAAAACGGCGGCGAAATCGGCAGCCTGCGCATGATCCGGGCGCAGCATCCCGAGCTGCCGGTGCTGGTGTATTCTGCGAATGGCATGGACCGGCACATTCGCCGCTGCCTGCAGGCGGGGGCCATGGGTTTTGTCGGGAAGGACCAGTCACTGGGGCGCGTTGCCGACGGCATCCGTCAAATCCTGCAGGGGCGGATGTTCTTCAATCTCGGCCTGGTTCCGGAGCTCTCCTGCGACCGCGTCGTGAACGATGCCATGACCCTGCGCGGCGACCCGGCGCGCCTGCTGACCGGTCGGCAGATGGAGATCTTCGACATGATCGGCAAGGGGCTGCAGTCCGCCGAAATTGGCTCCCGCCTGGGGCTGAGCAAAAAAACGATTGACGTGCACCGCAGCAACATCCGTCAGCGCCTTGGCGTCGATGCCTCGCGCGACCTGCTCTCCATCGCTCTGGAGTGGGTGCAATCGCAGACCGGATCCGCGTTACGCCTGCGTTTGGGGTAACCCAAAAGGAGGGGGGCGGGGCCGGACAAGACGTTGGATAGTCCCTTTGCGCCGTTCAGGCGGGCAGAAGCGAATCACGACGACATGCACGGCTTGGTGAACAAGGGACTTCGGGATCTGGTGATCGACTGGCGCGGCCCGTCGGCATGGAGTCTGGTCCAGGAACGCGCGATGGTGGATGAAGACTACTTCATCGCCAATCAGGCCTACGACGACGCGGTCACCTACAGGCTGGTGGTCGCCGCGGCCGAGGTGCTCGGGGTCGAGTTGACGGAGGTGCTCCAGCGCTTCGGCGAGTGGTGGGTGCTGAGCACGGCCAAGAATCACTACGGGGCGCTGATGCACGCGCATGGCCGGTCCCTGCGCGAGTTCCTGCTCAACCTGCCCAACCTGCACACGCGCGTGCTGGCTTTTTTTCCGGACTTGCGGCCGCCCGAGTTCACCTCCGAGGAGGTCTCCCCGGGGCGGTTTGAACTGCACTACCGCAGCGAGCGCGCCGGACTGGCGCCGTTTGTGCTGGGTCTGCTGCAGGGGCTGGGGAAATGGTTTGAGACGCCGGTCGAGATCCGTCATGATCTCAAGCGCGAACAAGGTGCGGATCACGACGTTTTTCAGATTGCATGGAAGGACTCCAAGAAACCGTGAACGGGGCAGGTGCGCCGGAGTTGCTGCTCTGCTGGGAGGTGTTTGACCGCGCTTTTCCGTTCGGGTTTGCCTGGGATCGGGAGTTGCGCCTGAGGCATCTCGGGCCGTCGCTGTGCAGGTTGTATCCGGATCTGCGGGTGGGTGCCGATTTCGGGCAAGTGTTCGAGGCTGTCAGGCCGACCGGCGATCTGTCCGCGTACTGGCTCAATCGGCACGAGGACTGCCTGCTGGTGCTCCGTCACCGGCAGGGTGGCGTGCTCTTGCGCGGACAGGCGGTTCAGCCGGCCGGACAGCCGCTCGGGCTGTTCCTGGGCACTCCCTGGATCGCCTCCGCGGATGAAATGCAAAGTCTCGGGCTGACACTCTCTGATTTTGCCCTGCACGATTCCCGGCACGACCTGCTGCATCTGCTGCAGACCTTCAGCCTTGCCAATGAGGATCTGCGCCAGCTCAACGACAAGCTGCGCTCCCAGGGAAGGCGCCTGGCGGCCCAGGAGGCCGAGGCGCGCAAACTGGCCATGGTGGCGGAGCGCACGGACAATGCCGTCATTGTGGCCAATGCCGAGGGCGAGATCGAGTGGGTGAACGCCGCCTTTGAGCGGGTCACCGGCTGGGCCTGCGCAGAGGTGGTCGGCCGCAAGCCGGGGACGTTTCTGAAGGGACCGCTGGCTGATCCGGTCGTGACGGAGAAGATGCGTGCCGCAATCCGGGAGAAGACGCCTTTCCGCACGGAGATCCTCAACCGGCGCAAGGATGGCCAGCCCCTCTGGGTGGCGATCGAAATCCAGCCCATCTTGAATGCGGACGGGGACCTGAGTCACCTGATGGCGATCGAGTCGGACATCACGGCTCAGAAGGGGCAGGACATGCTCCGGCGTCTGCAGGTGGCGCTGGCGGGACTGCTGTCCGAGACCCAGTCCCTGGCGGGGGGAATGGAAGCGATGCTGGACTGCATCGGCGGGCACTTTGGCGGTTCCCGGGCGGTCTACTGGGAGCGGCCGGCGGCTGGCGGTCCGCTCCGGGTCGCCGCCGCCTGGCCGGCTTCTCCGCAGGGAGGGGGCGTCTCCGTAGCGGCGGCCACGCTGCCGGAAGCGGCGTGGTCTGCCGGCGAGGTGCAATGGGCGGCCGATCCAGCCCCAGCCGAAACCGGGGCGTTTGAGATCGTGCTCGCCGTTCCGGTGTTTGCCGGCACCCGGGTCTGTGGCGTCTTGGAGATCCACACGCGGGAGTTGGGCGTTCCCGGCGACCACCTGCGCGACAGCCTGGGGCTGCTCGGCAAGCAGGTTGGCCTGATGCTGCAGCGGCTCGCCGCGGAAGAGCGTCTGCGCCGCAGCGAGCGCGAGCTCAACGAAGCCCAGCGCATCGCCTGTTTGGGCAGCTGGGAATGGGATGTCGGCCGCGCAGAGATGCGCTGGTCGGAGGCCGAGTTCCGCTTGCACGGGCTTGAGCCGTCCGGCGAACCGCAGCCGGCCGAGACCCTGCTGCAGGGCGTGCATCCTGAGGACCGGGGGCCGCTGAAGCTGGCGCTGGACGCCGCTGCCGCCCAAGGCGGCGGCAGGGAGTTGAGCTACCGGCTGATGCAGCCCAACGGCGAGGCGCGGCACGTGCGGCTGCGCATCGAGTCCGAAGTCGACGCCTCCGGCAAACCGCAGCGGCTGCGCGGCACGACTTTGGATGTGACCGAGGCGCGCGCCGTCGAGCAGGCCTTCCTCGACGCCCAGCGCATCGCCCACCTTGGCAGCTGGAGCATGGAGATCGAGACCGGCCGCCTCGCCTGGTCGGGCGAGAAGTTCCGCATCTACGGCTTCGAGCCGGGCGAGGTCGAGGTGACGCTGGAACTTTGCCAGCGCTGCATGCATCCGGACGATGCGCCGCTGGTCATGGACGCCCTGAACCGTCTGGTGGAGACGGGCGTGCCCATGGACATGGAGTATCGGATCCTGCGCAAGGACGGCGAAGTCCGGCATTTGCGCGCGCGGGCCGAGACCATTCGCAGTCTGGACGGCCGGCCCATTCGCATCGTTGGCACGGCGCTGGACGTCACCGAGGTGGTCCGCATCCGGGCCCAGCTCCAGGAAACCGAGGAGCGCTGGCACATGGCGCTCGAGAACAACGGTCTCGGCGTCTGGGACTGGAATGTGCGCTCCGGTCACGTTCTGTACACCGACCGCCTGCAGCAGATGCTCGGTTTCGAGCCCGGCGAATGGCCGCCGCACGTCGACAGCTGGGCCAGCCGTGTGCACCCGGAGGACCAGGCGCAGGTGACGCAGGCCATGCAGCGCTGCCTGGCCGGCGAAACGGCCGACTACATCTGCGAGCACCGCCTGCGCCGCAAGGACGGCGGCTGGATCTGGGTGCAGGACGTCGGGCGGGTCGTGTCGCGGGCGGAGGACGGCGAGCCGCTGCGCATGGTCGGCACGCAGATGGACATCCATGCGCGCAAGCAGGCGGAGTTTGCCGCCAGCCGCAGGGCCGGCCTGATCAACCGCGTTCGCGCCGCCCAGTCCAGCTTCATCAGCTCCACCAACCTCGTGCCGGCGTTCGAGGAACTGCTGGACGTGATCAACGAGTACACCGACAGCGCCTACGGATTCATCGGCGAGGTATGCCGGGATGCGGATGGGCAGCCCGTCCTCAGATCGTATGCGCTGACCAACATCGCCTGGAACGACGAAACTCGGGCGATCGTCGATGCTGCGGGCGAGTCCGGCATGGAATTCCGCAATTTGAAGACCCTGTTTGGTGCCGCCTTGGCGACCGGGGAGGTCGTCATCGCCAACGACCCGCCGTCGGATCCCCGCCGTGGCGGCCTGCCGCCCGGCCATCCGCCGCTGCACAGCTTCATGGGGGTGCCGATCTACAGCGGCCTGGAGATGGTGGGCCTGTTCGGCGTCGCCAACCGCCCTGGCGGCTACGTGATGGAGCTGGTCAGCGAGTTGGATCCGCTGATCGCCGCGGCCGGCAGCATGATTGTGGCGCGGCGCGAAGCGGACCGGCGCGCCCGCATCGAGGAGGAACTGCGCAAGGCCAAGGAGAAGGCGGAGGCGGCCAACCGGGCCAAGAGCGACTTCATGGCGACCATCAGCCACGAGATCCGCACGCCGATGAACGGCGTGATCGGCATGTCCGGCCTGCTGCTGGATTCCGGCCTCTCCCAGGGGCAGCGCGAGATGGTCGAGACGGTGCACCAGAGCGCCGATGCGCTGATGACGATCATCGACGACATCCTCAACTTCTCCAAAATCGAGGAGCGGCGGATCGATCTCGAGGAGCAGGACATCGAGCTGGACAGCCTGACTGGCGGCGTTCTCGATCTCTTTGCCCACAAGGCCGGGGAGAAGGGCATCGAGTTTGAGGTCATCGTGGCTCCGGAGGTGCCTGAGTGCATTCACAGCGACGGCGGCAAGCTGCGGCAGGTGCTCCTCAACTTGGTGGGCAACGCGCTGAAGTTCACGCCGCGCGGCCATGTCTGGGTGACGGTCTCGGCGGCCGGCGGCGGCAGTCTTCTGGAGTTCGCCGTGCAGGATTCCGGCATCGGCATCGCCTCGCCGCAGCAGGCGCGCCTGTTCGAGCCCTTCTCGCAGGTCGACTCTTCGGACGCGCGCCGCTTTGGCGGCACCGGACTCGGTCTGGCGATCAGCAAGCGACTGGTGGAGTTCATGCAAGGCGAAATCGGCGTGAACAGCGAGTTGGGCAAGGGTTCGACCTTCTGGTTCCGCGTGCCGCTCGTGGCGGCCGCGTCCCCCGGAGTCGCTGGCAATGCGCCGGCTTGGCCGGGAGGCGCCGCCCAACTGCGTGTGCTGTCGGCCTGCCGGCAGGAAGGCCGTCGCCGGGCGGTCGCCGCCGCTTTGAGAGGTCTTCCCCATCATGAGGAAGTCGCGCACACGTCGCTGGCGCTCCGCCTGCGGAACGGCGCTGCGAGCATCGACGCCCTGGTCATCGACCATGATCTGGCCGGTGCGGAACTGATGCAGCGCCTGCAGGCGCTGCCCAATCCGCCCCGCGTGCTGGTTTTGGGCGGCAATGCGGCCGCCAGCGGCGTGCGGCAACTGCACGACGTTCAGCCGGGTCCGGTGCGCCGGCGCTGCCTGCGCGACTGGCTCTGCCAGCAAAGCCGCGACGCGCGGCCGGACGTGAAGGCTGCAGCCGCAGTGGGCGTGCCGGCGCCGCCATCGTTTCCCGGCCTGCGCGTGCTGGTGGTCGAGGACAACCTCGTCAACAGCAAGCTGAGCCGCCTGCTGCTCGAGAAGATGGGCTGTGTGCCGGATGTTGCCGAGAGCGGCGAGGAGGCGCTGCAGATGTTCCGCCGGTCAGCCTATCCGGTCGTGCTGATGGACTGCCAGATGCCGGGCATGGACGGCTACGAGGCCACCCGCCAGATCCGGCTTCTGGAGAGCGCGCAGCCGCAGTCCGCGCGCGCCTGCATTCTGGCCACCACGGCCAGCGTCATGCCGGGCGAGGAGGAGCGCTGCCGCCAGGCGGGCATGGACGGCTACGTCTCCAAGCCCATCTCGCCGAAAAAATTGGGCGAACTGATCCGGGATTGTTTCAAAAAGGCGGAACCGGTGAACGGCGGATCGACGTGCGCCAAGCTGGTCGAACTCACGGAGCACATTGGCGAGAAGGCGGTTCATGACCTGCTGGCGCTGTGGCAGCGCGAGACCCAGGGCCGGCTGGTCGAATTGCAGGAGCACCTGGCTGGCGGCCGCCATGTCGAGGTGGCGCGGCTCTGTCACGCCATGTGGGGCAGCGCTTCGCTGTTCTGGCCGGAGGAAGGCTTCGCGGGAATCTGCCGGAGCCTGGAGACCGCCGCCCGCGGCGAGCATCCCGTCTACGGCGACGCCCTGCAGCGCCTGCGCGCGGAATTCGAATCGCTCCAGCGCTGCTGCGACGGTCTGCGGAAGCCCGGCCCTCCCGTGCCGCCTCAGGCCTGATCCCGCAGGTACTGCTTCACGGCATCCAGGCGGGAGTGGACATGCAGCTTCTGATAGATCCGCTTGGTGTACACGCGGATGGTTTCGTAGCTCAGCTGCATCTCGTTGGCGATGTCCTTGGTGTGCTTGCCGTGCGCAAGGGCTTGAAGCACGTCGAGTTCGCGCACGGTCAGGGCCTGCAGGCCCGAACGCGAGTCGGGCGAGGGCGTGCCTTGTCCCTGCAGGAACTCGTTCACCACCAGCCGGGCGATGGCGGGGCTGAGCGGCATGCCGTCGCGGATGGCGCTGTTCAGGCTGTTCAGCAGTTCCGAGGGCGCGCCGCCCTTGATCAGATAGCCTGAGGCGCCCTGCTTCAGGGCTTCGAAAACGTGGGCGGGATCGCTGGAAGCAGTCAGGACGAGGCAGCAAAGCTGCGGGTGCTTCTGCTTGAGCCGCTGCAGCAGGCGGATGCCGTTTTCCCCCGGCAGCTCCAGATCCACCAGGAGGAGGTCGATCCGTTCCGAAGGATCCTCGGCCAGATAGTCTTCCGCGCTGGCCCAGGCGCCAACAAACTGCGTGTCCGGCTGCTCTTCCAGCAGCCGCGAAAGGTACATGCGGATGACGGCATCGTCTTCCACCAGCCCGATGCGGGTCTTGTCCGGTGTGAGCGGGGCGTCTTGAGTCTGGGATGAGTCAGTCACGTTGCAGGTCTTGATAACGGGTCAGCCAGCGCATTGCAAGCCATCGAGCATTCGAAGGTCAAGCTTGTTTTGCGGCGATGGTGACCAGCCAGTCCACGAGCGGACCGGCCGATCGCGCGGGCGCCATGCGCCGGGCCAACTCGCGGCAGACCTGCGCCACCTGCGGGTCGGCCAGCAGACGCCGCAGGGTTTCGGTCAGCCGGCGCGGTGTGCAGGCGGCGGCCTGCAGCGCGCGGCCCGCGCCCAGCTGCTGCAGCCGCAGCGCGTTGTCGGGCTGGTCGTGGGCCAGGGCCGTGATCAGCTGCGGCACGCCGGCCGCCAGTCCCTGGGCCAGGGTGCCGATGCCGCCATGGTGGACGAAGGCGGCCGCCTGCGGCAGCAGAAGCGAGAACGGCGCGTAGTCCACGAACAGGACGGAGGCGGGCAGGTGAGCAGGCAGCTGGCTGCGGTCGCGCGTCACCATCACGGCGCGTTTTTGCAGGGTGGTGACGGCCGCCAGGGCGGTCTCAAAGAAGCGCCGGGCTTGCACGTTGGCACTGCCGGCGGTGAACACGATGGGGGGCTCGCCAGCGGCGAGAAACGCCTGCAGATCGGGCGGAAGCGTCTGCTCCCGGGACAGGTCCTCGAGCGGGAAGTCCCACTGCAGCAGGTTGGTCGGCCAGTCGGGCTGAGGCGTCGCAAACCAGTCCGGAAACAGCGCCAGCACGCCGTCGGGTGAGTGCGCCCAGTCCCACCAGAGGCTGGCCGGCGGCGCAACACCGTGCCGGAGACAGGCGTCGCGCACGGCGGCGCCGGCGAAACGGTCGGCCGGGTTGGGCAGATGCAAAAGACGGCGGCGCAGCCAGAGCGGCAGCCGGCGCAGCATCTGCATGCCCGGGACGAGGGCGGGGGGGGCGTAAGCGCTGATCATGACCGCCGGCTGCAGGTCGACCGTGACCAGCGGCAGGCGATGCTTTTCGCGAATCAGGCGGGCGCCGAACATCGTGCAGGGCGCCAGCAGGATGTCGGGCCGGCGGCCGGCGGCCATTTCCTGTTCCAGCAGGTCGACGCAGGCCGCCGTACTCCGGCCGGCCGTGTCAAAGACCAGCTTGGTGCCCTGATACAGGCGCCAGAGCCGCGGATCCCGGATCAGGCGCTCGAAATCCTCCAGGCTTCCGACTGGCGTCATCGGCAGTCCGGCGGCCCGGGCCGCCCCCGCAAAGACGGGGGAGGTCAGCAATTGCACCCGGTGG
>CAYYJK010000111.1:0-10793 GCA_964472185.1 uncultured Prosthecobacter sp.
GTCGCGGTCGTCGGCGCCACCGGAGCGGTGGGAGTGGAAATGCTGCGCTGCCTCGAACAGCGCGGCTTCCCCGTCGGCCAACTGACCCTCCTCGCCTCCGCCCGCAGCGCCGGCAAGACGATGAAATTCAAGGGCCAGGACGTGACCATCCAGGAGCTCACCCCCGCCAGCTTTGCCGGGGTCGACATCGCCCTGTTCAGCGCCGGCGGAGGCATTTCCAAGGAATTTGCCCCGCACGCCGTCGCCGCCGGGGCGGTGGTCGTGGACAACTCCTCCGCCTTCCGCATGGATCCCAAGGTGCCGCTAGTCGTGCCGGAGATCAACGCGGCCGACGTCCGCAGCCACCAGGGGATCATCGCCAACCCGAACTGCACCACCGCCATCTCGCTGATGGCGCTGTACCCGCTGCATCAGGCCTTCGGCGTGAAGCGCATCTTCGCCTCCAGCTACCAGGCCGTCTCCGGCACCGGCGCCCAGGCGATCGAGGAGCTGGCCCAGCAGACCCGCGAGTGGGCCGCCGAGAACCGCGCCTGGGACGCCGCCAAGCTCGACTCCGCCCCGCACGTCTACCCCCACCAGATCGCCTTCAACGCCATCCCGCACGTCGACAGCTTCCTCGACTCCGGCTACACCAAGGAGGAGATGAAGATGGAGAACGAGGGGCGCAAGATCATGCACCACCCGGATTTCCGCGCCTCGGTGACCTGCGTGCGCATCCCGGTCTTCCGCGCCCACAGCATCGCCATCAGCGCCGAGTTCGAAAAGCCGGTCAGCGTCGCCGCCGCCCGCGAGGTGCTCGCCCGGGCGCCCGGTCTCGACGTGCTCGACGACCCGGCCGGGAAGCAGTACCCCCTCGCGCTCGACATTGCCGGCCGCGACAACTGCGCGATCGGCCGCCTGCGCCTGGACTGCGCCCTCGACAACGGCCTCGCCTTCTGGGTGGTCGGCGACCAGCTGCTCAAGGGCGCCGCCCTGAACGCGGTGCAGATCGCCGAGTGCCTGCTCTGAGCGGGCCCCTGCCGTGCCACCCTCCCGGGCCGGCCTGCGCGACGGCGCGGTGCCGGCCCGCGCTTTTGCGGGGCGGGTGCGCATTCCGGCTTCCCATGCCACCGCTTTGCGGCTATGCAGCGGCATGGCCGTTTCCATCACCGTTGATTACCAGGGCGGGCTGCGCTGCCTCGCCACCCACGGTCCCTCCGGGAACCAGTTCGTCACCGACGCCCCCGTGGACAACCACGGCAAGGGCGAGTCCTTTTCGCCCACCGACCTGGTGGCCACCGCCCTGGCCAGCTGCATGGCCACGGTGATGAACATCAAGGCGCAGCAGAAGGGCTACGACATCACCGGCATGACGGTGCGCGTCGAGAAGCACATGAGCGACGATTCGCCGCGGCGCATCGTCCGTCTGCCGATCACGATCGAGATCCCCCTGCCTGCCGACCATCCCGACCGCAAGATCCTCGAGGCCACCGCGCTGGCCTGCCCGGTCCACCACAGCGTCCATCCCGACATCGACAAGCCGGTCAGCTTCGTCTGGAACGGCTAGCCGGCCGCCGGCCCCGGCCGCAAAAGTACCGTAGCCGGTGCCTTTCGGTGCGATAGACCCGGCGGGCTGCGGGCGATACCTGGGCTGCCATGAATCGTCGCTCCCTCCTTGCCCAGTCCTCGGTGTTCGGCCTCGGTGCCGCGCTGTCCAGCGTCACGAAACTTCGCGCCGCGGATGCGGCGGCCAACAAGCTGAAGGTCGCCGTCATCGGCCTCGGGCGCGGCATGGGCCATGTCCAGGCGCTGCTCAAGCTGCCGGGCGTGGAGATCGCCTACCTGGCCGAGCTGGATGCCGGCCGCCTGGACAAGGGGCTGAAGGTGGTGGCCGACCGCCAGGCGGTGTCCTGCCAGGGGGTCAAGGACTTCCGCAAGATCCTCGAGGACAAGTCGGTCGACGCGGTCTTTGTCGCCACGCCGAACTTCTGGCACACGCCCATGGCCGTGCTGGCGATGCAGGCGGGCAAGCACGTCTACGTGGAAAAGCCGGGCAGCCAGAACCCCGGCGAGGCCGAGCTGCTGGTGGCTGCGACGCAGAAGTACGGCCGCGTCGTGCAGATGGGCAACCAGCGCCGCACCTGGATGAAGGAGGCCATCGCCGCGCTGCACGATGGCGCCATCGGCACGGTGCGCTACGGCCGCGGCTTCTACTACAACTCGCGCAAGGCGACCGGTGAAGGCGCCCTCGCCGCCCCGGCGGACCTGGATCTGGAGATGTGGCAGGGGCCGGTGCCTGACGATGCCAAGCACGACCTGAAGAAGTACGTCCACTACGACTGGCACTGGCTCTGGCACTGGGGCAACGGCGAGCTGGGCAACAACGGCATCCACAGCCTGGACATCCTGCGCTGGGGCCTGAAGGGCGAGTATCCGCTCAAGGTCACGTACAACGGCGGCCGATACTTTTATGACGACGCTCAGGAGACCCCGGACACGGGCACGGCGGTCTACGACTTCGGCCATGCCGGCATGAGCTGGGAGTGCAGCAGCTGCCACCCGCGCGCGGCCGAGAAGCCGCTGGCGGAGGTGGTCTTTTACGGCGACAACGGCACCATGGGCGTCAATCGCGACTCCTGGACGATCTACGACCCGAAGGGCAAGGAGATCAGCCAGGGCAAGGGGGCGGGCGGCGGCGATCCGGCCCACTTCGGCAACTTCATCGAGGCGGTGCGCGGCAACGCCAAGCTGAACAGCCCGATCGACGAGGGCCAGAAGAGCACCATGCTCTGCCACCTGGGCAACCTCGCCTACCGCACCGACACCGTGGTGCGCTGCGACCCGAAGACCGGCAAAATCCTCGACAATCCGGCCGCGGACAAGCTCTGGAGCCGCGAGTACCGCCCGGGCTGGGAGATCAAGATCTGAGGCGGGCCGCCGCCGGCCGGCTCAGGCGGGGGTTTCGTCCTCGCCGCCGGCCATGTCGAGTTCGCGCACGCGCTTGCGGTCGCGCTCGGTCTGCACGGCGTTGCGCAGCAGCTCGCGCACGCTCTCCACATCGGGGATGGCGCGCAGGGCCAGGGTTGGCGTGCTGGCGTCCGAGGTGGTCAGCGTAAGGTTGCCGAGGCCGAGCAGGCGCAGCAGCAGCGGCTGATCCATCGCGTAGTCCTTGACCCGGAACAGCTCGAGCTCGTCCAGGCGCCGGTTGAGGATGCCGCTGCGGATCTTGAAGCGCTGGCTGGTCAGCTCGTATTCGGTGGTGCGGGTCACCCACCAGCGGAACGCCCAGAGCAGCAGCGGCACCAGCAGGCCGCCCAGGGACAGTCCGGCGGTGAAGGCGGCGCCGACGACGCAGGCGGCGGCCAGCAGCAAGCAGAAGAGGTAGTAGCCGAAGTGCACCCACTGCGAGGTGTGGCCCTTCCACAGGGTGATTTCGGCCGGGGCGGGGGACGGATCGTCGGCGGGCATGACGCGCATGGTAGGCGGAAGGGGCGGTTCCGCCAAGTCTCAATCCGGCCGCGGATTGGAACGGGCGGCCGGCGCCGGGCGCAAAAAGGCCCGCGCCACCGGAGCGGCGCGGGCCGTGAAGCGGCGGCCAGCCTTACTTGCTGTTCTCGGCGAACTGCGCGTCGAAGATGATCTTCGAGGGCGGGAAGTCGAGTTTCTTGACGAAGGCGCAGGATTCGGTGGCGCCGAACTCGCGGTCCATCGCGCCATCTTCCCACTCGATGCTGAGCGGGCCGGCGTAGCCGATGTCGTTGAGGGCGCGGATGATCTTCTCGAAGTTGATGTTGCCGCGGCCGACGGACTTGAAGTCCCAGAAGCGGTTCGGCTTGTGGAAGTCGACGTGGCCGCCGAAGACGCCGGCATCGACGCCCAGGTTCCAGGCGACGTCCTTCATGTGCACGTGGAAGATGCGGTCGCTGAACTTGTACAGGAACTTCACGTAGTCGACGCCCTGGTAGCCGAAGTGGCTCGGGTCGTAGTTGAATCCGAAGGCCGGGTGGTGGTCGACGGCCTGGAGGGCGCGTTCGGCGCTGGCGATGTCGAAGGCGATTTCCGTCGGGTGCACTTCCAGGGCGAAGCGCACGCCCAGCTTCTGGAACTCGTCGAAGATCGGCGTCCAGCGCTTGGCGAAGTCCGCGTAGCCGGCCTCAATCTGGCCGGGCAGGTTCGGCGGGAAGGAGTACACCAGGTGCCAGATCGAGCTGCCGGTGAAGCCGTTCACGACGCTGACGCCGAAGCGTTTGGCGGCGTGGGCGGTCTGGATGATCTCCGCGGCCGCGCGCTGGCGCACGCCTTCCGGCTCGCCGTCGCCGTAGATGTGCGGGGGCAGGATCTGCGCGTGGCGGGCGTCGATGTTGTCGCAGACCGCCTGGCCGACGAGGTGGGTGGAGATGGCGTGGCACTGCATGCCGGCGGCCTTGAGGGCCGCGCGCTTGGCGTCGCAGTAGGCCTGGTCGGCCTTGCCGACTTCGAAGTGATCGCCCCAGCATGCGAGTTCGAGACCGTCGTAGCCGAAGGCTTTGGCCTTCTGCAGCATCGTGTCGAAGGAGAGATCGGCCCACTGGCCGGTGAAGAGGGTGACGGGTCTGCCCATGGTCGTTGGAGGTGGTGGAAGAAGATGGAGTGGATTCGGAAAACCGACCTGGCGATTCTCTATGGGGCGTCCGGATTGGCAATCGGAAATCTTGGCGTCGGCCGTTCCGGCGGGGTCTTGCGCTTGGGCGGATTCCGCCGGAACATCGGGGCATGCGTTTTTTCACTTCCGAAGAAGACCGTTTGGCCGCGTTTCCGGTGCTGCGTGACAGCCTGTTTCTTGCGCATGCGGGGGTCACCATCCTGCCGAGCCGGGCGACCCGGGCCATGCAGGCTTACCTGGAACAGTGCTGCACGCGCATGCAGGAGTATCCGGAGGCCTGGCGCGCCGTCCAGGAGACGCGAGTGCTGGCGGCCCGGCTGCTCGGGGCCAAGCCGGCCGAAATCGCTCTGCTCGGGCCGACCTCGCTGGGCCTGAGCCTGGTGGCCAACGGGCTCGACTGGCAGCCCGGTGACGAGGTCGTGTGCTACCCGGACGACTATCCGGCCAACGTCTATCCCTGGACCAATTTGGAGCGCCAGGGGGTGGTGGTGCGGCGGCTGCAGCCGGCCGCGCCCGGCCAGATCACCCCGGAGCTGGTCGAGGCGGCCCTGACGCCGCGGACCCGGCTGGTGGCCCTGGCCTCGTGCCACTACCTGACCGGCTGGCGTCTGGAGGTCGATGTCATCGGCCGCCTGCTGCGCTCGCGCGGAGTGCTGTTCTGCCTGGACGCGATCCAGACCCTCGGCGCTTTTGAAACCCGCGTGGACCATGTCGATTTCCTCTCCGCCGACTCGCACAAATGGCTGCTCGGCCCCATGGCGGCGGGCATTGTCTACGTGCGCGAGGAGCTGCAAGAGCGGCTCCGCCCCACCCTGCTGGGGTCGTGGAACGTCCGCAGTCCGAACTTCATCGCCCAGCCTGAAATCGCCTTTGAGGCGGGCGGGCGGCGCTACGAGCCGGGCGTGCTCAATGTCGTCGGCATCCTCGGCATGAAAGCCGGCATGGAGGTGCTGCTCGAGGCCGGTCTGGCCGAGGTGAGCGCCCAACTGCTGCGCCTCCGGGCCCGGCTGCAGGAGCGCCTGGCGCCGCAGGGATTCGAGCTGCTGGGCCCCGTTGCGGGCCCCCATGCCTCGGGCATCACCACCTGCTGGCGACCTGAGGGGCGCGGCGCCGCGCTGGAGACGGTGTTCGAGCAGCTGAGCGCCCGGCGCATCCATGCCTCGCTGCGCCACAACCGCGCCGGGCAGGCGTTCCTGCGTTTCAGCCCGCATTTTTACAACACCGAGGCCGAAATGGACCGGGTGGCGGAGGCGATTGCCGCCGTTCCGGCTCCCTGAGCCGGGGGCGGGGAAAACGAAAGTGGACAGTTTCGGGAACTTTTTGTTAGCTTGGCCTGAATTCTGGAAATTCGCAACATGGCCAAGAAACCGACGCCCACCAAAGCACCTGCCAAGAAACCTGCTGCGGCGGTGAAAGCCAGGCCGCCCGCCAAGAAGCCGGCGGCCAAACCGGCGGCGAAGGCGCCCGCCAAGTCGGCCAAACCCTCGCCCAAGCCGGTGGCAAAGGCGCCGGTGAAGCCCTCGCCGAAGCCGAAACCGGCTGCTGTCGCCGCACCCGCACCCAAGCCGGCGGAGATCAAGGCGGTCGCTGCACCGGCATCCAAACCGGCGGAGGTCAAAGCCGTCGCCATCCCTGCCGCCAAGCCGGCCGTGCCCGCCGCCATCCGCTCCGGCGTCACCGGCGCCGCGCTGACGGTGAGTGCTCAGGCCTCCCCCGGCATGGCCGCCAGCGGCAACACCCACCCGGCTAACCTGCTGATCGTGGTCACCTGCGGCGGCTGGCCGGTGGCCGAACTGAGCCGGGATCATTTCACCCTGATGGAGCACTTTGAGGTGCCGGGGCAGACGGCCCCCTTCAGCAACAACATCACCTCCTTCCGCAATGCCGGCACCGGCGCCTACCTGCTGCAGACCAAGCCGATCAACGGGGCTCCCTGGCGCAGCGGCCACCACCTCGGTCAGATCCTGGTTTCCAGCGCCGATGACCAGCAGGGCCAGGCGGCCTTCAAGCTGATCGTCCGCTGAGTGCCGGGGCCGCCTGCGCGCGCTCGCAAGGCAGCGGTTGCGGCGGGCTTTTGCCGCGGGGCCGTGCCGCGCTGGAATCCCTGTCGGATCAAGGCCTGCGCGCCGGTCCGGGCCGCCGGCAGCGGCGCGTTTTGCACCCCGGTTTTCGCGGGTTCGGAGAAAAACGAAATCGTCCTTGCATTGTGACTGCGATTTTTTAATCTTTGCGGGCTTGTGAAATTTTTCACAAGCGCAGATCAGGCGTCCGCCGCCGGTTCCATCCATGAAATATTTCTTCCTCAGCTACCTTTTTGTCGCCGCGATCGTCGTCGCCGCCTTCGGCACGCGTGGCAGCAAATCTGAACTGCCGCCTCTGGAGATTTTCCAGGACATGGACCACCAGGCGAAGGTGAAGTACCAGGCGAAAAGCGATTTCTTTGCCGACGGTCTGGGTGCGCGGCTGCCGGTGAAGGGCACGGTGCCGGTGGGTTTTGAACTGCCGGCCAAGCCTGCTTCGGCGCCCGACCATCAGCCGCCGCAGTTCGGTTTCAGCAACGGTCTGGACTACTACAGCACGGGCAAGATGGGGGATTTTTACGGCGACGGACTGCCGCGCGAAGTGGCGCTGAGCAAGCAGCTGCTGGAGCGCGGTGAGCGCCAATACAACATCTACTGCGCGGTCTGTCACGCTGCCTCCGGCAATGGCAAGGGTGTGACGTCCAAGTACGGCATCCTGACCGCCTTCAACTTCCATCAGCCGGGCAACACCGATCCGGCCAATGCCGGCGCCTACCGTCCGGACGGGGCCATTTTTGATGTCATCACCCACGGCAAGGGGCTGATGGGCGCCTATGGCGGCAACATCACGGTCAACGACCGCTGGGCCATCGTGGCCTACATCCGCGCCATGCAGGCGGCGGTGAAGGAAAACAACGTCTCGGTCCAGTAACAGCAGGCTTTTTCAGGCATGAGTCATCACGTCACTTTCAACGATCTGCCCCAGGGCGGTGAGAAGTTCGAGGTCGCCAAGGGCGGCAAGCTGATCGGCGCTTTCGGTGCGGCCGGCGCGCTCGGCATCGCCGGCTCCATCTACTACTTCCTGGCGCATCCGGACACCTTTGCCTACAGCTGGCTGTTCGCCTTCTTCTTCGCTTTCACCATCGTCTGCGGCGGCTGTTTCTGGATCCTGCTGCACAGCGCTTCGAACTCGGGCTGGGGTGTGGCGGTCCGCCGCCTTTGGGAGCAGCTTGCCAACATGATCCTGCCGCTGGCGGTGCTCGGTCTGCCGCTGCTGGCCCCCAAGGTGCAGACGCACCTGTACGAGTGGATGAACCACCACCGCGAAGCGGCCCATCACGCCCATGAGCAGCATGTGCCGGTCGAAGAGGCTCTGCATCACATGTCGGAGACGAACAGCCACCTGCACATCCTGGTCAGCAAGTTCGGCTACCTGAACATCGACGCCTGGTACTTCCGATTCGCCTTCTACTTCTTGGTGCTTTGGCACATCGCCCGCACTCTGCGCCGCAAGTCGGTGCAGCAGGACCAGGACGGCGACATCAAGCACACCATCAAGTCGCGCACCTTCTCCTGCCGCTGGCTGCTCTTCTATGCCCTGACGGTCACCTTTGCCGCCGTCGACTGGCTGATGACCCTCGACTACTCCTGGTTCTCCACGATGTGGGGCGTGTACATCTTCGCCGGCTGCGCCTGGGCATCCATGGCCCTGACCATCCTGCTGGTGACCTGGCTCAAGGGGCTGGGCTACCTGAAGCAGGTGGTCAGCGAGGAGCACTACCATCTGATGGGCAAGCTGCTGTTCGCCTTCACGGTGTTCTGGGCCTACATCGCCTTCAGCCAGTATTTCCTGATCTGGTACGCCAACATCACCGAGGAGACCCGTTTCTACCTGACCCGAAACACCGAGGGCTGGCGCTGGGTGTCGATCTTTATCGTGGTCGGCCACTTCATCGGTCCGTTCGTGCTCCTGCTGTCGCAGTCGCGCAAGAAGAAGCCGGCGGTGGTCAGCCTGATCTGCCTGTGGATCCTCTTCATGCACCTGGTCGACATCTACTGGAACGTCATCCCCGAGCGCGGCCCGTCGCTGGGTCTTGGCTGGTGGGTGAGCGGCGCCTGGGTGGGCGACGTCGTCGCGCTGCTCGCAGTCGTCGGCACCATGGGTTTCCTGTTCCTGCGCAGCCTGTCCCGCTACAGCCTGTATCCCTGCCGCGACCCGCGCCTTCTGGAGTCCGCCAACGTTCTCAACTGATCCCATGACTTTGACCGCCCCCCAATCGAAAGCCGGCTCCACCTTCCTGTGGGTGCTCGGCGCGTTTGCGAGCTTCGCCGTCCTGTTCTACCTCATCCAGGTCGTCTTTGTGCGGCCCGGCGCCGAGGATCCGCGCGCGCCTGAGCGGCTCGCCAACAAGGAGGAGATCGCCAAGGCCCAGAACGAGCTGATTGCCAAGATGGGGTTGGCCGATCCGGCCAAGAAAGCCGCCCTCTTCGCCAAGACCGTGGAGGCGCTCAAGGCCAAGGCTCCGGCCGTCAGCACGCAGGTCGTGCCCGGCTCGCCCACGCAACTCAAACAGGCGGCTGCTCCCGCCGCCGCCCCGGCGCCTGCTGCTCCGGCCGCCACTCCTCCCGCCAAGTGATTTTGATTCCGGAAACTATGCAGACCTCCCCAGCTACCACGGACGACCAGGCGGACAGCCTGCGCCGCGCGGCCATTGACAAGTCGGTCAAGGGTCCGGTGCTCTTCCTGTTCTTGAACGGCGCCTTCTGGCTGATGGCTTCGACCATCCTGGGCGTGATCGCCGCGGTGAAGCAGTTTGCGCCGGACTTCATGGGCCCCTGCAGCGTGCTGCAGTACGGCCGTCTTCAGCCCACGCACCTCAACGCCCTCGTCTATGGCTGGGGCGTGCAGGCGGCGCTCGGGGTCATGCTCTGGATCATGGCCCGCCGCTCCGGCCAGGAGCTGCGCAGCGGCCGCAGCGTGCTCTACGTCGCTGGCGTGTTCTGGAACGTCACCGTCACCCTCGGCCTGCTGGGCATCCTGCTCGGCCAAAGCACCTCGATGGAGTGGCTGGAAATGCCGGCGTTCACCTGGCCGGTGCTGCTGCTCTGCTTCCTGGCCTTCGCCTGGCCGATGGTCTCGATGTTCTCTCGCGCCTTCCGTCCCGAAGGCTTCATGGTCAGCACCTGGTACGTTCTCGGCGCCTGCCTCTGGTTCCCCTGGGTGTTCATCACCGCCAATGTGGCGCTGCACTGCCTGCCCGGCCTAGGCGCCCTGGCGGCCGGCATCAACGCCTGGTACGTACATGCGGTGATCCTGCTCCTGTTCACGCCGGTGGCCCTCGGCGCCGCCTATTACTTCATCCCGAAGGTGACCGGTCAGCCGGTCGCCAGCGCGCAGCTCTCCCAGCTCGGCTTCTGGCTTCTGGCGACGCTGGCCGGCTGGACGGGCATGCAGCACTTCATGGGCGGTCCGCTGCCCGCCTGGATGCCGGCCCTCGGCGCCGCCGCCGGCGTGCTGCTGCTGGTTCCGGTCGGTGTGGTCGGTCTGAACCACCACCTGACGACGCTGGGCAAGCACAGCCTCGTCGCCACCAGCCCTACCCTGCGTTTCGTCTTCTTCGGGTCGCTGTTCTATCCGGTCAGCGGCCTGCTGCTGGCGCTGATCTCCAACTTCACGACCGGCGCGACCCTGCAGTTCACCCAGGCCTGGTACGGCTTCCAGATCGTCGCGGTCTACGGCTTCTTCAGCATGACGGTCTTCGGCGCGATCTACTACATCGTGCCGCGCCTGACCGGCTGCGAATGGCTCTCCGTGCGCCTGATCCGCAACCACTTCTGGTTCTCGGTTTACGGCATCGGCGCCATCGTCGTGACGAGCTTCGTGGCCGGTGCCCAGCAGGGTGGCGACCTGAACCACCCGGAAATGTGGGATCAGGACTTCATGCAGCTGGCGCTCAACCTGCGGCCCTACGTGATCGCCCGCGCCCTGGCCTGGGGCCTGATCACCTGGTCCAACGTCTGGTTCCTCATCCACCTGATGCTCATGGTGGCCGGTCTCGGCCGCCGCAGTTCCGCTCCGACCCTGCTGGAGCATGAGCACGAAGACTCCCTCCCCCACGCCGCCCACGCATGAGCCAGTTCCGCAAGTTCAT
>CAYYJK010000112.1:0-7429 GCA_964472185.1 uncultured Prosthecobacter sp.
GGGTGGAGGCGTCGCCGAACAGCGAGTCCCGGCCGAGCTGCCGGACGAGTCCCGGATCTTCCGCCGTTCCCGTCTCTGCGGCCCCGTCGACCATGCGTTCAAACAGGGATGGACCGGGACTCAGGCGAAACGCCAGGTGACTGAGGTTCTTGGACATGATGGGCGCAGGGTTGGCGGACCCTCATTCGTATCAGAGCGGCGGTTCGTCTGGCGAGCACAAACTCGCCGGCTGCCGCCGCCGAGGGGGGTTCAAGCGGGCTTGACTTGGGCGTGTGGCCTAGTGAATTGGCTGGGTTTTTCGCGACCGACTCGGGGTTGTGCCGAGTCGGATTCGGTCGGGTTTGGGCGCTGGCGGCTGAGCGGGCAGTTTTTGGACAAACCTGCGTGGTTAAGCGCGTTTGTGGAAAAAGCTTTACGCGCAGATTCGTTGCCAAAAAAGTGTTTACACCCCGGCCCTCCGTGGTTGAAACTTTGCCCCCGAACTGGCATGTTCCCCGCTTAATTCAGGTCTGTCCTTTTCGATTCCGTCCGCCCTTTATGAGATTCAGCCCCCTTTTCACCCTCGCCGCGTTCGCCCTCCTGACTGTCCAGGCGGGTGCCAAGTGGAGCCGGTTGCCGTCCGTCGACAAGAAGGAAGTCAGCATTGCCAGCGTGCTCTCCGGCACCGTGGTGCACGAAGCCAAGGGCATCCAGCAGGCCAACGCGCTGATTCTGGCGGATCCGGTCAAACCCGTCAGCCTGGCGGCCGGCAAGAGCGAGGCCATCCTCAAGTTCGCCAAGCAGTCGGTGGTCAAGAGCGTCTCGTTCGTCAACGACGGCCTTGAAGGCAAGGTGGCCATGTCCACCAGCACCGACGGCAAAGCCTGGAGCCCGCTCGACCACGAGGTGTTCAGCGCCGCCGACCGCATGATCAAGTTGGACGGCGGTTCCGCGCAGGGCCGTTTCCTGCGCCTGCAGTTCGAGCTGGTCCGCGGCGGCATGATCCGCAGCTTCCAGGCGCTGGGCAGCGACACCGACTCCAATTACACGGTCACCCAGAACGCCGACGGCACCGGCGCCCCCATCGATTTCGCAGCGGGCATTGGCGGCGGCCGGCTGCTCTACCTCAGCCCGGAGATGTTCGGCGCCCGCAACGACGCGGTGCGCAGCAACCGTCTGGAGTTTCCGGAATCCGATGAAAAGTACCGCACCGCGGTCTACGACCTCGGCCAGGTGCGCACGCTCAACGAGTTCGGCTCGGTGCATTCGCCGCGTCCGGTGCGCTTCTCGGTCTACGCCTTCGACAACCTGCCCGAGAAGGAAGACTGGCGCGGCCGCCTGGCCTTCGATCCCCAGGCGTTTGAAACGGCCGAGCCGGTCGCCAGTGCCGAGGACGTCTCCGGCGCGGGCTTCGTCAAGGCCAAGCCGAGCAAGGCGGTGAAATCCCGCTACATCGCCCTGCGCTGGGAGCCCGACTTCAACCCGCCGGCTTTCTCCGCCTACTCGGTCTCCATCAGCGGCGCCGCCAGCATCTCGTTCAGCGGCGCGGGCGTTTCGGTGACCACCACCACCGACGCCAACGGCAATTCCGTGTCGACGGTCAGCGTCGACGGCAATGTCAATCTGACCATCACCATCGACGCCAACGGCAATGTGACGGTGACCGGTTCGGGTGCGGGTGCAGGTGCCTCGGGACCCTCGGTCGACGTCAACAACCAGGCCGACACCGCGCAGGACGGCGGGACGACCATCAACGGGGTGACCGTCGGCGCGCCCAGTGCGACCGGGGTCGGGCCAGCCGGTACCCGAACGACCAGTCCCTGATCCGCCGGTTTCCGCCGATTCGTTTTTCGCAGACCGCGAAGCCGCTCCGGCTTCGCGGTTTTGTTTTGACCGCGGTCCGGATCAGCAGCTCGTTGGCACGCGCTGGGCCAGTTTGACGGCGTGCGGGATGGCGCCTGAGACGAAGCCGAGGCATTCCACGGCGCCCTGGGGTTTGCCGGGCAGGGCGATGACCAGAGCCCGATCCACCACTGCGGCCAGGCCGCGGCTGAGGATGGCGTTCGGAGTCAGCTCCACCGAGCGCAGGCGCATCAGCTCGCCGAAACCCGGGACCTCGACACGCATGAGGCCGCGAATGGCTTCCGGGGTCACGTCGCGTTCGGCCAGGCCGGTGCCGCCGGTGGTCAGGATCAGGCCGCAGCCCTGGCTGCCCAGGGAGCGGATGGCCTGCTGAATGCGCGGCAGATCGTCGGGCACGACGGCTTCGGCGACCACCTGCCAGCCGTAGCCGAGGGCGGCCGCTTTCAGGGCCGGGCCGCCCAGGTCGTCGTAGACGCCCTGGCTGGCGCGGTCGGAGACGGTGATGATGCCGACTTGAATGGGGGGAGACATGCGGAAATCAGGGGATGGGGGATTTGGTTTTGGTGATCAGCCGGATTTCGGTCAGCTGCATCTGCGGGTCCACTGCCTTGCACATGTCATAGATGGTGAGGCCGGCGACGCTGACGGCGGTCAGCGCCTCCATCTCCACACCGGTGACCGCGACGGTCTTGGCGGTGGCGGTGATGCGGATGCCGTCCGTTTCCAGTTCGAAGTCCACCTGGACCCGGCTCAGCGGGATCTGGTGGCAGAGCGGAATGAGCATCTGGGTCTGCTTGGCCGCCTGGATGCCGGCGATGCGGGCCACGGCCAGCACATCGCCCTTTTTCAGGCCGTTTTCGCGGATCCGGTCGAGGGTTCCGGCCTGCAGCAGGATCCGGCCGCCGGCGACGGCCTCGCGCACGCAGGCGGACTTGCCGGAGACGTCGACCATGCTGGCCTGGCCGGCGGCGTCGAGATGGGTGAGGTTGGACATGGCGGGCGACAGTGTCGCCGGAGCGCGTCAGATTCAAGATGCTTGCCGGGATAGATTGCCGGGGGAAAGGCCGTAGTTTTTTCATCATGGTTCCTTCTTCCGATTCGGTCTTCAGTCGCCGCCGGATGCTGCAGCAGTCGGCGTCCGGCTTCGGACTGCTGGCGCTCCAGGGCCTGCTGGGCAGCGAAGCGCAGGCCGCGGCGGATCCGCTGGCCGCGAAGAAGCCGCATTTTCCGGCGCGGGCCAAGCGCGTGATCTTCCTGTTCATGAAGGGCGGTCCGTCGCAGGTGGACACCTTTGACCCGAAACCGCTGCTCGACCGCGACCACGGCAAGCCGCTGCCGTTCGCGCTGCCGCGGGTGACCTTCGCCAAGACCAGCAACCTGCTCAAATCGCCGTGGAAATTCCGCCAGTATGGCGAGAGCGGCCTGCCGGTCAGCGAGCTGTTCCCGCATGTGGCCCGCTGCGTCGACGACCTCTGCATCATCCGCTCGATGCACGGCACCAATCCCGCCCACGGCGGCGCCCTGCTGAAGCTGCACACCGGCAGCGACACCTTTGTGCGGCCGAGCATGGGGGCCTGGATCAGCTACGGACTGGGCACTGAAAACGCCGATCTGCCGGCCTTCGTCACCATCTGCCCGACCCTGGCGCACGGCGGGGTCAACAACTGGGGTGCCGCCTTCCTGCCCGCCTGGGCGCAGGGCACCCCGCTCGGCAATGCCAGCGTGCCCTCCGATCAGGCGGTGGTCAGGCACATCCACAACCCGCTGCCGTCCTCCGCCCTGCAGCGTCTGCAGCTGGACCTGGCCTCGCAGATGAACCGCGGCCATCTGGCCGCGCTGGGCGGCGATGCCGCGCTCGAGGCGCGCATCAACTCCTTCGAGCTGGCCTTCCGCATGCAGACCGCCATGCCCGGACTGCAGGACATCGGCGACGAGACCGAGGCGACGCAAAAGTTGTACGGCATGGACGACCCGGTCACCCGCAACTTCGGCCGTCAGTGCCTGATGGCCCGGCGCTTCGCCGAACGCGGCGTGCGCTTCATCCAGGTGACGCACAGCGACGCCAATGTGCAGTGGGACCAGCACGGCGACCTGTACAAGGGGCATACGAAGAACGCGGCCGAGGTCGACAAGCCGATCGCCGGCCTGCTGCACGATCTGAAGGCGCGAGGCCTGCTTGAGGACACGCTCGTGCTTTGGGGCGGCGAATTCGGCCGCACCCCGGTGGCGCAGGGCAGCGACGGTCGCGACCACAACCCGGAAGGTTTCACCATGTGGCTGGCCGGCGGCGGCGTCAAAGGCGGCACGGCGTACGGGGCCACCGACGACTACGGCTACTTCGCCACCGAGAACAAGGTGCACATCCACGATCTGCATGCGACGCTGCTGCACATCCTCGGCCTCGATCACGAGCGTCTGACCTACCGCTATGCCGGCCGCGATTTCCGCCTCACCGACATCCACGGTCACGTGGTCAAGGACATCCTGGCCTGAGCCGGCGGCAGGTGCCGGCCTCCGGGTGAACTGCTGCCGGACGTGTTTCAGGCTTTGTCTGCCGGCGATTCGCCGGCCCGGCGAAAGGCGGTTTGGATCGGCGGCGTTCCTCTCCCCGCATGCCGCCCGCCCAACGCCTCGTTTCTCTGGATGCCTTTCGGGGCTTCATCATGCTGCTCATGGCCTCGTCGGGCTTCGGGCTGGCGCAGGTGGCCAGGGCGCATCCGGACAGCCAGGTCTGGCAGGCGGTGGCCTGGCAGGTGTCGCACGTGCCCTGGCAGGGCTGCGCGCTCTGGGACCTGATCCAGCCGGCCTTCATGTTCATGGTCGGCATGGCCGTGCCGTTTTCCTGCCTGCGCCGCCAAGAGCAGGGGCAGGGGTTCTGGGGCCTGCTGGGACATGCGCTCAGCCGCTCGGTGCTGCTGGTCCTGCTGGCGGTGGTGCTGTCGACCCAGGTCAAGGACGGGCAGACCGTCTGGATCTTCACCAACGTTCTCGCCCAGATCGGTCTCGGCTACACCTTTCTGTTCCTGCTCACCCGCCTGGGCTGGGAGGCCTGCGTCACCGCCATCATCGTCATCCTTGCCGGCTACGCGATCTGGTTCCTGCAGCACCCGCTGCCGGGGGCGGATTTCGACTACGCCGCCGCGGGCGCGGCGGCGACGGACCTGCTGCCCGGCCACTTCGGCCACTGGAGCAAGAATCTCAACGCCGCCGCGGCCTTCGACCGCTGGTTCCTCAACCTGTTCCCGCGGGCCGAGCCCTTTGTCGCCAACGCCGGCGGCTACACCACGCTCAACTTCATTCCGGCGCTGGCGACCATGCTGATGGGCGCGGTCACCGGGCTCAAACTCCTGCGCAGCCCGGCGGCGCACGGGCGCAAGGCCGGGGCCATGCTGGCCGCCGGCCTGCTCTGCCTGCTGGCCGGCACGGTGCTGGGGTTCGTTGCGGTGCCGGTCGTCAAGCGCATCTGGACGCCCTCCTGGGTGCTGTTCAGCGGCGGCTGGGTGCTGCTGATGCTCGCCAGCTTCTACTGGCTGGTCGAGGTTGCCGGCCGCCGGCGGCTGGTGTTTCCGTTCGTCGTGGTCGGGATGAACAGCCTGTTCATCTACGTCATGCACAGCCTCGCCGCGGGCTGGATCCGCGACATGCTCAAGGTGCATGCCGGCCCGGCCTGGTTCGCCTCGGAATGGGCGCCGGTGGTCGAACGCACGGGTGTTCTCGCCGTGCTCTGGCTGCTCTGCTTCTGGCTGTATCGCCAGCGCGCGTTTCTGCGCTTCTGACGCGTTCTTGCCGGCGCCGGCCGCGGCGGCTCAGTGGATGGGCGAGGAGTCGTACACCCGGACCCGGTCCCAGAGGGTCTTGCAGGTGTCGACAAAGCGCTGGTGCCTCGGGCAGGCCTTCTGGTAGAATTCGTGGTCGGCCAGGTCCTTGAAATGCAGGGTCAGCGAGTAGCTGAAGGAATGGTCGGTGACCGGACGCGCTTCCGTGGGGGCGGGCTTGCCGACGAAACCGTGGGTCAGGTAGTCGATTTCCAGCAGTGCGCAGAGTTCCTTTTCAAAGGTGCTCACCTGGGCGTCGCTCAGGTCCTCTTTCAGCCAGAAATAGACGTTGTGAATCATGGCAGGCATTCTGCGGGGCTTCCCCGGAGAAGGCAAGCCTGGACTGGCTCACTTCTTTTTGGCCGGCGCCTTCTCCTCGACGCGGACGAACTGCGTGGTTTTGGCCAGCGCGTAGTAGTAGCCGGCGACGCTGCCGAGCAGCAGCAGCAGGGCCAGCATCGGCCACAGGCCGGGCAGCCAGGGCGGGTTGAGGCGACGGCGGCGGGACATGGCGGACAATAGAGGCGGGATGCGCGGCGCGGAAAGCAAAAAGGCCGCGTGGGAAAACCAAAATCCCCGAAGGCGTCCGCGCTGCGGGGCCTTCAGGGATCGTGATTCCGGAGATGGGTCGCCGGGCGGGCGTTTAGTAGCGGCCGTAGCCTCCGCGATTGCCGCCGCCGCCAGCGGGGCGGTCTTCCTTCGGCCGAGCTTCGTTGATGGTCAGGGCGCGGCCCTGCCATTCCCGGCCGTTGAGGGCGCGGATGGCTTCATTCATGGCCATGGGCGAATCCATGGTGACAAAGGCAAAGCCACGGGGGCGGCCGCTTTCGCGATCCATGGGCAGGTGCATGTCGGTGACGGTGCCGTAGTCGGTGAAGAGCGTCCGGAGGTCGGACTCCATGGCGCTGAAGGGCAGGTTGCCCACGTACATTTTGGTGTTCATAACGTTGACTGGGTTCAGTTGCCCTGAGAGCGGGCTCGACCAAGCAACCGGGATCGGTTTTCAGAACATCACCGAATCCGAGGAATCACCTGATGAACAACTTAGCTTAGCCTTCACCAGGATAACTTGCGCCTCATCTGTCGTCGCTGCGGCGCCGATGGCAAACGATTCCGCGAATTCTTTGCGCCGCCCGGCCCAAGCTTGCCGGTTGCCGGCGGCCCGCAGCCTTGGTATCGGCCGGGGTGCGCGATCTTCTGCCCAGCCACCGTCCCGCCCTTGTCCTCGCGCCCATGCAGGACGTCACGGACCTGCCGTTCATGCGGCTGATGGCCCGCTATGGCGGGCCGGACCTGTTCGTCACCGAGTACTTCCGCGTCACGGCGGATTCCCGGCTCGATGCCCAGACGGTCCGGTCCATCACCGAGAACGAAACCGGCATTCCGGTCTTCGCGCAGATGATCGGCCAGGATCTGCCCGCCCTGCTGCGCAGCGCCCGCGAGTTGGAGCGGTTGCCGGTTGCGGGCATCGATCTCAACCTCGGCTGCCCCGCGCCGGTGGTCTGCCGCAAGGATGCCGGCGGCGGGCTGCTGCGCCATCCGGAACGGGTGGACGCCCTCCTGCAGGCGCTGCGCGCCACGATCCGGGGGCGCTTCACCGTCAAGTGCCGCGTCGGCTTCGCCGACAAGGCGGAGTTTCCGCGCCTGCTGGACGTGTTCCGCAAGCACGCCTTGGACGGCCTGACGATTCACGGCCGGACGGTGCGCGACGCCTACAAGACCGCCGTGCATCCCGAGTGCGTCGCGGCGGCCGTCGAGGCCATGGCCTGTCC
>CAYYJK010000112.1:7529-10629 GCA_964472185.1 uncultured Prosthecobacter sp.
AAGGCGATGGGGGCGCCGCAGAGTTCCGACAGGCGGTTCAGGTAGGCCTTGGCGTTGGCGGGCAGGTCCTCGAAGCGCGTGGTGGCGGTGGTGTCCGTCTTCCAGCCCGGCAGGGTTTCGTAGACGGGCTTGGCCTTGTCCCAGGCGGCGCGGTGGGCGGGCGGCAGTTCGTGGACGACGCCGTCGATCTCGTAGCCGGTGCAAATCTGCAGCGTGTCGTAGGCGTCCAGGCCGTCGACATTGGTGATGGCCAGGCCGGTGACGCCGTTGACCATGCAGGCGAAGCGCAGCAGCACGGTGTCGAGCCAGCCGCAGCCGCGGGGGCGGCCGGACACCACGCCAAACTCGCGGCCGAGGCCATGCAGGTAGGCGGAGAGGCCTTCGTCGACGGTCGGGAAGGGGCCGGAACCGACGCGGGTGGTGTAGGCCTTGCAGACGCCGATGACGCGTTCGATGGCGTTGGGCGGCAGGCCGGAGCCGGTGCAGGAGCCGCCGGAGGTGGTGTTGGAGGAGGTGACGAAGGGGTAGGTGCCGTAGTCGACGTCGAGCAGGGTGCCTTGGGCGCCTTCAAACAGGATGGTCTTGCCGGACTTCCAGGCGCTGTTGACGACCGGGATCGTGTTGACCACGTGCGGACGCAGGCGGGCGAAGGCGGTGTACACCTCCTCGATCACCTGCTCGGCGGTGAACTGCGGCAGGTTGTGCTTGGCCAGCACCTCGTTCACTTCCACGAGCCGGCGGGCGATCTGGGCGCGGGTGAACGCCTCGTCAAGCAGGTCGGCGATGCGCAGGCCGCAGCGGTTGATCTTGTCGGCATAGGCCGGGCCGATGCCGCGCTTGGTGGTGCCGATCTTCTGGTCGCCGAGGGCGAGTTCGCGGGCGACGTCGAGTTCCTTGTGGAAGGGCAGCACCACGTGCGCCCGGTCGGAGATGAGCAGCTTTTCGGGCGTGACCGCGACGCCGAGCGCCTCGTTGCGCTCGATTTCCGCCACCAGGCCGACGGGATCGACGACGACGCCGTTGCCGATGATGTTGACTTTGCCGTCCCAGAGAATGCCGGAGGGGAGCAGGTTGAGGATGTAGCGGACGCCCTTGGCGATGACGGTGTGGCCGGCGTTGTTGCCGCCTTGGCCGCGGACGATGACGTCGGCGCTTTCGGTCAGGTAATCGACAATCTTGCCTTTGCCTTCATCTCCCCACTGGAGACCTACGACGATGGTGTTGGACATTGAATTGGTGTTTGGAGCGAGCGGCAGCGCCGCAGGTTGGAGACGGATCAAAGCAGGCCGGCGGCCGATCAGGCCGCCGGGGGATCCAGACGCCGTGATCGCCGGATTCCGGCTCAGGCCGACATCTTGGTGAAGCTGAAGACGGCGTAGGCGAAGACCAGCAGGGCCAGAACGCCGAGGGCGATGAGGCCGCCGGCGCCGCCGCCCTTGGGTTTGGTCTTCGGGCCGAAGCCGCTGCGCCGGCTGCGGTCGACCGGCGTGGCTGCATAGCCGCCGGAGCTGTACGTCTGGCTCGGCGCGCTGTAGGCGGCCGGCGCTTCCTCGGCTTCGTAGTCGCCGACAAAGACGCATTCCACGTGGCCGAGCGTGAAGCTGCCGCCATGGCTGAGTTCGAGGCGCTCGACGCGCTCCCCGCCCACCTTGGTGCCGTTGGTCGAGCCCAGATCGGTGAGCACCCAGGCGTTGCCCTCGATGCCGACTTCGCCGTGGTGGCTGGAGACGGAGTCGTGGGCGATGACCAGCATGTTGTCGTCGGCACGGCCCAGCGTCATGCGTTCGGCCGTCAGTTCGACTTCGCCGGTGCTGCCTTCGGGGGTGGTGTACACAATTTTTGCCATAGCGTGGCTGGATTTAGCAGGGGCGGGGCGGGCTGGCAAGCCGCAATCCTGGGCCCGGCCGGCTCCGGACGGGTCCTTTTCGCCCCGCGCCCATGAAAGCTGCACGAAACGGCAATCTTCCGTCGCAATTGCGGTGGGATGGACGTACGGGAGGGCACATGCACATTGTCCTTTCCGAATTGGCCGAACTGTTGGGGGGGCGCATTCTCACCGGCAGCCCCCAGATCGTCATCACCGGCTTTGCCTCGCTCAAGGAGGCGCGGTCCGGCGATCTGAGTTTCTTTTACGATGCCCGCTACCGCGAGCGTCTGCAGGCCACCCAGGCCAGCGCCGTGCTGGTGCCGACCGGCTGGAGCCAGTGTCCGGAGCAGGTCGCCTGCATCGAGGTCACCGATCCGTCGCGCAGTTTTGAGACCGTGGTGGACGCGTACGGGTTCCACGCCGCGCCCTTCCAGGCGGGCATTCATCCGCGCGCCTGGCTGGCCGACGGCGTGCATGCGGACCTCAGCCGCATTTCGGTCGGGGCCAACGCCGTGATTGAGGCGGGGGCGCAGATTGGCGACGGTTGCGACATCGGCGCGGGCTGCTACGTCGGCCGCGACGTCGTTCTGGGCCGCGATTGCAAGCTGTTCCCCAACGTCACGGTTCTGGAGGCCTGCGAACTGGGCGACCGCGTCATCCTGCACTCGGGCTGCGTCATCGGGGCGGACGGCTTCGGCTACGAATTCCAGCAGGGCCGGCACCGCAAGGTGCGCCAAGCCGGCATCGTCCAGGTTGACGCTGACGTTGAAATCGGCGCCGGCACGATGGTGGACCGGGCCCGCTTCGGCCGCACCTGGATCGGCGAGGGCACCAAGATTGACAACTTGGTCCAAATCGGCCACAACGCGGTCATCGGCCGGCACTGCATCCTCGTCTCCGGCGTGGCCATCGCCGGCAGCGCGGTCATCGGCGACTATGTGGTCATTGCCGCCCAATCCGGCGTCGCCGGCCACGTCTCCATCGGCTCGCAGGTGACCCTGGGGGCCCGCAGCGGCGTCACCAAGGATCTGCCGCCGGGACCGATGACCTACATGGGCTTCCCGGCAGTGCCGGTGATGGAGGAGCGCCGCCGCCTGGGCGGGGTCAACCGCATTCCGCAGCTCCTTGCGCGGGTGCGGGCCCTGGAGAAGCAGCTGGCTGACAAGTGAGCGGCGGCGGCTGCGTCAGCGCGGCCGGCGCATCTCGAACAGGTCGCGGGTGCGGCAGTACCAG
>CAYYJK010000113.1:0-10539 GCA_964472185.1 uncultured Prosthecobacter sp.
GGAAATGGTGGAGGCGAGGGGAGTTGAACCCCTGTCCGAATGGCCATAAGCCGAAGCTTCTACATGCTTATCCGGTTCTTTGATCTCGGTGAGAGGCTTCAATCGGCAGAATCCCGTTCACCCAGCGTCCTGTTGAATCTCGCTTTCGACCCGGTCGCCCGGTCAGCCAGCCAGCCTGGTGGTAGCGGCTTCAAGGTTACCAGACATCACCCTGAAGACGTCGCGGGGCTTAGGCCGCGAGGGCAAGCTCAGAAGAGTTTGCGTTTGTTGGTTTGATCCGGTGATTAACGAGGCCAACGAATCATCCTCGGCATGCCACCCCGACCGCAGACTACCCGTCGAAACCAGGACGCCCCCATGTCGTGTTGACATTGGAATCATCGCCGAGGACCGGCCTTTGTCAAGGAAGGCTCGTCAAAAACATGCCGATTCGGCATCACAGCTATGATGAACAGCTATTTTTATTATTGAGCAGCCATGGCTGAGTGAGACTTCCCGCATGTCCCCCTCTCTGCCCCTGCTGCTTCCCGCCCTGCTGGCCCTCGCCAGCCCGATGCGGCAGGCCCATGCCTTGGAGCCGCGTCTGCCCCTGCCGGCGGACGGCTCCCTGACCTGGACGTTCCAGACCCGGACGCGCGGCGAGTGGCGCGAGAATGCCTACGACTTCGATGCCTCGCAGGATGCCGCGACCGATGACACTTGGCTGCTGCACCGCCTCCGGCTGGGGGTGGAGTGGCAACCCCTGCCCGGGCTGCGCGTGACGGTCCAGGGTCAGGACGTGCGCGAGACGTTCTCCGATCGGGCGGATGTGCCCCTGCTGCAGGGCGCTGAAGGTGACGACGCCTTCGACTTGCGGCTGGCTGCCCTGGAATTCGGCGATCCCGGCCGGCGATCGCTCAAACTCGGCCGCCAAGTCCTGGCCTACGGGGACGAACGTTTGGTCGGCCCGCTGGAGTGGCTCAATTTCGGCCGCACTTTCGACGCCGTGAAGCTGCACCAGGTCTGGGAGACCGGCTGGCTGGACGTCTTCACGGCCAGCGTGGTGCGGCCGCATGAGTCGCATTTCAACGTCTCCGACTGGCTGGATCCGGACAACGACCGCCGGCAGTGGTTCAGCGGCCTGCATTGCAGCAGCAGCGCCCTGCCGGCACAAACCACCGACCTGTATGTCTTCCACCTGCACGAGGAGGCCGCCGCCGGCCACACCGATTTCGTCACGGCCGGCACGCGACTGAAGGGCGACCCCGCCCGGCTGCGCGGCTGGGATTACACGGTCGAAGCAGTCGGCCAGGCCGGCCGTGTCCGGGGCAGCGACCTGCGCGCCGGCGCACTGCACCTGGAAGCCGGCTACAACTGGTTGCGGACCGCCTGGAAACCGCGCCTGGCGCTGGAATACAGCTACGGCAGCGGCGATGGCGAAGCCGGGGACGGCCGGATCGGCACCTTTCAGAATCTCTTTCCCACCAACCATCCCCCGTACGGCTTCATGGACGCGATGTCCTGGCAGAACCTGCACAACGCAGTGCTGCGCCTGGCCGCCCAGCCCCACCGGCGCCTGCGGGTGACCCTCGACCTGCACGCCTTCTGGCTGGCGGACAGTGCGGACGCCTGGTACCGGGCCAACGGCAGCACCCAGGTGCGGCCGGTCACACCCGGCGCCAGCCGCCGGGCCGGCAGCGAAGCCGACCTGACTCTCAGCGCCAAGCTGACCCCGCAACTCGACATGCTGCTGGGCTGCAGCCGCTTTTTCGCCGGCAGCTACCTGGAAGACACCGGTGCCGGCGACGACGCCCATTTCGCCTACCTCATGCTCACCCTCAACCACTGATCCTCCCGCGCCATGAACAACGTCCACCTCGCCGTGCAATTCTTCCTGCAAATCGCCGTCATCCTGCTGTTCTGCCGGCTGGTCGGCGCCATCGCCGCGCGCTTCGGCCAGCCGCAGGTCGTCGCCGAAATGATCGCCGGCGTGCTGCTGGGCCCCTCGCTGTTCGGCCTGCTGGCGCCGGAGGCGCAGGCTTGGCTGTTTCCGTGGGACCGAAGCCAGGCGACCCGGGACACGCAGAGCTACCTGTTCCCCGCCTCCCAGCTGGGCCTGGCCCTGTACATGTTTGTCGTCGGCCTGGAGTTCCGCATGGACATCGTGCGCAAGCGGCTGGGCAGCTCGATCGCCGTGTCCATCGCCGGCATGGCGGCGCCGTTCCTGCTGGGGGCCGGCCTCGCCTGGGTGCTGTTCCACCACACCGAGCTGTTTCCGAAGAAGACCGGGCTCAGCGAAGCGATGCTCTTCCTCGGCGCCTCCATGTGCATCACCGCCTTCCCGATGCTGGCGCGCATCATCCATTTCAAGGGCCTCGCCGGCACCACCATGGGCACCGTCGCCCTGGGCGCCGGCGCACTGGACGACGCCACCGCCTGGTGCCTGCTGGCGGTGGTGCTGGCGAGCTTTGACAACAACCTCAGCCACGCCCTGCTCAACATCGGCGGCGGCATCGGCTACGTGACGTTTGTCTTCGTCCTGGTGCGCCCGCTGCTCAAAGCCTGCGAGTCCTGGCTGGTGAAAAACAACGCGCTGACCGAGGCCGGCATGGTCGTGGGCTTGGCCATGATGGCGCTCGGCGCCTGGTTCACCGACCTGATCGGCCTGCACGCCGTGTTCGGCGCCTTCATCATGGGCGCAGCGATGCCGCGCGGCGTGTTTGCCCACGACCTGATCCGCCGCATTCAGCCGCTGACCGTGGCCCTGCTGCTGCCGCTGTTCTTCACCTACTCGGGCCTGAACACCAAAATCGGCCTGCTCAACACCTGGTTCCTGTGGGCGATGTGCGGCGCCGTGCTGGTGGCCGCCGTGCTGGGCAAGGGCGTCGCCTGCTGGCTGGCCGCCCGCGCCACCGGCGTGCCCAACCGCGAAGCCCTCGGCATCGGCGTGCTGATGAACGCCCGCGGCCTGATGGAGCTGATCATCATCAACATCGGCCTGCAGCGCGGCATCATCTCGGAGGGCCTGTTCGCCACCCTGGTCATCATGGCGGTGATCACCACCCTCATGGCCAGCCCCATCTTCGACCGGCTGGTCGGCAAGGGCGTGGTGGGCGAAGCCCCCACAGTCGAACCGGACGACATGGTCGTCGCCTCCTGAGGCCGCGGCGGCGGCGCCGGTCCCGACCGGCGCACGCCAGCGGGCCGGGCGATTCCGATTGCTGGGAACCTGCGCCGGCCTAGATCAGGCTCAGCTTTTTGAGCGTCGCCGCCAGCTCGTCCGTCTTTGCGGCCTCCATCGGCACCAGCGGCAGGCGCAGCTCCTGGCTGCAATGGCCGGCCAGCGACATCGCCGTTTTGATCGGGATCGGGTTGGTGGCCAGCTTGAGGAAGGCGGCGAACAGCGGGTAGTACTGCTGGTGGATCGCCAGGGCGCCGGCGTAGTCGCCGTTGAGAGCGAGCCGGACCATGTCGCTGATCGGCTTCGGAATCAGGTTGGACGCCACGCTGACGACGCCGACACCGCCCACCGACATGAACGGCAGGGTCAGGCCGTCGTCGCCCGAGAGGATCTCAAACTCCGCAGGCAGGATCTGCTTCATCTGGCTGACCCGCTCCGGGTTGCCGCCGGCCTCCTTGATGGCACGGATGTTCGGGCAGGCCTCGGCGAGGCGCACCAGCACGTCGAGCCCGATCTCGATGCCGCAGCGGCCGGGAATGCTGTACAGCATGATCGGCAGGCCCGTGTTGTCGGCGACGGCCTTGAAGTGCTGGAACAGGCCTTCCGGAGTCGGCTTGTTGTAGTAGGGAGCGACCTGCAACGAGGCGGTCGCACCGGCGGCCTCGGCCGCCTGGGTCAGCTCGATGGCCTCACGCGTGCTGTTGGAGCCGGTGCCGGCCATGACGATGCCGCGGCCGCGGGCGAATTCGGCCGTCAGCCGGACCACCTGGCCGTGCTCCTCGTGGTCGAGGGTCGGGGACTCGCCGGTCGTACCGCAAGGCACCACGCCGCTGACGCCGTTGTCGAACTGGAAGTCGACCAGCTTGCGCAGGGCCTCCTCGTCGAGGGAACCGTTGCGGAAGGGGGTGACGATGGCGGTGTGGGTGCCGGCGAACATGGGAGGATGGAAATGCGGGTAAGACCTTAGATGCGAACGGTGCCTTGGAAAACGAAATCCGCCGGGCCGAACAGGGTGACGTTGGCGTACGCGTGCGGGGCGGGCTCCTCAAAGCCGACGCGCAGGGTGTCGCCCCCCTTGACCAGTACGGAGACCGGGCTCGGCGCGCCGGTGAGCTCGTGGTGGATCAGGGCGCAGGCGACCATGCCGGTGCCGCAGGCGAGGGTTTCATCCTCGACCCCGCGCTCGTAAGTGCGGATGGCGATGCTGCCCGGCGCCAGCACCTGGGCGAAGTTGGCGTTGGTGCCCTTGGGCTTGAAGGCCTCGTGGTAGCGCAGGGCGGCGCCCCACTCGCGGACCGGCACGCCGTCGAGGTCGTCGACGCAGACCACGGCGTGCGGCACGCCCGTGTTGACGCTGTGCACCGTCAGGGTGCGGCCGCCGACGGGAAGGTCGCGCGCCAGCTGCAGCCCGTGCGGGGCGCTCATGTTGATGCGCACCTGGCCGGCCTCAAACTCGGCGGAGATCATCCCGGCCAAGGTCTCGAAGCGGATCTTGGCGAGCGAGTCGCCGTGCAGATGGTTGACGAAGCGGCCGAAGCAGCGGGCGCCGTTGCCGCACATCTCCGCCTCGCCGCCATCGGCGTTGTAGTAGCGCATCCTGAAGTCGCCGCCCTCGGTGGCGGGTTCGACGCAGAGCAGGCCGTCGGCGCCGATGCCGCGGTGGCGGTCGCAGAGCTTCGCGATCTGCTCCCGGTTGAGGGCGATCGACAGGTCGCGGTTGTCGAGCATGACGAAGTCATTGCCCGCGCCGTTCATTTTCCAAAAATTCAGGGTCATGGCAGAAGCAGGGTGGCCGGCCCGTGTCGGAGGGGGCGGTCCGGGAGGAGGATCCCCGGACCGGCGCGCCGGCCGCTTCAGGCACCGGACTGGGGCGTTACACCGCCTTCACGGCAGCGACAAGAGGTTTCACCAGGGCCTCGACGCGTTCCGCCACGTCGGGCTCCGTCCCGTGCTTCTCGATCAGCTTGACGATGGCGCTGCCGACGACCACGCCGTCGGCCATGGCGGCGACGGTGGCGGCCTGCTCCGGACTGGACACCCCGAAACCGACACAGACCGGCACGGTCGTCGTTCCGCGGATCACCGCCACCTGCTCAGCGATGCCGCCGGCCACCTCGCTCTGCGCCCCGGTGACACCGAGGCGCGAGACGTAGTAGACGAACCCCTCGGCGCTGCGCGCGATGCTGGCGATGCGCTCCGGCGCGCTGGTGGGGGCGACCAGCTGGATGTGGCGGAGGTCCGGGGTCGGCTTCAGCTCGGCGTTCTGCTCCGCCTCGTCGGGCGGCAGATCGAGGACCAGCACGCCGTCGGCGCCGGCGGCCGCGGCATCGCGGTGGAACTGCGCGTAGCCGTAGGTGTAGACCGGATTCAGGTAGGTGAAGAGCACCAGCGGGATCTGCGAGCGGGTGCGCAGACGGCGGATCATGTCCAGCACTCCGGCCGTGCTGGCGCCGGCCTTGAGGGCGCGGTCGGCGGCCATCTGGTTGACCACGCCGTCCGCCAGCGGGTCGGAGAACGGCAGCCCCAGCTCGACGACATCGGCGCCGGCGCGCTCCAGGCCGAGAACGATGTCGATGGTCGCATCCAGCGTCGGATCACCGGCGCAGATGTAGGCGACAAAGGCGCGCTTGCCGGCAGCGCGGAGTTCGGCAAAGCGGGAATCGATGCGGTTGGTCGGGGCGGACATGGGGCGGGATCGGCAGGAACGGCGGCGCAGTGGGCAGGATGGGGCGGTTCAGGCCTCCGTGTACTTGCCGAGGTTGCGGAACTTCTGGTACCGCGCCTCGAGCAGCTGCTCGGGCGTCAGGGTCTCCAGTTCGCCCAGCGCCTTGAGCACGGCGTCCTTGAGCGCCATCGCGGCGGTGTAGTGGTCGTTGTGGGCGCCGCCGGGCGGTTCGGCGACAACGCCGTCGATGATGCCGAGCTTGGAGAGGTCCTGGGCGCTGAGTTTCAACGCTGCGGCCGCCTCCGGCGCGTGCTCGCGGTGTTTCCACAAGATGGCGGCGCAGCCCTCCGGACTGATGACCGAATAGTAGGCGTTCTCCATCATCAGGACGCGGTCGGCGACGCCGATGCCGAGGGCGCCGCCCGAGCCGCCTTCGCCGATGACCACGGCCACGACCGGCGTGCGCAGGCTCATCATCTCGCGCAGATTGAAGGCGATGGCTTCGGCGATGTTGCGCTCCTCGGCGCCGATGCCGGGGAAGGCGCCGGGGGTGTCGATGAGAGTGACGACCGGCAGACCGAACTTCTCGGCCAGGCGCATGAGGCGCAGCGCCTTGCGGTAGCCCTCCGGGTGCGCGCTGCCGAAGTTGCGCAGCAGGTTCTCCTTAGTGTCGCGGCCCTTCTGATGGCCGATCACCACGACCTTGCGCCCGCCCCAGGTGGCGAAGCCGGCCGGCATGGCGTGGTCGTCGCCGATGTGGCGGTCGCCGTGGATCTCGATGAAGTCCTCGCAGCAGTGCTTCACGTAGTCCAGCATGAAGGGCCGGTTGGTGTGGCGGGAGATCTGCACGCGCTGCCAGGGGTTGAGGTTGGTGTGAATGTCTCGCAGCAACTGCTCCGCCTTCTGCTCGAGCTCGGCAATCTGGGAGGCCAGCTTGTCACTCGGCTTGCCGGCCATCTTCTTTTTCGCCTCCTCGATCTCCTCGCGGAGTTTAACGACGGGCTTTTCAAATTCCAGGACTTGTTTCATGGGGACAGAATCGGTTCGGCGGAGGTTGGATCAGCGGATGAAGTAAAGCTTGGAGCCGTTTCGCACCAGAGCAAAAATCTCCTCGAGGTCCTCGCGGGCGAGGAAGACGCCCGGCTCCGGCGCGTCGTCCAGATCGGCGGGCGCAGCGCCCGGCTCCGCCGCGGCGGCCGGGGCGGCGGGTTTGGCGGGCGGCTGGGTGCGCAGCACCACCCCGGCACGGGAGGCGGGCAGCCACTTGTCGGCCTCGACGTAGCGCGGATCGGTGGACAGCACCGCCTTGCCCTCGGCCACGGCCGCCTTGCCGCGGATCTCCATTTCGGCCGGCGCGCGCAGGCCCGGCGGCAGCCTCACCTCGGCGGCCTGGTACTCCTTGAAGAAGAACTCCTTGTCCCCCACCTTGCGGCGCAGGGTCACGGTCTTCGCCGACAGGTCCACCACCAGGCTGAAGTCGAGGGGCACGATGGTCAGGTGATCGCCGGGCTGGAGGGTGATGCTCATCAGGCCGTTCAGGCGCACCAGCAGGTCCATGGTGGTGCCCTGCTTGCCGGCGATGAGCGCCAGGGAGTCGCCCGGCTGGACGATGTAGTCCTTGCTGCCCGCCTGGATCTCCGTGGCGAACAGCTGGTCCATGTTGATCTCGCCGATGATGCGCTTCGCCTCGGCGCAGGTCGCCGAGTCGGGGAACTGCTGGATCAGCTTGAACAGGGCGTCGCGCCCCGCCTCGATCCGCCCGGCCTTGATCTGCTCGACGGCGGCCTGAAAGCGCTTGGCGCCGGGATCGATGCGCGGCAGGTCGGCCTTCTTGATGGTGGCGATCTCCGCCTGGATGCGGCGGTCCGGCGTCAGGATCTTGACGTAGATGAAATAGGCCGCCGCCATGCACCCGAGGGTGATGCCCAGGACGACGAGGAAGAGCAGGAGCTTGAGCTGAGCCTTGGCCATGAAGCGACGTGAAACGGATCAGCCGAGCAGGCCGCGCCGTTTGAAATCGAAGAGGTTGATTTGCTGCGACTTTTCAATCATCTCGACCGTGAACTTGAGCAGGCAGATTTCCCAGGTGTCGTCGACGCCGGCGATCACGGCGCGCAGCGGGTTGCCGGAGATGCGGATGTCCTCGAGCAGCTTGCCGCAGACGGCCTCCATCGGCTCGTGGACGACCTCCTCGGTCATGTCGGCCATGCGGAACTTGAAGCCGTACTTGAGCAGGGCCAGGCGCTGGATGTTGTCGCGCAGGAATTCGCCGAAAGCGGGGCCCTGGGGGCCGAAGCCGTCAAAGTCGAAACTGGCCACGGCCTCGGGGTCCGGCCGCACGATCAGGGGCTTCTCGGCGGTGATTTTCCCGGTGCGGATGCGGGTCGCATTCACGGTGTCCATGAGTTCCGTGACGATCTGGAACTCGAACTGCGTACTGCCAAAGGTGTCGATGCGCCGGTCCGGCTCGTGCAGGACCCGCGTGTTCTCGATGGCATACTGGATGTCATACTCCGTGTGCATGGGGGTGGGTCAGCCTAAAGCGGACTGGCGCGGGGGCGAGTGATTTCTCAGGGGGCGGCGCCGGCGCACTTTGCGCTGGGAAGCGCGGCGTTTTCCGCCTAGCGTGGCGGCCAAACCGCATGGACTGGGAATCTCCGAAACTGCTGCTGCTGGCGCCGCCCCTGCTGCTGCTGCTGCTGTGGATCGAGCACCGGTCGGCCCATCCGATGTCCGCGCGGCGCAAGCGCCTGCTGCTGGTGGCCCGCGTCCTGGCCGTGCTGCTGGGTCTGGCGGCCCTGGCCGGCCCCGCCCAAATCCGCCCCACCGGCAAACAGGCCCTGGGCATCCTGGTGGATGCCAGCCAGAGCTTGGGCGAGGCGGGGCTGGCGCAGGCGCTGCAGGCCGCCCGCCAAGTCCGCGCCGCCCTGCCGGCGGGCACCGACAGTTTCCTGGTCAGCATCGGCGCCGAACCGCAGGCCATCCCGGACGGTCCCGACCCCGACCTGCGGGCGCTGCAGGCCCGGCAGGGCGGCGACAGCCATTACGGCGCCGCAGTGGAATTCGCCCAGGCGCTGTTTCCGGCCGGCGCCAGCCGCACCCTGCTGGTCATCGGCGACGGCCATGAGACCCGCGGCAACCTGCTGGAGGCCGCCCGCGAGGCCGCCCTCAACGGCGTGCGGTTGCACGCGCTGCCGGTGACCGGCCCCGCCCGGCCGGACGTGCGCCTGCTGGAGCTGACGCCCAACCTCAACCGCCTGGACGAGGGCGCCACCCTGCAACTGACCGCGCGGCTGGAGGCCAGCGTGGCCGCCCAAGTCGTCCTCAAACTCTTCGAAAACGGCGTCGAGGTGGACCAGCGCCCGCTCCGCCTGGCCGCCGGCGAAGTCCGCACGGAGACCTTTCTGCGCACCCCGCCAGAACGGAATTTGTACAAATACCGGGCCGTCCTGGAGGGGTTTGCCGGAGACGCCATCCCCGCCAACAACAGCGCCCTGGCCCTGACCGAGGTGCGCGGCCGCCTGCGCCTGCTCTGCCTGGAGGGGGAGGCCGGCGAAGCCCAGCCGCTGATCCAGGCCATGGCGAGCGAGGGCATTCAAATCGACCTGCGCGGCCCGGGCGGCATTCCGGCCAGCCTGGACCAGTTCGCCGGCTACGACGGCGTGATCCTCAGCGACCTTGCCGCGCATCAACTCGGCGAAGGCGCCATGACCGCGCTGCGCGATTACGTCGACAAGCTGGGCGGCGGCCTGCTCATGCTCGGCGGCCCCAACAGTTTCGGAGTTGGCGGCTACCACCGCACCCCGATCGAGGAGCTGCTGCCGGTGCGCCTGAAGGCCCCGGACGAGGAGGAGAAGCAGAGCGCGGCCGTGGCCCTGATTCTGGACCGCTCGGGATCGATGGCCGGCGAAAAGCTGGAGATGGCCAAGAGCGCCGCCATCGCCACGGCCGAGGTGCTGGGCCGGAACGACTTCCTCGGCGTCTACGCCTTTGACAGCGAGGCCCATGTGGTCACGCCGATGACCAAGCTGATCTCCACCGCCGCCGTTGCCGGGCAGATCTCCGTCGTGGCCTCCGGCGGCGGCACCAACCTGCAGCCCGCCCTTGAGCAGGCGCGCGGCGCCCTGCAGCGCGTCAAAGCCAAGGTCAAGCACATGATCATCCTGACCGACGGCCAGACCTCGGGCAGCGGTTACGAGGTCATCGCCGCCCAGTGCCGCAGCGAAGGCATGACCATTTCAACCGTCGCCATCGGCGAAGGCTCGCACGTGACGCTGCTGCAGGCGGTCGCCGCGGCCGGCGGCGGCCAGGCCTACAGCACCAGCGACGCCGGCACCATCATGCGCATCTTTACCCAGGACACCCTGATGCACACCGGCCGCATGCTGCGCGAGGAGGCGTTCCTGCCGCAACTGGCGGAAAAGCACCCGCTTCTGGAAGGCTTTGAGCCCTGGCAGTCGCCCAACCTGCTCGGCTACGTCAAGACCCTGCGCAAGGCCAGCGCCCAGGTGCCCCTGGTCACCGACCTGGGCGATCCCCTGCTGGCGCACTGGCGCTACGGCCTCGGCAAGGTGACGGCGTTCACCAGCGACGCCAAAGCCCGCTGGGCGCCCCTCTGGCTGGCCCGCTGGAGCGGCTTCAGCCGGTTCTGGGCCCAGGTGCTGCGCGGAACCGCCCGCTCGCCGCAGGGACGGCATCTGGATCTGGCCGCGGA
>CAYYJK010000114.1:0-9063 GCA_964472185.1 uncultured Prosthecobacter sp.
CGACCGTCAGCACGCTCAGGCCGATCAGCCCGAGCAGGACGAGGTCGAACAGCCGGCCGGCGCGCGTGTCGGACAGGAAGATCACGCGCCAAAGCTGCTCGCGCCGGGCGTCGGCTTCGGGAGGGGACAGATCCATGCCGGCAGCATGACGACGAACGCGCGGGCTGGCAAGGCGCTGCATCGCGCGGCAGAAGGGCGTCCCAGGGTGCGTATTGTTGGCCTGCACCATGAACCGCCGTTTCCGCCTTGTCCTCGGCTTCGCCGCCCTGCTCAGCCTGCCCGTCACCGCCGCGGCCGGACTGCGGGCCGGGCTGGCCCGCATCGACATCACCGACCGCGCCGCCGGTCCGGTCCATGACCCCAGCTACGCCAAGGCGCTGGTGCTGCAGGACGGCGACACCCGGCTGGCGCTGGTCACGGTCGACGCGGTTGCGGTCGGCGAAATCGGCCGCATCGGCAACGGCTTCCTCGCCGCCGTGCGCGCCCGCCTGCAGCAGGAGCTGGGCCTGCCGCCCGAGGCGGTGATCGTCAACGCCAGCCACTGCCACGGCGTCGTCCGCGGCGACACCGCCGAGCTGGTGGTGCAGGCGGTTCGTGAAGCGGCGGCCGGGCTGGTGCCGGTGCGCGCGGCCGCGGGCGTCGGCCACGAGGACGGCATCAGTGAGAACCGCCGGCTGACCCTCAAGGACGGAACCGAAGCCGACATGCGCCGCGCCTACGCCCTGCCGCGCGACGCGGCCGTCGCGGCGGTCGGCCCGATCGACCCGAAAATCGGGCTGCTGCGGCTCGACCGCGAGGACGGCCGGCCGTTCGCGGTGCTCTACCACTTCGCCTGCCACCCGATCATGAATCCGCCGAGCAAGGGCAGCTCGGCCGATTATCCGGGCGTGGCCTCGCGGGTGATCGAGGAGAACCTCGGCGCCATGGCCTTCTTCGTGCAGGGCTGCGGCGGCGATCTCAACCCGGTGCGCTACAAGGAAGTGCACCTGCCCCAGGACGCCGAACCGCTCGGACACCGGCTCGGCCTCAGCGTGCTGCGCGGGCTGAAGCCGCTGCAGTCGCAGGCCGGCGCCCTGAAGGTCCGGCGCGAGGTGATCGCCCTGCCGCGCGCGGCGGACTTCGAGGCGCGCATCGCCGCCATTGAGGCGGAGCAGAAGCGGCTGCTGGCCGCGCTGCGCGGCACCACGCTGGAGTTCAAGGCCTTCCTGCCGCTGCTGCTGCAGCAGAAGCTGGCGCCCGAGTTTCCGTCGCACCACGCGCAGAGCTACCTGCACGACCGCGCGCGCGGCCGCAGCGATCTGGAGCGCCAGGACGCCGACAACCGCGTCGCCGTGGAAGCCTACCTGCACAACCTCGGCGTGCTTGAGCAGCTGACCCGGCTCAACGCCAACCTGGCGCTGCTGAAGAAGCACCAGGCGCAGACGCTGGCGGCCGGCCGGGCCACGCTTGATGCCGAGGTCTGCGCGGTGCGCATCGGCGACTTCAAGTGGGTGACCTTTCCGGGCGAGGTGACCGTCCAGGTCGGCCTCGACATCCAGGAGGCGGCCGCGGATCCGACGGCCTTCGTGTCGGGCTACACCAACGGCTACATCTACTACACCGCCACGGCCGCCCAGCGGCGCAACCGCGGCTATGCCCAGGAGGACTGCGACGTCCTGGTCGCGCCCGAATGGCAGCAGCAGTTCGAGCGCAGGGCGCTCGAACTGCTGCGCGGCCTCTGAGCCGGGGTCAGGCGGCGGTTTCCACGCCGTCGACAAAGACCCGCTGCACCTGCAGGCGCCGGTTGAGGATGAGCACGTCGGCGCGTTTGCCGGCCTCCAGGCTGCCGGTCTGCCGCGCGATGCCGGTGCGTTCGGCCGGCGTCAGGCTGGCCATGCGCACCACCTCCGGCAGTGTCGCTCCCGTGCTTTGGCGCATCTGCCGCACCATGTGGTCCATGCCCATGATCGAGCTGGCGAGGCTGCCGTTCGGCGCCCAGCCGACGCGGCCGTCGCTGTCGAACCAGGAGCCGTCGTCCGCCGGCCCGAAGCGGTAGCGGCCGGGCGGCTGATCGAGGGCCCGGTTGCTGTCGGTGACCAGCAGCAGGCGCGCGGCGCCCTTCATCCGGTAGGCGAACTCGAGCAGTTCCGGCGCGAGGTGGCAGCCGTCGGCGATCACTTCCGTGCTCATCTCCGCCCGGGCGAGGACGAACTCGGCCATGCTCGCTTGCATCGGCACGCCGAAGCGCTGGCGCAGCGAGGGCACGGAGCTCATCGCGCACCAGAAGTGGTCGACGTGGCGCATGCCGGCCCGGAACGCCCGTTCCATCTCGCCCCAGCTCGCGTTCGAGTGGCCGCAGGTGATCAGGCAGCGCCGGCGGCGCGCGGCGCGGTAGAAGGCGTCCGCACCCGGCAGCTCGGCGGCGCAGGTGGCGATCCGGATCAGGCCCGTGGCGAAGTGGGCCTCGTACTCCGCCGCAGCCGGGGAACGCCGGCCGCTGGCGGCATGGCAGCCGACCTTGTCTTCGGCGAAGTAGGGCCCGTACAGGTGGACGCCCGCCACGCGGCAGCCGGAGACGGCGGGCCCCTGCCGCTTCACCGTCGCGCAGCTGGCCAGCATGGCCCGGATCTGCTCGGGCGTGCCCGTGGTGGTTGTCGGGAATAGCGTCGTCGTGCCGTGGCGGGCATGCGCCCGGCAGGCGGCCGCCACCGCCTCGGGTGTGCCATCCATGAAGTCCGCGCCGGCGCCGCCGTGGACGTGAACGTCGATGAAGCCGGGCGACAGGTAGCCGCCCTGCGCGTCGATGATGCGCGCGTCCGCCGGCGGCCGGCGCCGGGCGGGGCCGACCCGGTGGATGCGGCCGTGGCGGCACTCGACCCAGGCATCCGGCACGAGCCGGTCGGGCAGGATGGCGGTGCCGTGGACGAAGAGCAGCGGTTCCATGCCCGCAGGATGGCGGGGACGGAACGGCTTGCACGCCGATTTCGCCGGCAGAACCGCCTTTCGGGCGGCGTTGGTTGAGCGCATGACCCGCTTGCTGACCCTGGCTCTGACCCTGCTCGCCCCGGCGCTTTTCGCCGCCGGCACCCTGGACCTGTATTGGATCGACTCCGAGGGCGGCGGCTCGACCCTGATCGTCACGCCGGCCGGCGAATCGATCTTGGTCGACACCGGCAATCCCGGCGGCCGCGATCCGCAGCGCATCCGCCAGGTGGCCACGGAACTGGCCGGCCTGCAGCGGCTGGACCACGTCATCATCACCCACTTTCACGGCGACCACTTCGGCGGCCTGGCTGAACTCGCAGCCTTGATGCCGGTGGGCGCGCTTTACGACAAGGGCGTTCCCGAGGGCAGTCCGGACGGCAAGGCGCAGGACCTGCGCTGGACCCTGACCCGCCGGCCGTACCTCGAGGCCAAGGCGGGCCGGCGCGTGACGCTGGCTGCCGGCGATGAAGTGCCGCTGAAGCAGCCGGCCGGCGGTCCGGCGCTGCGCCTGCGCTGCCTGGGCGCCAACCAGAAGTTCGTGGCGCCTCCCGCCGGCGCGCCGCACAACCCGCTCACCGGCACGGTACCGGACAAGGCGCCCGACACCTCCGACAACGCCAACAGCCTGGTGCTGCTGCTTGAGTTCGGCGGCTTCCGCTTCTTCAACGGCGGCGACCTGACCTGGAACGCCGAGGCCCGGCTGGTGACGCCGGTCAACCTGGCGGGCACGGCGGACCTGTATCAGGTCAACCACCACGGCCTGGAGACCAGCAACAATCCGCTGCTGATCCACAGCCTGCAGCCGACGGTGGCGGTGATGAACAACGGCCCGCGCAAGGGCACCGGCAAGGCCGTGCTGGAGGCGCTGCAGTCCAGCCCCGGGCTGCAGGCCGTCTATCAGGTGCACGAGAACGTCCGCGCGGACGCGGTGAACACGCTCGACCGCTCGATGATCGCCAACCACGGCGACCTCGCCGACGGCTGCGCCGCGCATCCGATCCGCTGCCGGGTGGCGGCCGATGCGCGGACTTACACGCTCGAGGTGCCTTCGCAGCGGCACGCGCGCACCTACGCGACGCGGGCGCCGTGACTCAGCGGCCGCCGCCGTGCGACTCGAACCAGTCGAGCACGCGCTGCAGCAGGTCCTCGCGGTGCGGCAAGTGCCGGATCGGGTGGCCCTCGTCCGGATACAGGACCAGTTCCGTGGCCACGCCGTTGGCGCGCAGGGCGCGGTGGAACATGCGGGCCATCGCCACCGGGCAGCGGCGGTCGTGGGTGGCGTGCAGGATCAGCGTGGGGGTGGTCACCTGGTGGGCATGGGTCAGCGGGCTGTGCCGGCGCAGGCGCTCCGCCACCTCCCAGGGCCGGCCGCTCATGTCATGCTCCACCCAGCTTTGCAGGTCGCTCAGGTGCCACATGGCGCTCAGGTCGGTGACGGCGTTCTGTGCCGCCGCGGCACGGAACTGCGCCGTCTGGCCGACCAGCCAGGAGGTCATGTAGCCGCCGTAGCTGACCCCGTAGACGAACTGCCGGTCGCGGTCGGCGACGCCGCTGCGGATCAGTTCCTCGATGCCGGTCAGGATGTCGCGCATGTCGCCGCCGCCGAAGTCGTTGCGGTTGGCGTCGAGGAACTTCAGACCGTAGCCGGTGGAGCCGCGGAAGTTCGGCTGGAACACGGCGTAGCCGCGCGTGGCGAAGAACTGGACGTCGAAGCCGCCGCCGCCGGTGGCGCGGTGGTGCGGACCGCCGTGCGGGAACACCAGCAGCTTGAACGGCGGCTTGGCCACCGAAGCCGGCGGCCGGGTCAGCACCCCCTCAATCTCCAGGCCGTCGAAGCTCTTCCAGCGGACGATCTCGTCGTCGGCGCGCAGGCGCGGGCCGAGTTGCGGGTTGCTGCGCGGCAGCAGCGGGCTGCGCACCGGGGCGGGCGGCGGTCCGACGCCGGCGAGGGCTTGCGGGCCGGCGTCCAGGTCCAGCGCCTGGGTGACGTTGCGCACGCCTTGGGCGGCGTTGAACCAGAGCCGGCGGGCGTCGAGCCAGCAGTTGTCCGGCAGCGGCGTCATCGGACTGAGGTGCGGCGGCGTGTCCGCGCCGGGACCGTGGTGATCGAAGACCGGCCGTGCGGTGGCCGGCGCGGTGCCGAGATCCACCGTCAGCAGGTTGAACACGTCCATGTGCGGCCCCTTGAAACGCGGCGAACTCAGGCAGACGAGCCGCCGGCCGTCGGGCGCGAGGCGCGGTGAAAACTCGGGTCCCGGTCCGTGCGTCAGCTGCTCGAGCCGGCGGTCGGCCAGGGTGATCTTCCACAGGTCGTAGTTGTGGTTGATGCTGTAGCGCGCCGACTCCTGCTCGGCGTTGCGGTTGGCGTGGCAGACGACGAACGAGCCGTCGGGTGCCCACTGCGGGTCGCCATACCAGAAATCGTCGGACGTCAGTCGGGTGATCCGCGCCGCCGCGGCGTCCACAGGCTGCGCCAGCAGGTCGGCGACCCAGATCTGCGTCGGGCCGTAGCCTTCGTAGCCTTCGCCCTGGTCCTCGCGCACGACGATCACGCCGTGACGCTTCTCCGCCTCGCTGCGCGGGTCCAGGCCGGTGTCGGCGACGAAGAGCAGCTTGCGGCCGTCCGGTGAAAAGGCGGCGCGGCCGTAGAACTTGTCGGTGATGACGCGGCCGTACGGCTTGCCCGGCCCGCCCAGCGGCAGCGCCGGGCCGCCGGCCACCGGCAGCAGCCAGAGGTCCGCTGCCGGATCGGAGTAGGGCGGCACGGGCTCGAAAGCCGGCCGGCCATCGGCGAAGGGCCGGGTCGAATGGAACAGCAGCCACCGGCCGTCGGGTGAAAGCTGCAGGCCGAAGGCGTCGGGTTCGCCGGCTTCCACGGCCGCGGTGCGTCCGTCCGCATCGACCTTCCACAGCGAGGACTTCAAGCGGCGTGCGGCCGGGTCCACCCGCTGCCGGATGTAGAAGGCGGTCTTGCCGTCGCCGAGCGTGACCGGCTCGGTGACCGCGTCGGTGAGGTAGAGGTCGCCGAGTTGCGGCGGCGGTGGATCGGCCGCCAGCACGGGCAGGCTGAGGACGGCGAGCAGGGGCAGCGGGAAGCGGAGCGGCATGGCTTCACGTACGCCGCTCGGCCGGCGCCTTGTGCAGGGGCTGGAAAAGCGCCGGATTCGCGGCGTTGAAGGGGGATGCAGATTTTCTCCCTCATCCCTGCCGGGTTCGCCGGCCTGATGCTGGGGTTCTGGGGGCTGGCGCCGGCGGCCGAGACGGCGGCGGAGGTGCATCAGCGCGGCCCGATTCGCCTGTTCTACCACGTCCACGGCCCGCATGCCGTCGATCCGGCGGATGCTGACCGCAACGGCCTGCCCGACCAGGTCGAGGATGCGATGACGCAGATCGAGGCGGCGCAGACGCTGTTCATCGAGGTGCTCGGCTTTCCCGACCCGTTCCAAAGCGGGCACTTTCGGCAGGCGCGCTTTCTGGACGTGCACTTCCTGGAGCGCGACCGCGTGCGCGGCAACGGCGTGGCCTTCGACGAGGTCCAGCGTTTCCGCCGTCCGCAGGATCCGCCGGACACGCCCAGCCTGTGCTTCAATCTGGCGGCCTCGGTGCAGGCGTCGAAGAACCTCAGCCCCGCGCACGAGTACTTCCACCTCATCCAGTACGGCGCCACCCACTTCAAGAACCGCTGGTATCTCGAAGGCCTGGCGCGCTGGTCCGAACGCGGCCTCGGCCTCGGCGGGCTCGGGCCGGCGCGCGCCAGCGGTCCCTGGCCCCTGCCGGCGGAGAAACGCGCGGCCTTGTCGGCCATGGCCTACGAGGCCGCCGAAGCGCTCTGGAATCCGTTGGCTGCCGCGTGCGATGCCGAGGGCCGGATCCCGGACACCGCCGCCAGCCGCGCCCTCAAGGCCCGGCGCTACCGCGACGGCACGCCGGTGCTGAAGGACCTCCGGCTCGTTGGCTGGCGCTTCGTGCGCGAGCTGCTCGGGGAGCTGGGGCGCGCGGATGCCATGGCATTTCGCGAGCAGGGTTACGACCGCTGGTCGGAAAAGTACCAAAGCTCCCCACAAAACGACGCTTATCTGCTGCGCGCCGTGATGATGGTACTGGAGCGCCATCGCGTTCCGCAGCGCTGATGCGCCCGCTCCCGATCCTGATGCCATGAAACTTCGCCTCTGCCTTGCCTCCCTGCTGCTGAGCCTGCCGGCCGCCGCCGCCGATTTCCGCGCCGGCGCCGCCATTGTCGACGTCACGCCTTCGAAGCTGCCCGTGCTGATCAACGGCGGCATGTTCAGCCGCGCGCTCGACAAGGTCAAAACCCGCGTCCACGCCCGCGCCATCGCCCTGGCCGACGGCAAGGAGCAGCTGGTCATCGTCGTCGTCGACAGCTGCATGATGACGCGCGAGCTGCTCGACGAAGCCAAGGCGCAGGCGGCCAAGCGCACCGGCATTCCCGCGAACCGCCTGCTGATCTCCGCCACGCACGCCCACAGCGCGCCGTCGTCGATGGGCTGCCTCGGCACCGATCCCGATCCGGCGTACGTGCCCTTCCTGCGCGACAAGCTGGTTGAGGCCGTTGCCGCCGCCCAGGCCGCCCTGGAGCCCGCCCAGGTCGGGTTTGCCAAAGCCGACGCCGCCGAGTTCACCGCGCTGCGCCAGTGGATCCGCCGGCCCGACCGGCTCGCGGAGGATCCTTTCGGCAACCTCACCGTGCGCGCCAACATGCACTCCGGCCGCAACTGGGACGACGCCACCGGCGAGGCCGGACCGGAGGACCCGGACCTGGCGCTGGTGTCCATCCAGGCCCGCGACGGCCGCCCCATCGCCGTGCTCGGCAACTTTTCCATGCACTACTTTGGCGACAAGGACATCAGCGCCGACTATTTCGGCCTGTTCTGCGAGGGGCTGAAGCAGAAGCTCGCCCCGCAGCCCGCGCCCGGAAAAGCGGCCTTCGTCGGCCTGATGTCGCACGGCTGCAGCGGCGACATCTACCGGGTCGACTACACCGTACCCGAGAAGCAGCGCCCGAATCCGACCATTGACGAGTATGCGGCCGGCCTGGTGGACATCGCCGTGAAAGCCTACCAGGGCATTCGGTATCGGGCCGACGCCGACCTGGCGATGGCCGAGCGGCGGATGACGCTGAACTACCGCGTGCCGGACCGGCAGCGCCTCGAATGGGCGCAGCGCATCCTCAAGGACATGGGCGACCGCCTGCCCAAGACGCTCGCCGAGGTCTACGCCCGCGAGCAGGTGCTGCTGCACGAGAAGCAGAAGACCGAGATCGTCGTCCAGGGCCTGCGCATCGGCGACATCGGCATCGCCACCACGCCCTGCGAGACCTACGCGGTCACTGGCCTGAAGATCAAGGCGGCCAGTCCGCTGCCGAACAACCTCGTCATCGAGCTCGCCAACGGCGGCGACGGCTACATCCCGCCGCCCGAGCAGCATCCGTTCGGCGGCTACAACACCTGGCCGGCGCGTTCGGCGGGCCTGGAGGTGCAGGCGGAACCGAAGATCGCCGAGGCCGCCATCGCCCTGCTCGAGCAGGTCAGCGGTCAGCCGCGCCGGCCCTGGACGCTGCCCGACGGCCCGGCGGCGCAGGCGGTGCTGCAGGCCAAGCCCAGCGCCTACTGGCGCCTGAACGAGTTCACCGGGCCGCACGCCGCCGACGCCAGCGGCCAGGGCCGTGACGCCGTCTACGAGGCCGGGATCACCTACTACCTCGAAGGCCCGCAGTCGGCCGCCTTCTGCGCCGACGGCACGGTCAACCGCGCGCCGCACCTGGTCGGCGGCCGCCTGCGTTCGCGCCTGCACGGCCTGGGCGAGCGCTATTCGGTCTCGCTCTGGCTGTGGAACGGCATGCCGAACGACGGACGCGACGTCAGCGGCTGGTTGTTTTCGCGCGGGCCGGATCAGGGGCTTGGCGCGCACGGCGACCATCTCGGCATCGGCGGCAGGAGCGGTCACACCGGCAAGCTGGTGTTCTTCCACGGCGGCGATGAGCGGGCTGCGGTCGCCGGCAAGACCGAGATTCCGCGCTGGCAGTGGCAGCACGTTGTCCTGGTCCGCGACGGCGCCACGGTGCGCGTCTACCTGAACGGC
>CAYYJK010000114.1:9163-10390 GCA_964472185.1 uncultured Prosthecobacter sp.
GCGTGGAAAAGGTCACGCTGCGCCGCGGTCGCGACGGCAGCGGCCCGACCTGGTTCCATCCGCGTGCCTGCGTCCTGGGCGACGGCACGGTGTTCATGACCCTGCAGACGATCGCCGGCTCCGACTACTTCGGCCCGGTCCACTGGATGACTTCGGCCGACCGGGGGCGCAGCTGGACCCAGCCCCAGCCGGTGCCGCCGCTCGGGCGCGTGCCGCAGGCGAACGGCAGCGAGGAGGGCGTCTGCGACGTGGTGCCGGAATGGCACGCGCCCAGCGGTTCGGTGCTGGCGCTGGGCCACAACGTCTACTACTCCGGACCGAAGTTTTCCGCCGACCAGCCGCCGCGCTGGCCGGTCTATGCGGTGTGGAAGGACGGCCGCTGGGGGCCGCGGCGCCGGCTGCTCTGGGACGATCCGCGCGGCGCCTACATCCACACCAACAACTGCGGCCAGCGCGTGACCCTGCCGAACGGCGATGTCCTGCTCGCCTTCACCCACGGCGCGACCAAGCGGGAGGCGCGCGCCGTCTCCGGCGTGATCTGCGGTTTCGACGGCGAAACCCTGAGCGTGAAGCAGGTTGGACCGGCGCTCACTCACGACCGCGGCCGCGGCCTCCTGGAACCCTCGCTCGCCGCCTTTGGCGGACGCTATTACCTCACCCTGCGCGCCGAGGACGACCGCGGCTACGTCTGCGCCAGCGACGACGGCCTGCACTGGTCGCCCAAGCAGGCCTGGGCCTGGGACGACGGCGAACCGTTGGTGATGTCGACCACCCAGCAGCACTGGCTCGCCCATTCCGAGGCGCTCTGGCTGGTGTACACCCGCAAGGATGCGAGCAACGCCAACGTCCTGCGCTGGCGCTCGCCGCTGTGGATGGCGCAGGTGGATCCGCAGACCCTGCGCCTGCGCCGCGCGACCGAGCGCGTCGTGCTGCCGCTGGTCGGCGACGGCGTGAACGATCCCGACAAGGTCGCGCTGATGGGCAACTTCCATCCGCTCAACCTGAGCCCGGACGAATCCTGGGTGACGGTCGGTGAATGGCAGCCGAAAAACGGCATCCATGGCGACCTGCTGATGGCGCGCCTGCGCTGGCGGCGACCCAACCGGCTGGCGCCCGGCGCCTGAGCCAAGTCAAACTTCGTCAAGCAGTCAGCAAGAATCCTCAGCACGGGGAGTTTGCCTCCGGCGGCGCCTTGGCATGATGCTGGCCGCCGCCCCACCCAACCCA
>CAYYJK010000115.1:0-10354 GCA_964472185.1 uncultured Prosthecobacter sp.
GGCAGCTCCTCGGCGGAGAACAGCGTGTAGGCGTCGCCCTCCTTCTGGGCGCGGCCGGTGCGGCCGATGCGGTGCACGTAGTCCTCGGAGTTCTCCGGCACCATGTAGTTGATGACGTGGGTCACCCCGCTGATGTCGAGGCCGCGCGCCGCCAGATCGGTCGCCACGATGACTTCGAACTCGCCGCTGCGGAAGCCCTTGAGCGCCTTTTCGCGCTCGGACTGGCGGATGTCCGAATGCATGACGGCGACTTTGTACTCGCCCTCCTGCACCAGCGACGAATAGAGCTGGTCCGCCTGCACCTTGGTGCGGGTGAAGATCATCAGGCTTTCGAAGTGCGTCTTCTTCAGAATGCCGAGCAGCAGCTCCTGGCGCTGGTCGCTGGCGACGGGGTACATGTAGTGGCTGACGGTCTCGGCGGGCGAGAAGCGGATGCCGATTTCGATGCTGACCGGCTCCCTGAGGGCGAAGTCCGCCAGCGTCTGGATCTGCGGCGGCATCGTGGCCGAAAAAAACAGGGTCTGGCGCGACTTCGGGGTGCGCTCGACAATGCGGCGAACGTCGGGCAGGAAGCCCATGTCGAGCATGCGGTCGACCTCGTCGAGAATGAGCACTTCCAGATCGTTCAGGTTGGCGGTGCCGTCCTGCATGAAGTCGAGCAGGCGGCCGGGCGTGGCGACGACCACGTCAACGCCCTGCTGCAGCCCCTTGCGCTGCTTCTCATAGCCGACGCCGCCATGCACCAGCAGGACGCGCAGGCCGGTGTGCTTGCCGTACTTTTCAAACTGCTCCACCACCTGGGCCGCCAGTTCGCGCGTGGGCTCCAGGACCAGGCAACGGAACTTGCCGGGAGCGCCGAGGCGGCTCAGCGTCGGCAGGGCGAAGGCGGCGGTCTTGCCGGTGCCGGTCTGCGAGGCGCCGACCACGTCCTTGCCGTTGAGCACCACCGGAATGGCGCGCTCCTGGATCTGGGTGGGGGTTTCGTAGCCTGACTCGCGGATGCCGGCGAGGACAGCGTCGCTCAGGCCCAGCACCTGGAAGGCTTCCGGAAACGGCCCTTCGGGCACGGGCGGCGCCGGCGGCGGCGGCACTGGCTCGTAATTTTCGCGCGGCGGTTTGGGTTCGCCCCTCGACTCGCCCCGGCGCGGACCGCGTTCGCCACGTTCGCTGCGCGGGCCGCGCTCGCGGCGTTCGCCGCGGGGCGGACGCCCGCCTTCACCTTCCGGACGCTCCGCACGTGGCGGGCGGCCCTCGCCGCGCGGTTCGCGCGGACGACGGGGTTCGCGGGCGGCGGCTTCAGCCTCGGCGCGCGGATGCGGGTGCATTTTCGCCGGATGATGCGGTGCTTCGGCGGGTTTGCCCGCGGCCGGTTTGGCGGACTCGCCGCCCAAGCCAATGACTTTCTTCAGGCCGGATTTGAGACGGCCCAGCAGGGACGGTTTTTTCTTCGGAGCGGGATGGCGCGGTTCAGTCACGGGCGTGCGGGTTGAATGATCAGTTTTGCCCTATCGACCACGAAGATGCACAATGCAAATCTTGCGTCGTCCGGGCGGCTTCGGGAAGGAGTTGCTTGCCCCTGCCCGCCTTCACCACCTGTGATTGGGTGGTGGAGCATAGCGGGTTCGAACCGCTGACCTCCTGCATGCCATGCAGGCGCTCTACCAACTGAGCTAATGCCCCGGAAAAGAAAACCGGCTCCCCTTGTTTGGGGAGCCGGAGACTACTCTCAACGCCTGTTTTGACAAGCTGATTTTACACAAATCTGCGAACTAATTTCCAGCCGGCTTGGCCGCCGCGGGAGCCGCCGCTTTTTTCTTGCCGTCGTAGATCTTGTTGGCTTCGGCGATCTGGTCGGCCTTCATCTTGGCCTGCAGTTCGTCGCGATACTTGACGGCGATCTCCGCGTTGTTGGAAGCGTCGGCGGCAAGCTTGGCGTAGGCCAGGGCGCGCGCCAGATCGGGCTCGTTCTTGGCGGTGCTCAGGCCGCGCTCATAGAGGCTGGCGAGACGCAGCATGGCCAGCGGCACGCCCTGCTCGGCGGCGTTGGTGTACTGCTGGGCGGCTGCCGTCGGATCCGGACGGCCACCGGCGCCCATTTCATACATCTGGCCCAGGGCGATCTGGCTGGCGGCGAAGTTGGTCGCGGCGGCGCGCTGGTACCAGCCCATGGCGGCGACGACATCCTGAGCGACGCCCTGGCCGTTCTGGTAGAGGCCGGCGAGGCGGTGCTGGGCCTGGGGCAGGCCGGCGTTGGCCGCGCGCAGGTGGAAGTTGAACGCCTTGGCGGGGTCCTTGTCGACCACCGTGCCGGTTTCATAGTAGACGCCGACGTTGTAGAACGCTTCCGACAGGCCGTTCTGGGCGGCCAGGCGGTAGAGGTCGAGGGCGCTCTTCGGGTTCTGCTGGATCACGGACACCGCCTTGTCGCCCTCGCCCTCATTCAGGCCGGACTCGAAGTAGTTGCCGAGGCGGAACAGTGCCTGCGCGTCGTTGGCGTTGGCGGCCTTGGTGTAGTACTCGACCGCCTTCTTCAGATCGCGGGCGTTGCCGCCGAGGCCGTTTTCGTAGATGGCGCCAAGCAGGCGGTTGGCGGCGGCGAAGCCGGTGGCCGCGGCGCTCTCAAACATCTCCATCGCCTTCTTCGGGTCCTTCTTCACCAGCTGCTTGCTGCCTTCGACCGCCGGATCGCCGTCGAACAGGCGGGCGGCGTAGGTGCTCATGGCCACGGCGTTCTTCTGCTCGGTGGCCTTGATGAGGAATTTCAGGGATTCCTCCTCGTTCTTCGGCAGGCCGGGAACGCCTGCGGCATAGAGCTGGCTGAGGCCGAGGGTGGACTCGCCATCGCCTTCGGCGCTGCCCTTCTCCAGGAGCGCCTTCGCCTTGTCGACGCTCTGCTCAATGCCACCGGCGCCGGCCAGGTGCATGTTGGCCAGCAGGCGGCGGGCCACCTTGTTGCCGGCAGCTTCCGCTTCCTTGACGAGGCTCACGGCCTCCTTCACGCGCTCCTGATCCTGCGGGAAAGCCTGCAGCAGCACCTGGGCCAGCTCGGCCTTGGCGAGGATCTGCCCCTGGGCCGCCGCCTTGCGGTACAGGTCGATGACCTCGTTGACGTTGCTGTTGCTCAGCACGCCCCAGTGCGCCAGCGCATACTGGGCGTCCTTGTCGCCGGCCTTCGCCAGTTCGTTGACCTTGGCCAGGGCGGCATTGAAGGAAGCGTTGACATCAGGACCTTTGCCCGGCTGTTCGGCGGCCTTTTGCTGATCGGCGGCCAGTTGCTCCAGCGTCGTCTTCATGGCGTCGCTGAGCTTGGGCAGTTCGTCGGTGTTGAGACCGGCGACCACCACCATGGCGGCAAGTTTAACTTTGAGGGCGGTAAGTAGCATATGGGGTTGGATGAGAGAACTCGATTACAGACCCGCCGCAGCGGGAAGCGCTCATTTTTTCAGATTCCCGCCTGACAAATCAAGACTTAACCACGTTTTTTATGAATTTGCGCCCGGGCCGTCCCAGGCGGCAATTCACAGGGCGATCAGCGAGATTTTGCCGCGCTCGCACTCCTGCCGCAGTTCGTCCAGGCCAAGGATCAGCGTCTTGCCGGCCTCGACGGCGATGACGTCGACGCCCGCCTGAGCGGCGGTGCGGATGGTGTCCGGGCCGACGACCGGCACGTCAAAGCGCATGTCCTGCCCGGGCTTGGAGACCTTGACCATGGTGGCGCCGCCGCGACCGAGGGCGCCGCCGCGCTTCACCGCCTCGTTGGTGCCCTCGAAGGCCTCGACGGCAAGCACGGTGCCGTTCTTGACCACCACGGTCTGGCCGATGTCGAGACGGCTGCTCTCCTTGGCGATGGTGAAGCCGTACTCGGCATCCTCCCAGCGGCGCTTCTTGATCGCCGGACCGGCGACATGGCCGCGGGCGGGCATCAGCGACTCCAGGAAGGTGGTGGCCGGCAGCAGGGTGATGCCGTCCTTGGCCATCTCGTCGGCGATCGCCCCGAACAGGGTTTCGGCGTTGCGCTGCTTGAGCCGGGCGAGCATGAGCAGGGTGCGCAGGTCCGGGCGCAGATCGAAGAGGTTCCGGGGGGCGATCTGCCCCACCATGACCGCCTGCCGGACGCCCTGCTTCTTCAGGAAGGCGATCATGCGGCCGAGCTGGCCGACGCGGAACCAGTCGATGGCCTCGACCTGCGCCGCGAGTTCCGGCTTGGTCTCGTTGAGGAAGGCGGCGGCGACCAAGCGCTGCACGCCGGCGCGCCGGGCGGCGGCCACAAAGGTTTCCGGATAGATGCCGTTGCCGGCGATCAGGGCGATGCAGGAAAGATCCACGCTCATGCAAAAGGGGGCTCAAAGCGCCGACCAGAGATAGCCCAGCAGCAGGACGATCAGCAAGACCGCCGCGACCCAGCGCCAGAAGTTTTGGCGATCCGCGGCCGGCGGCGCACACTGGCCGAACTCCTCGGCCACGAAGCGGTCGTAATCGAAGTCGTCCTCCGGCAGGCCGAGGCCGTCCGTGGCCGCGGCATCGGACTTCCAGCCCGAGCGCGCACAGGAGCCGCAGCTGTCGCAGGCGGCTGCCCCGCGCGGAACCCATTCCCCGCAGACGGGACACTGGCCGGGAGGCTTGAAGGACATGCGCGATCAGGGCGAGGGGCGGTCAAAAAAGGGGCGGCGAGGTCGTCCCGCCGCCCCTGGAAGATCGTCAAAAACCGGCCATCAGAGGCGGGCCAGGCTGTCGTCCAGCGCGGCGATCACCGCGGCGATGCTGGCCTCGGTCTCGTCCCCCATGTTGGAGATGCGGAAGGTCTTGCCCTTCAGCTTGCCGTAACCGCCGTCGATGATCAGGCTGTGGTTCTTCTTGAGAAGGCCGATGAAGGCGGCGACGTCGATGTTGCGGTTGTTGGCGACGCAGGTCAGCGACTTGGAGCGGTAGCCCTCCGGCGCGAAGAATTCGAAGCCGTTGCGGCGCACCCAGTCGTGCACCATGGCGTTGAGCTTGGCGTGGCGGGCGTAGCGGTTTTCCAGTCCCTCGGCAAACATCGCCTGCAGCTGGTGGCGCAGCCCGTAGATCAGGCTGATGCAGGGCGTGCTCGGCGTCATGCTCTTCTCGCCGTTGGCCTGGAATTCGAGGAAGTCGAAGTAGTAGCCGCGGTCCTCCACCGTGGCCGCGCGCGCCATGGCGGCGGGCGAGGCGGTGAAGATGGCCAGTCCCGGCGGCAGGGCGAAGGCCTTCTGGCTGCCGGTGAGCAGGACGTCGAGGCCGAGTTCGTCAAAGTTCACCGGCACGGTGGTGAAGCCCGACACCGAGTCGGTGATGAACATCACGTCCGGATACTTCTTCTTCAGGGCCGCGATTTCGGCGATCGGGCTGAGCACGCCGGTCGAGGTCTCGTTGTGGATGAAGGTGACCGCGTCGAACTCGCCGGTGGCGAGGCGCTTGTCGATCTCCTCGGCGAGGATGGGCTGGCCCCACTCGACCTGGTAGGCTTCGGCCTGCTTGCCGCAGCGGCGCGAAACGTCGAGCCACTTGTCGGAAAAGGCGCCATTGCAGCAGTTGAGCACCTTCTTCTTCACCAGGTTGCGGATCGAGCCCTCCATGACGCCCCAGGCCGAGGAGGTGCTGAGGAACACCTGCTGCTGCGTGCCGAACAGGGTCTGCAGCATCGGCTGGATCTCCGCGTACAGGTCCTGGAAGCCCTTGCCGCGGTGGCCGATCATCGGCTGGGACATCGCCGCAAAGGTGGCGGTGCTGACTTCGACGGGACCGGGGATGTACAGTTTGACGTGGGTGCTCATGATGGGGTGGGCCTGTGCAGGCCGTGAAAAGGGGTGCCGAACGTAGAAGCAACGCGCCAGCGCGCAACTGCGGATGCAGGCGTGGCCCGCGGACGGCGCGGACAGGTGACAAAAGCCCACCCCGCCATAACTGTTCTTTTGAACATTTCAAAAAGCGCGCTAACCTGCCCCTGTGTCCCCCCCGTGCACTCCGGCCGTCCCGCTGCGCTGGCTGTTCGTCGACCTGAACAGCTACTTCGCCAGCGTCGAGCAGCAGCGCCATCCCGAGTTGCGCGGCCGGCCCGTGGCCGTGGTGCCGCTGATGTCGGATTCCACCTGCGCCATCGCCGCCAGCTACGAGGCCAAGCGCTATGGCGTCAAAACCGGCACCCGCATCGGCGAAGCCCGCCGTCTCTGCCCGGAGCTGGTCCTGGTCGAGGCCAGCCACGACCTCTATGTGGATTACCATCACCGGGTCATCGCCGAAATCGAACGCCATTACCCGGTGCACACCATCGGCTCGATCGACGAGATGGGTTGCCTGCTCGACGCCAGGCGCGCCGAGGAAAGTGTGGCGGTGGCCCTGGCCCGACGGATCAAGCGCGGCCTGCTCGATCATGTCGGCGAAATGCTCCGCTGCTCGATCGGCATCGCCCCCAACCGCTACCTGGCCAAGGTCGCCAGCGATCTCACCAAGCCCGACGGACTCGAGGTGGTGCGTCAGGAAGACCTGCCGGGCCGGCTCCAGCACCTGCAGTTGACCGACCTGCCGGGCATCGGCCGGAACATGGAGCCGCGCCTGAACAAGTGCGGCCTGCACAGCTTTCTCGACCTCTGGCAGGCGCCGCCGCATGTGCTGCACCGGGCCTGGGGCGGCGTCGGCGGCGACCGGTTCTGGCAGCAGCTGCACGGCGGCGACCTGGACGACTTGCCGGTGCAGCGCCGCAGCATCGGCCACAGCCAGGTTCTGGCGCCCGAATTCCGCCGTCCGCCGGAGGCGGTCATCGTGGCCAAGCGCCTGCTGCTGAAAACCGCCAGCCGCCTGCGCCGGCTCGGCTACCGCGCCACGACCTTGGCCGTCAGCGTGCGCACCGAGACCCGCCAGCGCGGCGAGGCCCACCAGCGCTTCCAGGCCGTCTCCGACAGCCTCGCCCTGGCCAAGACGCTGGACCTGCTGTGGCAGCGGGCGATGTCCCAGGTCGGCTGGGCCCGCATTCAGAAGATCGCCGTCCGGCTCGGCGAGCTGGAGTCGGTCCACGCGCCGCAGCAGCTGGATCTGTTCCCGGACTTGGGCAGCCCGGTCGCCGCGGACGCCGAGCGGCGCGACCGGCTGTCGCGCGCCATGGACGACATCAACAAGGCGTTTGGCCGCGACAGCCTCGCGCTCGGTTTTGTGCCGGATGCCGTGCGGACTTTTTCCGGACCGAAGATCGCCTTCACCCGCATCCCGGACCGCGCTGAATTTCACGAGTGACCCGGCCCGCCACACCCAAGCTCGCGTCCCGTCCGGGACTGTGCCAGAATGCCGGCATGTCCCGCTGCCTGTCCTTTGCCGCCACCGGCAACCCCGCCGAAGTGCTCGAACTTGTGGAGCGTCCCCTGCCCCCCCTGCACGGCCATGAAGTGCGCGTCCACATGCGCTACGCGCCGGTCAATCCCGCCGACCTCAATTTCATCGAGGGCACCTACGGCCGCGCCGCCCATCCGCCGGCGATTCCCGGTCACGAAGGCTGCGGCGAAGTCGAGGCGGTCGGCCCGCTGGTGACCTCGCTGGAGAAGGGCGACGTGGTGATTCCGCTGCTGGGCACCGGCTGCTGGTCGCAGCACCTCACCGCCGCCGAGCATCATTTCGCCAAGCTGCCGCCGGGCATCGACCGGGTGCAGGCGGCGATGCTGCGCATCAACCCGGTGACCGCCTGGCACCTGCTGCAGAACTACGCCGATCTGTCCCCCGGCGACTGGGTGCTGCAGAACGCCGCCAACTCCGGAGTCGGCCGCTGCCTCATCCAGCTGGCCAAACAGCGCGGCCTGAAGACCGCCAACTTCGTGCGCCGACCCGAGCTGGTGGCGGAACTCCTGCAGCTCGGCGCCGACGCCGTCTACCTCGATGACGAAGCCGGCTTGGCGCAGGCCAGGGCCGAACTGCAGGGCCAATCGCTCCGGCTGGCGGCGAATGCGGTGGGCGGCGACAGCGCCGTCCGGCTCATGGACCTGCTCTCCCCCGGCGGCCAGCTGGTGACCTACGGCGCCATGAGCCGGCGCAGCCTGAAGGTGCCCAACAAATTCCTGATCTTCAAGAACCTCGTCCTGCGCGGCCTGTGGATCACCGGCTGGTTTGAAAAGGCCAGTTCCGCCGAGCTGTACGAGGTGCTCGAACCGCTGGCCAGGATGATCCAGCACGGCGACCTGGTCATGGCCGTCGACGAAATCTTTCCGATCACGGAGCACCGCCAAGCCATCGAGCGCGCCCAGTCGGGCGGCCGCTCGGGCAAGGTCATCCTCGATCTGGCCTGAAGCCTCACTTCTGCCAACCGCCGCCGAGGGCGCGCAACATCTGCACCGCCGAAATCAGCCGCTGCCCCTCGAGCTGCGCCATGGTCAGGCGGGTGGTGAGCACGGTGCGGTCCGCATCCACGACCTCGAAATAGCTGGCCAGCCCCTTGTCATAGCGCAGGCGCGCCATGCGGCTGGTGTCCTGGGCGGCGGCGAGCGCCGCCGACACCGCCGAGCGCTGGCCCGCATAGGCCTTCACGTCCAGCATCGAATCCTCCACTTCGCGCAGGGCGGTGAGCAGGGTCTGCTTGAACGTGGCCAGGCTTTCCTGATGCCGCGCCTGCGCCGCGCGCAGATTGGACTTCAGGCGGCCGCCCTGGAAAATCGGCAGCGTCATCTGCGGACCGATGCTGGCGGCGCGGCTTTTCCATTCCAGGAAGTCCTCGGCCCCCACGCTCTCCAGCCCGCCGTTGCCGGTGAGCGAGAAGGCCGGGAAGAAGTCGGCGATGGCCACGCCGATGTCGGCGTTGGCGGCGCGCAAATTCTGTTCGGCGGCGCGCAGGTCGGGGCGGCGCTGCAGCAGGCTGCTGGGCAGACCGGCCGGCACGCGCGGCGGCGCCGGCAGACGGCGGTGGTCCGCCAGGCTGAACCGGGAAGGCATCTCGCCGCACAGCACCGCCAGGGCGTGCTCGACCGCGCCGCGCTGGCGCTCGATCGCAATCAGGTCGCTCCTCGCCAGCTCCAGCTCGGTGCGGGCGCGCGCCACGTCCATCTCGTTGGCCAGTCCGCCTTCGAAACGCGACTGCTGGAGTTTCCGCGCCTCCTCGCGCAGGTCGATGGTCTCGCGGACGATCTGGGCTTGGGCATCCAGGGACGAGGCCTGGAAGTAGGTTCTTGCCACCTCGGCCGCAATGACCAGCCGCTGGGCGTCCAGCGTGTCCACCGATGCCTGCTCACGGGCGCGGGCGCCCTCGACGCGGCGGCGCACCCGCCCCCACAGATCGAGCTCGTAGTTCAGGTTCAGGTAGGTGCGGTGGCGGTCGCGCTCCAGTCTCGGCAGCGTGGCCCCCGCGGGCAGGTTGGCGCCGACGCTGTTCGCCGAAAGGTGCTCGTAGGCCGCGCTGTTCTGCATCGACAGGCTCGGCCACCAGCCGGCCTTTTCCACGCCGGTCAGGGCGCGGGCCGTTTCCACCCGGGCCAGCGCCGCCTGCAGGTCCTGGTTGGCCGTCAGCGAGCGCTCGACGAGGCCGTTCAAACGGGCATCCTGGAACAGCGTCCACCACTGATCCGGGACCGGCTGATCGGAGACCCGGGAAGACTGCTTCCACCCCTGGGTCAGCCCCAGCTCCGGCGCCTGAAAGTCGGGGCCAACGGTGCAGGAGGCCAGTGCCGCAGCGGCCAGGGACAGAGAAACGCGGGAGGAACGGAAGGGCATTCGCATCATGCTGAAGAGGGGGGATTGAACGGACCGGCAGAAGGCATTCCCTGCCGGCAATCGCCACAGTGCGGCGGCGGCCGGGCAGTGCAAACGCGAGTCTGAACTTTGCGGGAAAAGCTAAGTACGCACTCGGCAGCGCCGACCTGCGCGGCATTTTGCCCGGATGCCCGGCCGGCGGCGTTCAATCCGCCGGCGTCACGCCCAGCACAAGGTCGAACTGGGCGGTCAGCAGCCCCCCCTTGGCCCCCGCCAGCGGCAGGAAATCGACACTGACCAAATCGCCGCCGGGGCCGGCCACGGCCTTCTTCCAAATGCCGTCGCGCTGGTTCTGCGGATGCCCCTTGATGTAGCACTGGGTGGTCAGCAGTTCCCGGGAGCCCCGGCGCACCTTGACATGGATGTGCGGCGTGCGGCCCGGGTACGGCACCGGCTTGATGGTGCGAAACAGGTAACGGCCGTCGCTGCCGGTGAGAAACCGGCCGAAGCCCTGGAAATTCCGGTCCTGCTGCGCGCTTTTCCTGCCGCTGTCACGGCTGTGCAGGTAGACGCCGTTCTGGTCGCACTGCCAGATCTCCACCAGCGCATCCCGCACGGGCTGGCCCCGGCTGTCCAGCACCCGGCCGCTGAGGTAGGTCACCTCGCCGACGGCGGG
>CAYYJK010000116.1:0-7717 GCA_964472185.1 uncultured Prosthecobacter sp.
CGCCTGCAGCCGGCGGCGGACTGGATCGGCTGGCTGCGCGTGAACCTGCTGCTGGTCGGCGCGGCGCTGACCCTGGCCGGCGTGGTCTACTTCTTCGCCTACAACTGGCAGGAGCTGGGTCGCTTTGAAAAGCTCGGCCTGATCGAGCTGGCACTGGCCGGCTGCGGGCTCGCCGCCTGGCGTACGGGCCTGCAGCACCTGCCCGGCAAGCTGCTCCTGCTCGCCGCCGGCGTGCTGGTGGGCGTGTTTCTGGCCGTTTACGGCCAGATCTATCAGACGGGCGCGGACGCCTTCGAACTGTTCGTCGGCTGGGCGGCGCTGATCCTGGTTTGGGTGGCGCTGGCGCGTTTCGCCGGCTTCTGGCTGCTGTGGCTGGTTCTGGCCGAGGTCGGCTGGTCCTTGTACTGGGTCCAGGTGCTGCAGCCGCAGCACCGCCTCGACAGCCTCGACGAGGCCGGTCTCTGGTTCGGCCTCGCGGCGATCAACGCTGCGGCGCTGGCGGCGCTGGAAGGCGCGGCCCGCGGCCCGCGCTGGCTGCGCTTCCTGTTCCTGACGATGCTGCTGGCGGCCTGCACCGTGCCGGCGCTGGCCGCCATCTTTGACGACGGCCCGACGCGCGCGCATCCGGTCGGCCATGTCTTCCTCTGGCTGGCGGCGGTCGCGGCCGGCTACGCCTTTTACCGGCGCTTCCGCCCCGAGTTCGCCTGCGTGGCGGTGGCCGCCGCCAATGCGGTGTTCGTCGCGCTCTGCCTGATCGCCCGCGGGCTGTTCGACGACCGGCTGGCCCGCAACGAGTTTGGTCAGGCCCTGCTGTTTTCCCTGATCATCATCGGCGCCACCACGCTGCTGACCCTGGGATTGACGCGCGTGCACCAAGCCATGCAACGCGAGGAGGTGGCACCGTGAACGCGCAGGGGCCAAGCTGGCGCGAGCTGCTGGCGCCGGGTGCGGCCGCCGATCCGGCGCTGGCCGGCGCGCTGCGCGCCCTGGTGCTCGAGGCGCGGACGCCCTGGCTGCTCAATGTCTTTGCCGCCATCGGCGCCTGGTGGGCCGCCGGGTTCATGCAGATCTTCTTCGGGCTGCTGCAGGTCTACGAGCATGCGGCGGCCTGTGCGGTCAGCGGCGCGCTGGCGCTGACCGGGGCGCTGGTGTTGAGCCGGTGCAGCCGGCACGTTTTTGTCAGCCAGTTCGCCCTGGCGACGCTGCTCACCGGCAACGGCCTGCTGCTCGGCGCGGTGCTGGTGGCCAAGATCCGTTCGGAGAGCCTGTTGCTCGGCATCCTGACCGCCGTTCAGGCCGGGGTGGCCCTGGTGTCGCTGGCGGGATTCCAAGGCGCGGTGGGGCGCTTTCTGACCGCGGTCGCCGTGCCCGCCCTCGCCGCCGGCTGGATCGTGGTGGCCGAGCAGCCGCACGCCCTGCACGGACTGATCGCCGTGTTGGCCGCCCTGCTGGCCGGGCTGTTCCTGCAGCCCCGGCGCGGTGCCGGGCTCGATGCCTGGGCGGGCGCGCTGGCCGTCGCCCTGCCGGGCGTGATCCTGCTGGTCGAGATCATTCGCAGCTTCGGCTTTCTGCCCCGGCTGAGCACGCCGCTTTGGCCGTCCAGCCTGGCCGTGGCGCTGGCGCTGCTGGCGGTCATCGCCGGCCATGCCGGCGGCATCGGCGTCTGGCGGCGCCCCTGGTTGGCCTGGCCGGCCGCCGCCTTGGCCGTGCTGGCCGCCTTCACGACGCCCGGCTTGCTGGTGGCCCTGCTGCTGCTGTTCATCGGCCGGGCCGAAGCGGACCGGCGCCTCAGCGCGCTGGGCTACGCCTTCCTGGCCGGATTCCTGGTACTGTTCTACTACGCGCTGCACCTGTCGCTGGTGCAGAAGTCCGGCATCATCGCCGGTACCGGCGTGCTCCTGCTGCTGATCGGGCAGGTGCTTGGGAACCGTTGCGGCAAGGAGGCGGCGCCATGAGCTCGAAACTGCTGCTGCTTTGGGGGCTGGTCCTGCTGGGCGTGCTCAACGGCCTGGTCTGGCAGAAGGAGCGCACGGTGGCGCAAGGGCGGCAGGTGCTGCTCGAACTGGCGCCGCGCGACCCGCGCTCCCTGCTGCAGGGCGACTACATGGTGCTGCGCTACATGCTGGCGCAGGGGCTGCCGGACACCCTGCCCGAGACGGGGCGGCTGGTGCTGGCGCTGGACGCGAACCAAGTCGGCCGCTTTGTCCGGCTGGACGCGGGGGAGGCGCCGGCGGCCGGGCAGTGCCTGCTGCGCTACCGCCGGCGCGGCCAGGTGCGGCTGGGGGCGGAGTCCTTCTTTTTCCAGGAGGGCGACGCCAAGCTGTACGAGCGCGCCCGCTACGGCGAACTGCGGGTCGATGCCGCCGGCAACAGCGTCCTGGTCGGCCTGCGCGACGCGGCGTTTCTGCCCCTGGGCCGGCCGGTGGTGCGCTGAGCGTGCGTTTTCTGCGCCAAACTCCTTGCGGTCGGCCGGCGCGCATTTCATCACTGCTCCACCATGCCCAAGCCCGCTCCCGCCGCCCGCCAGAACCGCCATGCCAGCGCCTCCGCCGGCATGATTCCGCACTACGACGAGGGCGATCTGGCGGCGCTGCTTGAGGGCAAGACGGATCCGCTGGTGCTCATCCTCGACTGCGTGCAGGATCCGCACAATCTCGGCGCCTGCCTGCGCACGGCCGACGCCGCCGGCTGCTGCTGCGTGGTGATGCCCAAGGACAAGTCGGCACCGATTTCCGACACGGTCATCCGCGTCTCCTGCGGCGGCGCCGAAAACGTTCCGCTGGTGCGTGTGACCAACCTGGCGCGGACCATGGACCAGCTCAAACAGCTCGGCCTCTGGCTGGTGGGCACCTCCGACGCCGCCAAGCAGTCGATCTACGAGGTCGACCTCAAGGGCGGCATCGGCATCGTCATGGGGGCGGAGGGCGAGGGCATGCGCCGGCTGACGACCGAGCACTGCGATTTCCTGACCTTCATCCCGATGCACGGCAAGGTGCCCTGCCTGAACGTGTCCGTTGCCACCGGCGTCTGCCTGTTTGAGGCGGTGCGCCAGCGCGCCGCCGCCGCCCGCTGAGGCGCGTCGCCGGCAGGTTTCTGTCCGCAGCGGCGAAACAAAGCTTGTCAAGGGCGGCGACTTTTGGCGCGATAGGAGCTCCGCATGATCCGTTCGCTCCTTCTCTCCGTCCTGCTCGGCACCGGCTCCGGTTTGGCCGCCGAAGGCCTGCCGGCCAACGCCCGCGTCGCCATCATCGGCGACAGCATCACCGAGCAGAAGCTCTACTCCAAATACGTCGAAGCCTACCTGCTGGCCTGCACGGGGCGCCAGGACATCCGGGTCTTCCAGTTCGGCTGGGGCGGCGAACGCGCGGGCGGCTTTGCCGCGCGCCTGCAGAACGATCTCGAGGTGTTCAAGCCCACCGTGGCCACCACCTGCTACGGCATGAACGACGGCAGCTACACGGCCTACACCGCCGCCATCGGCGCCGAGTACGAGAAGAACATGCGCCTGGTGCTCGACGGCCTGAAGCAGGCCGGCGTCCAGAAGATCGTCGTCGGTTCGCCGGGCGCCGTCGACACGAAGTTCTTCACCCGCTTCGAGCCCGCCGTTTACAACGACAACCTCGCCCATCTGCGCGACATCGCCCAAAAGCTCGCCGGCGAGTACGGCCAGGCGTTCGCCAACGTCCATGACACCATGATCGGCGCCATGGCCAAGGCCAAGCCGGCGCTCGGAGACGGCTACGATGTCTGCGGCCCGGACGGCTTCCATCCGGGGCCGAACGGGCACCTGCTGATGGCCCAGGCCTTCCTCAAGGGGCTGGGCTGCGACGGCGCCATCGGCCGGATCACCCTCGATCTGGACGGCGAGGCCGCCGCCACGGCCGGGCACCGCGTCGTCCGCCGGGAGGGCGGCCAAATCACCGTGGAGAGCAAGCGCTGGCCGTTCTGTTTCGATGCCGACCCCAAGGCCTCGACCAGCACGCGCAGCATCCTGCCGTTCTGCAGCTTCAACCAGGATCTCAACCGCTTCCTGCTGGTGGTCAGGGGCCTCGGCAAGGAGCGCGCCCGGGTGACCTGGGGCACGGAGACCCGCGAGTTCAGCCGCGCCGAACTCGAGCAGGGCGTCAACCTGGCCGCCGAGTTTGCCAAGACGCCCTTCGACAGCGCCTTCATGGACCTGGTCAATTCGATCGGCGCCAAGCAGAGCCTGGAGACGACCATGATCAAGAACCTGATCACCCACTTCCGCGGACTGAGCCGGGAGGCGAAGAACGATCCCGAGTTCGCCCGCGCTTTGAACGTCCTGAAAAAGAAGATGATCGGCAAGCAGGCGCTGCACGACGCCAACGTCCGCCAGCGGCTGCGGCCGGTGCAGCACCGGATCGTCGTCGAGTAGCCGCGCGACTCAGGGCGCGGCGCAGTCCTTGGCCAGCTGCTGGCTGGCGGCGTCGAGCTTGTTCAGCGGGTAGGGCACCTCCTGGCCGTTGGCCGGCAGGCGCAGCACCACGTGGTCGGCTTCCAGCCGGACAAAACCGGCCTTGATGGTCTTGCCTTCGAAATTCGTCCAGCTCAGGATCGGCGGCAGGCTCTTGGCGGTCGGCGCCATGGCCGGTTTCGGCGCGTCCTTGTCGAGCAGGGCGCCGGCGGTGATCCAGGCGCGCAGGGTCTCGATCTCGCGGTCGGACAGGTTGCCGTCCGGCGGCATGTGCGCCTCATGGCTGGCGTCGGCCACGACCACGAAGAGGTGGCTTTCCGCCGGCTTGCCGGGCACGATGGCCCCCTTGGGATTGATGTCGAGCTTCAGGGTCTCGAGGTCGTCGAAGACGTAGCCCGCCTTCTTCTTGCCCGTTTTCTCGCTGTGGCACTCGTAGCAGTGCTTGGCCAGGATCGGCTGGACGTCCTTTTGAAAGTCGGCGGCGGACGCCAGGGCGGCGCTCAGGGGCAGCAGGAAAAGCGGTCGAATCATGGGGGTCCGACACTAACGTCGCAGATGACAGGTCCTTAGCCTGCGTGGACACTGGGGCGTGCTCGACGCCATCGACAGCTTCATCCTCCACCTGGCCACCGAGCGCGGCCTGTCGACCAACTACCAGCTGCTGGTGCGCCGCGTGCTCGAGGCGCTGGCATCCTGGCTGAAGCAGGAGCGCGGGCTGGAGACGCCGGCGGCCGTCACCACCCAGCACCTCGCCGACTACCTGGCGCGCCGCAAGCAGGACGGGCTCGGCGCCTCGAGCGCCCGCGTCGAGCTGGTGGCGGTCAAAATTTTCTTCCGCTGGCTCGCCGCCCGCGGCCGGCGTGCGGGCGACCCCGCGGAACCGATTCTGCCGCCGCGGCTGGACAAGCACCTGCCGGGCAGCCTCAACGAGGCGGAGGCCCGCCAGCTGGTCGAATCCATCACCGGCCGCGAGCCGCTCGACCGCCGCGACCGGGCCATGCTCGAGCTGTTTTACGCCAGCGGCCTGCGCCTCTCGGAACTGACGGGCGTCCGCCTGGAGAACCTCAGCCTCGAGGAGGGCTGGATCCGGGTGACCGGCAAAGGCGGCAAAACCCGGCTCTCGCCGGTGGGTGCGGCCGCCCGCGAGGCTCTGGCGGCCTACCTGGAGTTTGGTCGGCCCGCCCTGGTGAAGCCGAAAACCCAGAGCCACCTGTTTTTGTCGCGCCACGGCGCCGCCCTGACCCGGGTGCGCGTCTGGCAGATCGTCGTCGAGCGCGCCAAGCTCGCCGGGCTGGCCGGGCACGTGCATCCCCACCTGCTGCGCCACTCCTTTGCCACCCATCTGCTCAACCACGGCGCCGACCTGCGCGTCATCCAGGAAATGCTCGGCCACGCCGACATCGCCACGACCCAGATCTACACCCACGTGGATCAGAAGCGCCTGCGGCAGGTCCACCGGCAGTTCCATCCCCGGGCCTGATTCGAAGCTTTTTTGAACAGCCGCCTCAGCCGGTCTTTCCAACCCGGAGTCATGTGGACGCGTTTGACTGGCGGCTTCACGGCTCTGCTCATGGCAGTGCCGCTGTGCTGGTGCTGTCTGGCGCCCGCCCTGATCGCGGCAGAACCGGAGGAGTGCCCCGCCTGCCACCAGTTTGCCGAGCCCGCGGATGCCGCGAAATCGGCGCCGGTCCAGCGCGACTGCCCCTGCTGCGCGAGCCGGATTCAGCGAGAACTTACCCCCAAAGCCGCAGTCGCACCCCGTCTGGTGCCGGTTGATCTCCAGACGGCGGTGTGGCTGCCGGCTTCGGCGGGTCCTTTTGCCCCCAGCCTCACCCGCCAAGCCACGCGCTGGCGCCAGGAACGCGCCCCGCCCGGCCGGTTGGCGCCGGTGTATCAGCGGCACTGCGCCCGGTTGCTTTGAGCCGCCGCCGCCTCGTCGTCCAACGGCGCGGGGTCGGGCAAAAGCGCCCGATCGTCCCCGCAGGGGCCGCGCTTGAGGTGACGACGGAGGCCCTGGCTTCGCGATGCTTCCACGTCAGTTTCTGCAAACATTTCAAACTTCTTAAACAGTCACATCATGAAAACGATTCTCTCCTGTCTGGCCCTTGCCGCCTTGGCCACCGGCGCGTTTGCCGGCGACGCCTGCAAAAAGTGCTGCGCTGACAAAGGCAAGTCCTGCGCGACCTGCTGCAAGGACGCCGGCAAAGTGTGCGGCAAAGACTGCTGCAAGGACGGCAAATAAGCCGGTTCAAAATCTGCCGCCGGCCGCGCTTGAGCGCTGACCGACGGCGTGCCCCGCCGCCATCTGCCCGTCAGGTGGCGGCGGTTTTTTGCGCCGGCGGGCCGGCCGGCAAACTGCAGGCTGGCATTTGCCAGCGCCGGCTTTTTCCCTTACCACTGCCTTCACATCATGGATTGCCGCCAGGAAGAGATCGTCCAGAGCCTCATGAACTCGTATCGCGAGGTCGGGGGCATCAACCACGTGGATTGCGGGGCGCTGCCCTCGAAACGCGCGATTGCGACGCTCTGTGAGGATCTGCTGCAGATCCTGTTTCCCGGGTTTTACTCCGACGACGCGGTGTCCTCGCACGACCTGGAGCTGATGACCCATGAACTGGTCGCCAGCATCCGGGAGCGCCTGCGGACGGAGATCCGGCGCAGCCTGCGCCTGCGCGACCAGAGCGGCAACCATCACGAGGAGGCCATGCGCCTCGTCTGCGACTTCATGGTCAAGCTGCCCCAGGTGCGCGAGCTGCTGCAGACCGATGTCCAGGCCGCCTTCGAGGGGGACCCGGCGGCGCGCAGTTACGAGGAGATCATCCTCGCCTACCCTGGGCTGGAAGCCATTGCCATTCAGCGCAGCGCCCACCTGCTCTACAGCAGCGGCGTGCCTCTGCTGCCGCGCATGATGACCGAATGGGCGCACGGCCGCACCGGCATCGACATCCATCCCGGTGCGCAGATCGGCAGCCACTTTTTCATCGACCACGGCACTGGCGTGGTCATCGGCGAAACCTGCCGCATCGGCACCCGCGTCAAACTCTACCAGGGTGTCGGCCTCGTCGCCCGCTCCCTGGCCCAGGGACAGGCGCTGGCCGGCAAGAAGCGCCACCCCACCATCGAGGACCACGTCACCATCTACGCCGGCGCCACCATCGTCGGCGGCGACACCGTGGTCGGGGCGCGCAGCACCATCGGCGCCAACGTCTTCCTCATGGAAAGCGTCGCGCCCGACATGATTTACGCCCTGGGCGACCAGGAACACCGCATCCGCGACCGCAA
>CAYYJK010000116.1:7817-10279 GCA_964472185.1 uncultured Prosthecobacter sp.
GCGGCCGGTCTGGTCAGCGTGCAGTGGAACGCCCGCCTGCGCAGCACCGCCGGTTACGCCTCCTATCCGGCCTGGCGCATCGAGCTGAACCCGCGCCTGCAGGAGTTCGAGGGCCAGGTCGACCGCACGATGCGCCACGAGCTGGCGCATCTGGTCGCCTACCACCGCGCCGGCCGCCGCCGGATCGAACCGCACGGCGCCGAGTGGCAGCAGGCCTGCGCCGACCTGGGCATCCCCGGCGAAAGCGCCCGCCACCGCCTGCCGCTGCCGCGCCGGGAAATGCGGCGCAACTACACCTACGCCTGCATCCACTGCGGCCTGCAGGTGGCGCGCGTGCGCAAGTTCCCGCGCTACACCGCCTGCCGCGAGTGCTGCTCGAAGCACAACGGCGGGGTCTACGACGCCCGCTTCCGCTTCGAGCTGGTGGCCGCCGTCAAAAAACCCTGACCCTCACTCGCGCCAGATCCGGCCCTGGCCGGTGCGGAACGAGCGCTCCAGGCTCTGGTGCAGCGCGTTCAGCCGCTCCTCGCTTTGCAGCACGAACTCGACCGTGTGGGCGTGCGTCGACACCGGGTAGTTTTTCACCACCTTCGCCTCGGTCAGCGTCGGCGAGACCCGCGCCGCCGCGTCCTGAACCATGGCGCGGGCGCGATCCAGGGCCTGCTGGCCGGCGCCGACCACGCCGCCACCTTCCAGTCGCACCGGTTCCAAATAATAAAACCGCACGCTCATGTGGGCGTTCATGGTCAGATTGACTTCGACCACGCGCGCCGCGGTGTCGGCCACGTACTCATGCTTCGACAAGGCGAGGATCTGGTTGCAGCGCACCAGGTAGGTGCCGCCCTTGAGCCGGCCATCCCAGAGGCCGTCGCGGGTGACTTCTTCCTGGTTCGGGCTGGCGGGCGTGGCGGGCGCGCTGGACTGGGCCAGGGCGGCGGAGGCGACCGCAAGCAGGCAGAGGCAGAGCAGGGAACGCATAGGCCGCCAGTCTGAGCGTCCGTTGCAGGATTGTAAATGCCAGAGTGCCGGAGGCTCTCAGAAAGCGCCATCGGCCAAAGCGGCATAGTCCATTCACATCCTGGCGGCGGCTCCGTATGCTTGGAACAGACCCCGTTTTTTCCTAACCGCATGTTCAAGTTTTCCGGAGACGGTTCCATCACCACCTGCGACGGCGTGACGCGTCGCGATTTTCTCCAGGCCGGCGCGCTGGGGGCCATCGGCCTGACCCTGCCGGGCTTTGCCAAGCTGCGGGCGGAGGGGCGGGTCAACCCGAAGAAAAGCGACAAGGCCTGCATCATGATCTTCAACCTCGGCGCGCCGAGCCAGCAGGACCTCTGGGACATGAAGCCCGATGCGCCCAGCGAGATCCGCGGGCCGTTCAAGCCGATCCGCACGAAGAGCGATGCCTTTGAGATTTCCGAGATTCTGCCGCTGCACGCGAAGATTGCCGACAAATTCAGCCTGGTGCGCTCCTGCTACCACACCGCCGCGGCGGTGCACGACACCGGCCACCAGATGATGCAGACCGGCCGGCTGTTCACCGGCGGCGTCAACACGCCGCACGTCGGCAGCGCGCTGGAGTTCCTGCACGGCCGGCGCGGCGATCTGCCGGCGCACATCATCCTGCCGGAGGCCATGGGGCCGACGGGCGGCAACATGCCGCACGGCCAGGATGCGGGCTTCCTCGGCAAGGCCTACGATCCGTTCGTGCTCAACGCCGACCCGTCCGTGAAGGACTTCCGCGTGCCCGACCTGCTGCCGCCCAAGGAGATCGGCGAGGTGCGCCTGGAGCGCCGCCGGCAGATGCGCGAGCTGGTCGACAGCAGCGTGCGCAACTTCGAGTACAGTGAGCAGGCGAAGCTGATGGATGCGAACTTCGAGTCCGCCTACCGCATCATGACCAGCGCGCAGGCGCGCGAGGCCTTCGATCTGGCCAAGGAGCCGATGAAGGTGCGCGAGCGCTACGGGCTGAACCGCTTCGGCCAGAGCTGCCTGCTGGCGCGCCGCCTGGTCGAGCGCGGCGTGCGCTTCGTGACCGTCAACACCTTCATCACCGTGTTCGGCGAGATCACCTGGGACATCCACGGCTCCAAGCCCTTCACCAGCATCGAGGGCATGCGCGACATCGTCGCGCCGATGTACGATCAGGGCTACACCGCCCTGATCGAGGACCTGTTCCAGCGCGGCATGCTCGACGACACGCTGGTCACCTGCCTCGCCGAGTTCGGCCGCACGCCGAAGATCAACCCGGCCGGCGGCCGCGACCACTGGCCGAACTGCTGGACCGTCAATTTCGCCGGCGGCGGCGTCAAGGGCGGCGAGGTCATCGGCAAGTCTGATGACATCGGCGGCTACCCCACCGAACGTCCGGTCGCGCCCAAGGAAATCGTCGCGACGATTTACGAGGCGCTGGGCGTCGACCTGCACACCGAACTGCCCGGCCCGCAGGGGCGTCCGTTCCC
>CAYYJK010000117.1:0-10218 GCA_964472185.1 uncultured Prosthecobacter sp.
CGCTTCGTCACCCAGGCCGCCTTCGCCGCAGCCGCCGCCCCCTGGATCACCCGCGCCGCCGCCCCTGCGGCGAAGATCCTGGACACCCGGATCATCACCCAGCAGCCGCATTTCTACCACGGCTGGCCGACCATCACCCGCCGCCAGAACGGCGAACTCTGGGTGGTCTGCTCCGGCGGCCGCGAGGAGCACGTCTGCCCCTTCGGCCAGGTCGTGGCCATGAGTTCGCGCGACGACGGCGCCAGCTGGACCCGGGCGCGCGTGCTGCATGACGGCCCGCTCGACGACCGCGACGCCGGCATTCTGGAGACGGCCAAGGGCACCCTGATCGCCACCACCTTCACCTCGCTCGCCTACGAACCCTACCTGGAGAAGCAGGCCAAGTTCGCCCAGCTCACCGACAAGGGCTGGGCCACCGCCAAGATGCCGGCCGAGGAACTGGCCACCTGGAAGGCGACCCGCGATTTCCTGACGCCGGAACAGCGCCAGGCGGCGCTCGGCGAATGGGCCCTGCGCTCCACCGACGGCGGCGCCAGCTGGTCGGCGCCGATTCCGACCGTGGTCAACAGCCCGCACGGCCCGATCCAGCTCAAGGACGGGCGCCTGCTCTACCCCGGCAAGCAGCTCTGGAGCGGCGACAAGAAGATCGGCGTCGCCGAATCCAGGGACGACGGCCTGACCTGGCAGTGGCTGGCCGAAATCCCCGCGCGTCCGGGCGACGAGGTGGTCAAGGGCTACCACGAGCTGCACGGGGTCGAAGCCGCGGACGGCACGATCATCGTCCAGATCCGCAACCACAACCAGGCCAACAGCGGCGAGACCCTGCAGACCGAATCGACGGACGGCGGCAAGACCTGGAGCGTGCCGCACAGCATCGGCGTCTGGGGTCTGCCCTCGCACCTGCTGCGTCTGCGCGACGGCCGCCTGCTGATGAGCTACGGCCACCGGCGCAAACCCTTCGGCAATCAGGCGCGCCTGAGCTCCGATCACGGCAAGACCTGGGGCCCGGCCCTGGTGGTCTCCGGCGACGGCATCGGCGGCGACCTTGGCTATCCGAGCACGGTCGAACTGGCCGACGGCACCCTGCTCAGTCTCTGGTACGAAGCCATGAAAGAGCCGCGCAAGGCCGTGCTGCGCGTGGCGCGCTGGACGCTGGAGGCCTGAATGCACTGACCGCCATGCGCTTCCTGCTGCTGCCCCTGCTGCTCGCCCTTCCCGCACCCGGCACGGCCGCCGGTGCGGGTCAGGCCCCGGCCGCTGAAGCCGGCCCCGCCCCAGCCTACCCCCGGGTCAGTCTCAGCCCGGAATACGCGGTCGTGCCCGGCTGGCCGCAGCGGCCGGCCGAGGCCGCCCCGGCGGCCGTGCCCGCCATCGCGATCGACGAGCGGCAGCAGGTGTGGGTCTACACGCGCACCAACCCGGTCGTGCAGATCTACCGCGAGGACGGCCGTTTTCTGCGCGGCTGGCGTGAGGAGGACCCGCGCACGATTCCGCACGGCATCAAATTCGACGCCGAAGGCCACGTCTGGCTGGTCGATGTCGGCCTGCACGTCGCGCGCAAGTTCGACCGCGAAGGCCGGCTGCTGCTCACCCTGGGCACGCTGGGCGAGGCGGGCGAGGACGAGCGCCATTTCCGCAAGCCGACCGACATCGCCTTCACCTCGAACGGCGACATCTTTGTCGCCGACGGCTACGGCAACGCGCGCATCGTGCGCTTTGACAAGCACGGCCGCCACCTCGGCGCCTGGGGCGGCCTGGGCACGCAGCCCGGCCAGTTCAGCCTCGTGCACGCCATCGCCGCCGATTCCCAGGACCGGCTGTACGTCGCCGACCGCAACAACGTGCGCGTGCAGGTCTTCAACAGCGAGGGCCGCCTGCTCGACACCTGGTCGAACATCCTGGTGCCCTGGGGCTTTCACATCACGGCCCGGGACGAGATCTGGGTCTGCGGCTCCTCGCCGATGACCTGGCGCCTGGGCCACCCGAAGTATCCGGGCGCGCCGCTCGGCTGCCCGCCCAAGGACCAGCTGTTCATGAAGTTCAACACCGCCGGCCGCCTGCTGGAACACTGGACCCTGCCCAAGGGCGAGGACGGCGCGGAGAAGCCCGGCGACGTCAACTGGATCCACGCCATCGCCGTGAACGGCCGCGGCGACCTCTACGTGGGCGACATCATCGGCAAGCGCGTGCAGAAGTTCCAGCGCCGCTGAGCCCCGGCCTGTTCCGGGAAAAGACAGGCGCTTTGCCGTGACAGGCCGCCGCCGGCCGGACTATGCTGCCGCGCCCCGCATGACCACCGATCTGACGAACCCCGAGAGCCGCGCCCATCTTGCCGGATTGTACCGGCGCACCCTGCTCGACGACGTCATCCCCTTCTGGCTCCGCCACGGCCTGGACCGCGAGCACGACGGCATCCTCACCGCCCTCGACCGTGACGGCAGCCTGCTCGACAGCGACAAGAGCATCTGGTTCCAGGGCCGCGCGGCCTGGATGTTCGCCACCCTGTTCAACACGGTCGAGCCCCGGCGCGAGTGGCTGGACGCCGCCGGCTCCTGCGTCAGCTTCCTCGACCACCACGGCTACGCCACCGACGGCAAGCTCTTCTTCACCGTCACCCGCGACGGCAAGCCGCTGCGCATGCGCCGCTACGTGTACAGCGAGGCCTTTGCCGCCATCGCCCATGCCGCCTATGCCCGCGCCTCGGGCGACCGCAGCTATGCGGCGGCCGCCCAGCGCGATTTTGGCGCCTACCTCCGCCACAGCTTCGAGCCGGGCCGGATGACGCCGAAGACCGACTCGGCAACCCGGCCGATGATCGGCATCGCGCCGCTCATGATGGGCATCGCCACGGCCCAGGAACTGCGCGCCAACCTCGGCCACGTCGAGGTCGCCGGCCGCAGCGCCACCGAGTGGATCGACCGGTTCATCCTCGACATCCGCCGGCTGTTCTACAAGCCGGAGCTGGAGGTGCTCATGGAAGCCGTGGCCCCGGACGGCGGCATCCTCGACCACTTCGACGGCCGCACCCTCAACCCCGGCCACGCCATCGAGTGCGCCTGGTTCATCCTCCACGAGGGCCGCCTGCGCGGCGAGACCAGCTACGTCCAACTCGGCCTGCACATCCTCGACTGGATGTGGAAGCGCGGCTGGGACGAGGAGTACGGCGGCCTGTTCTACTTCCGCGACCTGCACGGCCGGCCCGTGCAGGAGTACTGGCACGACATGAAGTTCTGGTGGCCGCACAACGAGGCGATCATCGCCACGCTGCTCGCCTGGAAGATCACCGGCGACGCCCGCTACGCCGCCATGCACCGCCAGGTCCATGACTGGAGCTTCCGCCACTTCCCCGACCCCGAGCACGGCGAATGGTTCGGCTACCTGCACCGCGACGGCTCCCCCTCGGTCACCCTCAAGGGCAACCTGTGGAAAGGCCCCTTCCACCTGCCGCGCATGCTCTGGTATGCCGCCCGCCTGCTCGAGGAGCCCTGAGACCGCCAGCCGTGTAGGGCGCGGATGGTCATCCCCAAGTCAAGCCCAGGCATGGGTTTGGACTTGGCCGGCAGCCGGCCGCGCGAGTATACAAGCCCGTTTCCCGCCATGAATACCGTCGACGCAGCCGCCGCGCCTCCGCCCACCGCCCTCCGCACCGCCTGGCTGGTGGTCGGGCTGCTCTTCCCCGTGGCCCTGCTCAACTACCTGGACCGGCAGATGATCGCCTCGATGAAGGCGTCGGTGATGGGCGACATCCGCGACATCGGCAGCGAGGAGAACTGGGGGCACATGCTGGCCTCGTTCAAGTGGGTGTACGCCGTCTTCAGCCCGATCGGCGGCTACATCGCCGACCGCTTCAGCCGCAAGCTGACCATCTGCGGCAGCCTGTTCGCCTGGTCGCTGATCACCTGGCTGACCGGCCATGTCGGCAACTTTGACCAGCTCTACTGGGCGCGCACGGCGATGGGCATCAGCGAGGCCTTTTACATTCCCGCCGCGCTGGCCCTGATCACCGACTTCCACACCGGCCCGACCCGCTCGCGCGCCGTCGGCGTGCACCAGATGGGCATCTACTGCGGGGTCATGGTCGGCGGCTTCGCCGGCTATGCGGCCGACTGGCCGGACTTCGGCTGGCGCGGCGCCTTCGACGTCACCGGCCTGGCCGGCATCCTGTACGCCGTGCCGCTGCTGTTCCTGCTCAAGGATGCGCCGCCGCGCCCGGCCGCGATCGGCACGACGCCGGCCGGGAAACCGGCGGTGTTCAGCGCCCTGGGCGAGCTGCTGTCCAACCCGTCGTTCATCCTGCTCGTGCTGTACTTCACCCTGCCCGCCCTGGCCGGCTGGGTGGTGCGCGACTGGATGCCCGCCATCCTGCAGAAGGAGTTCAACATCAGCCAGGGCAAGGCCGGCGTCTCGGCGGCCCTGTACTGGCAGGGCGCGGCCCTGGTCGCCGCCGTGGCCGGCGGCTGGCTGGCCGACCGCTGGATGCGCCGCAGCCAGCGCGGCCGCATCTACGTCAGCGCCATCGGCATGCTTTGCATCATCCCCGCCCTGTTCGGCGTCGGCAACGCGCCCGCGCTGGGCTCGTTCACGCTGGCGGTGGCCTCGCTGATCCTGTTCGGCGTCGGCTGGGGCTTTTTCGACGGCAACAACATGCCGATTCTCTCCCAGATCACCCGGCCGGAGCTGCGCGCCACCGGCTACGGCCTGATGAACTTCGTCAGCATGATGTGCGGCGGCGCGGCGGACTGGGGCTTCGGCTACATGACCGACCGGCAGGTGCCGCTCAACGTCATCTTCGGCGTGTTTGCCGGCGTCTGCGTGGTGTCCGCCGCCCTGGTGCTGATGATCCGGCCGCGCGAACCGTCCTGACCGGCTCAGTGGCTGCCGCGCAGCAGCAGCCAGCCCACCAGCGCCAGGATCGGCAGCAGCACCGGGATGGAGAACTGCCACATGTAGCGCAGGAAGTCGGGCGTGCGCACCTTCGCCTTGTCGGCGATGGCCTTGACCATGAAGTTCGGGCCGTTGCCGATGTAGCTGCCGGCACCGAAGAACACGGCGCCCATCGAAATGGCCATCAGGATGCCCGGATGCGATCCGGCAAACTTGAGCACGTCGGCGGTCGAATCCACCGACAGCTGCTCCTGGCCCATGGCCGCCGCCAGGAACGACAGGTAGGTCGGCGCGTTGTCGAGGAAGGCGGACAGGGCGCCGGTGGCGAAGTAGTAGCCGATCGGCGTGCTCAGCTGCACCGCCTGGCCGCCCTGGAGGATCTGCAGGGCCGGGATCATGGTCAGGAAGATGCCGACGAACAGGAAGCCCACCTCCTTGACCGGACCGAAGTTGAAGTCATTCGCCGCGTGCAGCTCCCGGCGCGTGCTGAAATAGGAACCGGCGGCCGCCGCAAGCATGACCAGCGCCGGCACGCTGAGCACGCCGCCCAGCACGGTTTCCTGCACACTCTTGGGCAGGAACACCGCGCCAAGCACCACGGCCAGGAAGCCCAGATTGGCGAGCCCGTGGATCTGGAAGCGCTCCTCGGCCGTCTCCTTCTCCCGCACCGCCGCCGGCGCACGGCGGAAGTTGCCCCGGTCGAGCACGAAGAACACCGCCAGCAGCAGGCCGACGGCGAGCGACCAGCCGCTGAGGCAGTGCTCAAGCACCCAGCCGAAGGGCACGCCGCGCAGGAAACCGAGGAAGAGCGGCGGATCGCCGATCGGGGTCAGGCAGCCGCCGACGTTGCTGACCACGAAGATGAAGAAGACCACGTGGAAGCCGGTGATGCGGTACTTGTTCATGCGGATCCAGGGCCGGATCATCAGCATCGAGGCGCCGGTGGTGCCGATCAGGTTCGCCAGCACCGCGCCGACGGCCAGGAACACCGTGTTGCGCAGCGGCGTCGCCTCGCCCTTGACCCGGATGTTGATGCCGCCCGAGATCACGAACAGCGACCCGACCAGCGCCATGAAGCTGACGTACTCGTGCGCGGCATGCTGCAGAGGATGCCAGTCCTTCTGCACCGCCAGGTAGTAGGTCGCCGTGATCAGGCCCAGCCCGACGGCCACCTTGGGGTAGTGATGCTCCCAGAAGTGCGCGGCAAACAGCGGCATCAGGGCGATGCAGAGCAGCAGCAGGGCGAAGGGCGCCACCGTCCAGTACGGCGGCAGCGAAGTGGAGGCGGCGGCAAGCAGGGTGAGCATGGCTCGATATGGAGTCGGCGCACGCGTCCGCGCAAGCGCTCAATCGGGCCGGTTTCCGGATTTGTCGCAGGTCGGCGGCCGCGGCGCACCGGCTGCCCGCCCAGGCGGGAATAAGGCGCCGCCTGACGCCTCCAGCCTTCCCATGATCGCAAAACTCCTCGAACTCGCCGCCCGGGCCGACCGCCCGGGTCTTGTCGTCACCCGCCTTGGCCTCATGATTGTCCTGCTCTGGATCGGCGGCCTGAAAGCCTTCAAATACGAGGCCGACGGCATCATTCCGTTTGTCGCCAACAGCCCGGTGATGAGCTTCTTCCTGGCCGACCCGGACAACTACAAGGCGCACCGCAACCCCGAGGGCGCCCTGGTGCCCGAAAACCGCGCCTGGCATGAGCGCAACGGCACCTACGCCTTCTCCTACGGCCTCGGCGCCGTGATCGTGCTGTACGGGCTGCTCCTGGGCCTGCATCCCTGGCGGCCCGAACTCGCCGCCCTCGGCGGCTTCCTCGTCTTCGTGATGTCCTTCGTCACCCTGTCCTTCCTGATCACCACGCCGGAATGCTGGGTACCCAGCCTGGGCGACAGCGAGCACGGCTTTCCCTACCTGAGCGGCGCCGGACGCCTGGTCCTCAAGGACTGCATCATGATGGGCGCCAGCCTGCTGGTGATGGCCGACTCCGCCCGCGCCTGGCTGCGCAAACGCGGCCTCAGCGCAGCCCGCTGATCTTGCAGCCCTGCGCCTCGTGCTGCGGCGCCGGCAGCGGCCGGCCCGCCAGCACGGCCTCCAGCACGTCGCGCAAATCCCGCGTGGTGGCGGCGCGCTGGCGCTTGGTCGGACCAAGGTAAAGGTCGTTGATGCGGCCCTTGTACAGCACCTCGCCGGACGGCGCCAGCAGCACCGCCTCCGGCGTCACGCGCGCCTGCACGCGCCGGGCCAGGCGCTGCTCGCGGTCGACCAGCACCGGCGCCTTGACCCCGTTCAGATCGGCGTGCTGGAAGGCCACCTCGACCGTGACCTCGGGATCGGCATGCACCAGCCGGCAGGCCACCCGGTCGCCATACTCGGCGGCGATGGCGTTGATTTCGGGCATGAACGGCCGGGTCGTGGTGCAGAACGGCGAAACAAAGACCAGCAGCACCGCCTTTTTGCCACCCGCCGCCAGGGCATCCTCGGTTTTGCCGTCAATGGCCGGAAGCACGAGCGGCTCGGCGGCGGCAGCCAGGGTGGCCAGGAGGGTGAGGAGCAGCAGAACCGGACGCATGGCCGCCGAGCATGCGCCGCCGGGATCAAAAGACAAGCCCGAGCATGCCCCGCCTGCATGGTCAGCCCCAGCGACAAGCATTGGCCGCCTCGGCACCGCACACCAAGTTGCGGCATGCCCCTGCAGCCCCTCCATCGTGCCCTCGCCGCCGGGCCGCGCCGCGCCGAAGCCCCCGTCCTGTTCATCGGCCACGGCAGTCCGATGAACATCATCCGCGACAACCGCTTCACCCGTCACCTGCACGACCTCGGCCGGCGCATCGAACGCCCCGCCGCCGTCCTGGTGGTTTCCGCCCACTGGCTGACGCCGCACGCCACCCGGGTGGCCGTCAGCCCGCAGCCGGCCACCCTGCATGACTTCGGCGGCTTTCCCGAAGCCCTCTACCGGATCCGCTATCCGGCTCCCGGCGCCCCGCAGCAGGCGCGGGCGCTGGCGGCCGAAGTCACCTCGCTCAAGATCCACGAGGATCACGAGATGGGGCTCGACCACGGCGCCTGGAGCATCCTGCACCACCTCTGGCCGGCGGCGGACCTGCCGGTGTTCCAGCTGTCGATCGACTACGCCAAGCCGCCCGCCTTCCACCTGGAACTGGGCCAGGAACTGCGCCGGCTGCGCGAACGCGGCGTGCTGATCCTCGGCAGCGGCAACATCGTCCACAACCTGCGCCGGCTCGCCCCGGAGGAGGACAGTCCGCGCATTGCCGACTGGGCGGCCGAGTTCGACGCCTGGGTCGCAGACCGGCTGGCGGCGGGCGACCATGCCGCCCTCGCCGACTACCCGCGTCAGGGCGCGGCCGCCCGCCTGGCCGTTCCCACCCCGGACCACTACCTGCCCCTTTTGTACAGCCTCGGCGCCCTGCATTCGAACGAGCCCGTAAACTTCACCTACGAGGGATTCCAACACGGCAGCATCAGCATGCGCTGCCTGGAGGCCGCCCGAGTCGACGGTTGACGCTCCCTAACTTTCGACTTATGCATCGGTTCCCGGGCTGCCCCGCATGACCCGGCTCAACTCCCACTCCCACACAACGACATGGTCAAAATCGGCATCAATGGTTTCGGGCGCATCGGCCGCCTCGTGTTTCGCGCAATCTGTGATCAGGGCCTTCTCGGCAAGGAAATCGATGTCGTCGCCGTCAACGACCTCGTCGGCGCGGACAACCTCGCCTACCTGGTCAAGTACGACTCCACCCAGGGCAAGGCCCGGGAGGAAGTCTACTCCAAGAAGAGCCGCCCGGAACTCGCCGAGGACGACGTGCTGGTCGTCGACGGCCATGAAATCAAGTGCCTTGCCGTCCGTGAAGGCCCCGCCGCCCTGCCCTGGAAGGAGCTCGGTGTCGACATCGTGATCGAGTCCACCGGCCTGTTCACCGACAAGGAAAAGGCCCAGGGCCACATCGCCGCCGGCGCCAAGAAGGTCATCATTTCCGCCCCGGGCAAGAACGAGGACATCACCATCGTCATGGGCGTCAACCACGAGAAGTACGACCCGGCCGCCCACAACGTCATCTCCAACGCCAGCTGCACCACCAACTGCCTGGCGCCGATCGTCCACGTCCTGCTCAAGGAAGGCTTCGGCATCGAGGAAGGCCTGATGACCACGGTGCACAGCTACACCGCCACCCAGAAGACCGTTGATGCCCCGTCCAAGAAGGACTGGAAGGGTGGCCGCAGCGCCGCCATCAACATCATCCCGAGCACCACCGGCGCCGCCAAGGCCGTCGGCCTGGCCATCCCGGAAGTGAAGGGCAAGCTGACCGGCATGTCCTTCCGCGTGCCGACCCCGACCGTCTCCGTCGTCGACCTGACCGTCAAGACCGTCAAGGAGACCAGCTACGCCGAGATCAGCGCCGCCATGAAGAAGGCCAGCGAAACCTACCTCAAGGGCATCCTGAACTGGACGGCCGACGAGGTGGTCAGCACCGACTTCATCCACGACCAGCACAGCTCGATCTTCGACGCCGGTTCCGGCATCGAGCTCAACAGCAAGTTCTTCAAGCTGGTGAGCTGGTACGACAACGAGTGGGGCTACTCCAACCGCGTCGTCGACCTGGTGAAGTACATCGCCGGCAAGGGCCTGTAATTCCCGCTCCATCCCGGAATGCTTCGACGGGCCGGCTCGCCAGAGCCGGCCCGTTTTGCGTACAGGCGGGCATGTGCATTTCAGCCATGACAGCGTGGCAGAGGCTCTGTTAGCCTGCGGGCCATCCTGCGTAACTGCGTCATGGCCCTTTCCCGACTCCTGCTTCCCCTCCTGCTGCTGGCCGGCGCCGCCGGCGCCGAACCCGTGTCCCTGTTTGACGGCAAGACCCTGGACGGCTGGGACTGCGACCCGGCCATGTGGCGGGTCGAAAACGGCGTCATCACCGGCGGCTCGACAACGGAGAAAATCCGCCAAAACGATTTCATCGCGACCCGGAAGTCCTTCCAAAACTTCGAGCTCAGGCTGAAGATCAAGGTCAGCGGCGACCCGAAGACCGGCTTGCTCAACAGCGGCATTCAGATCCGCAGCGTGCGCGATGGCAAGGCCATGGCCGGCTACCAGATCGACTGCGGTGCCGGCTGGTTCGGCAAGATCTACGACGAGCACCGCCGCAACAAGGTCATCTGGGCGCCCACCCCCGAGCAGCAGGCCGCGCTCGACCGGGCGGTCGACGTTTTCGGCTGGAACGAGTATCGCATTCGCGCCGAAGGTCCGCGCATCCAGACCTGGATCAACGGCGTGCTCTGCATCGACTACACCGAAACCGATCCGAACGTCGCGCTCGA
>CAYYJK010000118.1:0-2338 GCA_964472185.1 uncultured Prosthecobacter sp.
GTGTCCGCCATCGACGCCTGGCTGCCGCTGCTGGTCCTGCTGGCCCTGCTGCTGCTCTGGCGCGGCGGCCGCCAGGAGCGCCTGCTGCTGCTCTGCATCGCCCTGGCGCTGGCGGTGGGCGACGGCCTGGTTTCGAACACCCTGAAAAAGACGGTGGGCCGGGTGCGGCCGCGCGATGCCGTCACCGGCCTGGTCGTGCGCGACCTCGGGCCGGGTTCGCCGCAGTTCCTGCGCCTGTTCCAGCCGCCCGAGCAGCGGCCTAGCAAGCCGCGCCGCGAGACGCGCGGCAAGTCCTTTCCGAGCAGCCACACGGTCAACCTGTTTGCCGTGGCGATGTGCGTCGCCCATTTTCGCCGGCGCGCCGCCGCGGCGGTGTTCCTGCTCGCAGGCCTGGTGGCCTACTCGCGGCTCTACGTCGCCGCCCACTGGCCCAGCGACCTGCCGCCGTCCATCGGCCTGGGCCTGCTGGTCGGCTGGGCCGCGGTCGCCCTGGTGCGCCGGCTGGAGCGGCGCTGGACCGGTCCGCGGGCGGTCTGAGCCTCTTTCCGCCCGCATCTCTTGACTGCAAGCCGGTCCGGCGTGCGTATGTTTTCCGCTTCACCATGCGCCTGTCCGCCCTGCTTTTCCTGACCACCTCCGTCTGGGCTCAGACGGAATCGGATTTCCTCACCGGCATCCGCCAGCTCACCTTCGAAGGCCGCCGCGCCGGCGAGGGCTACTTCAGCGCCGACGGCACGAAGATGGTGTTCCAGTCCGAACGCGAGCCGGGCAACCCCTTCTACCAGATCTACCTGATGGACCTGGAAACGGGCGACCAGGAGCGGCTTTCGCCCGGGCTCGGCAAGACCACCTGCGCCTGGATGCATCCCGACGGCAAGCGCGTGCTGTTCGCCAGCACGCACAGCGATCCGCAATCGAAGGCGCTGCAGGCCGCCGAGTACAAGGACCGGGAGACCAGCCGGGTGCGCAAGTACGCCTGGGATTACGACGAGCACTACGACATCTGGGAGTACACCCTGGCCGACAAGTCGCTGCGCAACCTCACCCGCGAACGCGGCTACGACGCCGAAGGCGCCTACTCGCCGGACGGCCGCAAGATCGTCTTTGCCAGCAATCGCGCTGCCTATGCCGGCGCGGTGTCCAAGGAGGACGCCGAACGCCTGAAGGTCGACAAGCAGTACTTCATGGACCTGTACGTTGCCGACGCCGACGGCTCGAACGTCAAGCGCCTCACCGATGCGCCCGGCTACGACGGCGGGCCGTTTTTCAGCGCCGACGGCCAGCGCATCTGCTGGCGCCGCTTCACGCCCAAGGGAGATGTTGCCGAAGTCTGGACCATGAACGCCGACGGCAGCGAGGCGCGCCAGATCACCCGGCTGGGCGCCATGAGCTGGGCGCCGTACTTCCACCCCAGCGGCGAGTACCTGATCTTCACCACCAACCTCAACGGCTTTGCCAACTTCGAGCTGTACCTCGTCGACGCCGCCGGCAAGCATGCGCCGGTGCGCGTCACCACCAGCGACGGCTTCGACGGCCTGCCGGTGTTTTCGCCCGACGGCAAAAAGCTGTCCTGGACCAGCGGCCGCACCAGCAACGGCCAGAGCCAGATCTTCCTCGCCGACTGGGATCACGACCATGCCCGGGCCTCGCTCGGTCTGGATGGCGCGGTCAAGAAACCGCAGGCGGACGGCCAGCGCGTGCCGGTTGCGCTCGAGGCCACGGCGGCCGAGATCCGGCCGGAGGACCTGCGCCAGCACGTCACCGTGCTGGCCAGCGACGTCATGGACGGCCGCCTGACCGGCACCGAAGGGGAGCGCCTGGCGACGCAGTATGTCGCCGACGTGTTCCAGGGCCTCGGGCTGCAGCCCTACGGCGACCAGGGGTGGTTCGAACCCTTCGAATTCACCGCCGGGGTGGCGCTCGGCGACGGCAACCGGTTGGCGATCGAAGGGGCGGGTGAGGTGCCGGTCAAGGCCGACCTGGACTGGCGGCCGCTGTCGTTCTCACAGACCGGCGAGGTGGCTGCTTCGGGCGTGGTGTTTGCCGGCTACGGCGTCGAGACGCCCGAACAGGCCGTCGGCAGCGACGGCAAGCCGATCGAGCCCTACAGCAGCTACGCGCACCTCGACGTGAAGGACAAGTGGGTGCTCGTGCTGCGCTACCTGCCGGAAGGCATCGGCAGCGAGCGGCGCAACCAGCTGATCCGCTACGCCAGCCTGCGCCACAAGGCCCTGGTGGCCCGTCAGAAGGGCGCGCGCGGCCTGATCGTGGCCAGCGGTCCCAACAGCAAGGTGGTCGACCAGCTCGTGCCCATGGCTTTCGACGCCTCCCTCGCCAG
>CAYYJK010000118.1:2438-10189 GCA_964472185.1 uncultured Prosthecobacter sp.
GCCCATGTCGACCATCTCGGCAGCAAGGGCGGCGGCAACTCGCGCGCCAAGGGCGAGGAGCTCAACCGCATCCACCACGGCGCCGATGACAACGCCAGCGGCGTCGCCGGCATGATCGAGATTGCCCAGTGGCTGGCCGCGCAGAAGCGCGACGGCAAGCTCAAGCTGACGCGCGACGTGCTGTTTGCCGCCTGGTCCGGCGAGGAGCTCGGCCTGCTCGGCAGCAGCCACTTCGCCGAGGGCCTCGCCAAGATGTTCCGCGGCGACCCCAACGGCAAGCTGACCGGCATGTTCGCCGCCTACCTCAACCTCGACATGATCGGCCGCTTCGACAAGACCCTGGTGCTGCAGGGCGTCGGCTCCAGTTCCTGGTGGCCGAAGGAGATCGAGCGGCGCAACGCGCCCGTCGGACTGCCGATCACGGCCCAGAACGACGCCTACCTTCCCACCGACAGCACGACCTTCTACCTGCGCGGCATTCCGACGCTGAACGCCTTCACCGGCAGCCATGCCGACTACCATCTGCCGAGCGACACCCCGGAAAAGATCAATTACGAGAAGGCGGCGCAGATCAGCCGGCTCATCGGCCTGCTCGGCCGCGCCATCGCCACCGCCGACAGCAATCCCGAGTACATCGCCATGGAAGCCCCGAAGAACCAGGGCACCCGCGGCGGCCTGCGCGCCTACCTGGGCACGATCCCCGACTACGCTCAGGGCGACGTGAAGGGGGTCAAGCTCAGCGGCGTCTCCGCCGTCGGTCCCGCCGGCAAGGCCGGGCTCAAGGGCGGCGACATCATCGTCAAGCTGTCCGGCAAAGACGTCCTCAACATTTACGACTACACCTCGCTGATGGGCGAACTCAAGATCGGCGAGGAAACCCGCATCACCGTCCTGCGCGACGGCAAACCGCTGGAACTCAAGATCATTCCCGGCTCGCGCGAGTGAGCCGGCGGGGCACCCCGGCGCAAGAAAGGCGCAGTCTGCCACTGCCGGCGGTTGGCGACCGGCCGGCTCCGGTGTTTGTTCATCGCTTGCCCTTCCGTCTGCCCTTCCGAGCCCTGATCGCCGGCTGTTTCAGCCTGGCGGCGGATTTTTGCGCCGCCGACGGCTTGGGCCAGCCCGACTTCAACGTCTACATGCAGGGCAAATACGTCTACGAGCGCAACTGCATGGTCTGCCACGGCGTGCGCGGGGATGGCGCCGGCGAGATGAGTCCGAGCCTGCAACCGCGGCCGCGCTCGTTCCGGGAAGGGCTGTTCAAATTCCGCACCACCCCTTTCGGCGCCCTGCCCACCGCGGACGATCTCCGGCACACCGTCCGCTACGGGCTGGCGGGCACCGGCATGGGCATGTTCACGCACCTGCCCGAGGACGACCTCCAGGCCGTCATCGCCTACGTGCAGTCCTTCTCGCGCCGCTGGCGCAAGCCGGAGAACTACGCCGAGCCGATGCCGCTGCCGGCGCCGCCGGAGTGGTTCAAGGACGAACGCCGCAAGGCGGAACAGGCTGTCGCGGGTCGCGGGCTGTTCCTGCAGCACTGCGCCGCCTGCCATGGCCCCGAAGCCGACGGCCGCGGCCCCGCGGCGGCGGCGCTGCGCGATGTGTGGAACCAGCCGGTCAAGCCAGCCGATTTGCGCGAGCCGCACCTGCGCTGCGGCAGCCGCCCTGAAGATGTGTACCGCCTGCTGGCCACCGGCATGAACGGCACGCCCATGATCAGCTTTGAAACCCTGCTCACTCCGGAGCAGCGCTGGGCCATCGTGGCCTGGATTTTCACCCAGAAGCGCCCGGAAGTGCCGAATCTCGGCGTGGCGCCGCCGCGCGAGCTGCCGTCATCAAAATAAGCACAAAAAGACGGGTTTCGGTAGCGTAGTCACCAGTACCCCCAAGTTCAGCATGCCCCTGTCCCCCCGTTTCTGGGCCGTTTTCGGCCTGTCCGCCACCATTGCCCCGCTTCCCGCCGCCCCCGACTGGAAGACGGTGGAACCTTACTTGGCTGCCAAATGCTACTCCTGCCATGGCGGCGAGAAGACCAAGGGGGACGTCGATCTCAAAGCGCTGGCCGGCAACCCCGACATCGCTGCCGAGTTCGAAGTCTGGACCAAGGTGAAGGACACCATCGACAGCGGCGACATGCCGCCGCGCAAGTCCGAGCCGCTCACCGAGGCGGAGAAGGGAGCCATCACCGGCTGGGTCGAGCACTCGCTGGACGTCCTCGCCCAGGCCAACTCCGGCGATCCCGGTCCGGTGACCATGCGCCGGCTGACCAATGCGGAGTATGACCGCACCGTGCGCGACCTCACCGGCCGCGAGTACGGTCTGGCCCGGGAGTTTCAGACCGACGGCGGCGGCGGCGAGGGTTTCACCAACACCGGCGACGTGCTGTTCATGAGTCCGGCGGCCCTGGACAAGTACATCGGCGCGGCGCGCAAGCTGGCCGATCACGCCACGGTCATGCCGGGCACGGGCATCGTGTTTCACCCGCAGCGCATCGGCCTGCGCGGGCCGGAGCAGGTCAAGGCGCAGGCCCAGCAGGGCCTCTATGTCTGGTACCAGCAGAAGGCCGCGCCGCATCTGCCCAAGGATTTCGACGACATGCGCGAGGCGGACTACATGACCGCCTGCTGGCAGCACCGGCACTTTCAGACCCCGCTCGACCAGCTGGCCCGCGAGGCGAAGCTGAGCGTGCATTTCCTCAACAACTGGTGGCGGCTGCTCAACGCCACCGAGCCCAAGTCGCGCTTCCTCGACCTGACCCGCGTCGCCTGGCGCGAGCTGCCCGGACCGGACGCGGCCAAGCCCGGCCAGGTGCCGGCACCCGTCGTCGAGCGCATCCGGGCCATCCAGGCGGACCGCCTGTCCTGGAACAATCCGAAGAAGCCCGGCAGCGGCCCCCAGCGCTGGCAGCAGGACTCCGACGGCATCCGTCCCTATCCGATGCAGGCGTCGGTCAGCGGCAAGGCCCGCGCGCACCTCTGCTTTGGCGACACGGGCGACGGCAGCCAGGGTGACATCGCGCTGGTGACCCACATCGAGGTCAGCGTCGGCAAGCAGAAGCTCAGTTACTTCGACTGGCTCAACCGGACGATTGCGGAAAAACGCAGCCAGGTGGCCGCGAATCCGCCACCGCCGAATCTGGCCGCCCTCCAGGCCCGCATGGCCGAGCTGGAAAAAGTCCGGGCCGCCTATGGACGGCACCCGCAGCCCGGCCGCCAGATCGAGCCGCAGGTGCTTGCCTTGGCCGCGCCGAGCGTTTTCACCCTGCCCCTGCCGGAGGGCGCGCACTGGCTGAAGGCCGATACGCGCTTGGACATGCAGAACCCCGAAGTGGAGCACGCCACCATCCAGTGGGCGCTGACCACCGACTCGCCGCGCGACGTCACCCGCATCATGCCCGGCGTGCTGACCATCTGGAAGCGCGGCACCGAGGCGGCGCGGCGCACCATGGGCGACTTCAACGTCATGAAGTCGGCCTTCCCGGACATGTTTGAGCGCCGGCTTGAGGAGGTGGCGAGCAACCTCTACCGCGGCGGCCGGCCGGGCATCACCGTCTACTACTTCAGCGACGAGCAGCTTGGCCAGATCCTGGGCGAGCAGGATCGCCGCCAGCTGGAAGCGATGAAGGTGGATTGGAAATTCACCGCTCCCGGCCAGTTGCAGCCGCAGATGCAGAAGGAGTACGACAGCGCCCTCATCGGGCACCTGCACAGCTTTGCCGCCCGCGCGTGGCGGCGGCCGCTCACCGACGAGCAGCGCCAGAAGCTGGCGGCGCTCTACCAGGAGGGCCGTGCCAAGGAACTCGACCGCGAATCCGCCGCGCGCGAGGTGCTGGTGCGCGTGCTGGTCTCGCCCAACTTCCTGTTCAAGGCCGAAACCCTGCCGCTGGCGGAGGTCAAGGCCGGCGATGTGCCGCTCGGGCCGCACGAACTCGCCTCGCGGCTGAGTTACTTCGCCTGGGCCTCGATGCCCGATGCCGAGCTGCGCCGCGCCGCCGACGACGGCAGCCTGCTCAAGCCCGCGGTGCTGGCCGGGCAGACGCGGCGGCTGCTGCGCGATCCGAAGGCCCGGGCGCTCGCCGAGGAATTCGCCGGCCAGTGGCTCAAGTTCAACGGCTTCGACGCCCAAAGCACGGTGGACGAGAAGAAGTATCCGGAGTTCACGCCCGAACTGCGCCGCGACATGCAGCGCGAGGCCGTGGAGTTCTTCACCCGCCTGGTCCGCGAGGACCGGCCGGTCGCCGACATCATCGGTGCCGACTACTCCTTCCTCAACGAGCGCCTGGCCGCCTTCTACGGCGTGCCCGGGGTCAAGGGCGAGGACTTCCGCGAGGTGAAGGTTGCCCGGCATCATCGCGGCGGCCTGCTCGGCATGGGCGCCATGCTCACCAAAACTTCGCGGCCGCACCGCACCAGCCCGGTCGTGCGCGGCGACTACCTCTACCAGGTCGTGCTCGGCTTCTCCTCGCCGCCGCCGCCGCCGAACGTGCCGCAGCTGCCCGAGGGCGCCGTCAAGCCGGCCTCCCTGCGCGAGGCGCTCATGGTTCACCGCACGGACCAGGCCTGCGCCGTCTGCCATGACCGCATCGACCCGCTCGGCTTCGCCCTGGAGAGCTTCGACCCGATCGGCCGCTTCCGCACCACGGACGAGACCGGCGGCAAGATCGACGACACCGGCGAGCTCAAGGACGGCACGAAGTTCCAGGGCATCGCCGGCCTGCGCGACTACCTGCAAAAGAACCAGGCGCAGTTCACCGCCCAGTTCTGCCGCAAGCTGCTCGGCTACGCCCTCGGCCGCCAGACCCTGCCCAGCGACCGGGCCCTGCTTGCCCGGATGCAGGCGGCGCTGCAGCAGAACGGCGGGCGGGTTTCGGCCGCCGTCGTGGAGATCGTGTCCAGCCGCCAGTTTTTGAACCGCCGCAACGAATCCGCCGTTGCCGGCAACCCGTAATTTTACCCCCCTTTTTTACTGCCATGAACCTCTCCCGTCGTCACTTCCTGCGCGGCACCGGCATCGCCCTCGGCCTGCCCTGGTTTGAATCGGTCTGCTCCTTCGGCGCCGAATCCCTGAAGACCAACGCGGCACCGCGCCGGCTGGCCGCCTGCTTCACCGGCAACGGCGTCAATCCGCACCACTGGGGCGCGGTCCAGGGACCGAAGGGCATGGAGTTCCTGAAAACCCTGTCGCCGCTGGAGGCGCTCAAGCCGCAGGTCACCGTCTTCAAGGGCCTCTGGAATCCGACCACCATCGAGGGTGAGGGCGGGCACTACCCGAAGATGAACGTGCTGTGCGGGCTGAAGGTGAAAAAGACCACCACGGATGTCGAGGTCGGCACCACGATGGACCAGCTGGTGGCCGCGCACACCGGCCGCCACACACCGGTGCCCTGCGTCGTGCTCGGCACCGAGCGGCCGAGCTACAGCACCGACTCCGGCTTCACCTCGATCTACTCCGCCTACATTTCCTGGAGCACGCCAACCACGCCCGCGCCCAAGGAGATCTTTCCGCAGCAGGCTTTCGACCAGCTCTTCGACGACGGCAGCAAGCGCGCCCGCGACAAGAGCATCCTCGACCTCGTGCGCGAGGACGCGCAGAGCCTGCGCCCGCGCCTGAGCCGGCGCGACAGCCAGAAGCTCGACGAGTACCTGACTTCCGTGCGCGAGATCGAGAAGCGCGTCGAGCTGGCCGAGAAGATCAGCCAGGCGGAAACCGGCGGCAACGGCTGGCAGCCGGTCGTCAAGGCGCCGACCATCGGCCGTCCGGCCGCCGGCATCCCGGCCAGTTCGGAGGAGCACCTGCGCCTGATGTTCGACATCCTGCTGCTCGCCTTCCAGATGGACCGCACGCGCGTCGCGACGTTCATGATGAACAACGACCTGTCGAACATGCGCTTCCCGAGCCTGGACGGCATCAGCGCCGGCATCCATGAGCTGTCCCACCACGCCGGCGACGAGGTGCGCCTGGACCAGTACCAGCGCGTCAACCAGCACCAGGTGAAGCTCTGGGGCGAGTTCCTGGCCAAGATGCACGCCACCGACGAGGGCGAGCGCACGCTGCTGGAAAACAGCATGATCCTGCTCACCAGCAGCCTGTTCGACGGCAACGCCCACGACTCGCGCCAGCTGCCGGTTGTGCTGGCGGGCGGCGGCGGCGGCACCATCCGCGGCGGCCGGTTCCTGGACCTCAGCCAGGATCCCAACCGCAAGCTCTGCCGCCTGCACCTGGCGCTGATGGACCGCATGGGCGTGCACATCGACCGCTTCGGCGACGCCGAAAACGCGCTGGCCATCTGAGCCCGGGACGGGGCAGAATCACAGGAATACGTCAATCGGCGACAAGGCCGCTGGAATCGGCCGCCGATCGGCGTGTTGTCTAACGATCATGCGTCCGTCCCGCCTCCCCCTTCTCGTCCTTGCCTGCTTCTGCCTGCCGGCCCGGGCGGAAACTCCCGCCGCCGCCGGCAACGAGCAGGTGCGCAAGATCATGGAGACCTATGCGGGGCGCGGCACGCTGGCCGATGACACGCCGCCGACGCCGCCGCAGGAGGCGCTGAAAAAATTCCAGACGCGCGGCGACGTGGCCGTGGACTTGATGGCGGCCGAGCCGGAGGTGGAGCAACCCCTGTATGCCGGCTGGGATTCGAAGGGGCGCCTGTGGGTCACGCAGTACCGCCAGTACCAGTTTCCGGCCGGGTTGAAGGTGGTGAGTTACGACCAGCACCTGCGCGCCAAGTTCGACAAGGTGCCGCTGCCGCCGCCGCGCGGCGAGAAGGGCGCCGACAAGATCACGGTGTTTGAAGACACCGACGGCGACGGCTTTTTTGACCGGCACGAGGACGTCATCACCGGCCTGAACATCGCCAGCGCTGCGCTGCCGGGCATGGGGCGCATCTGGGTGCTCAATCCGCCCTACCTGCTCAGCTATGCCGACGCTGACGGCGACGGCCGGCCCGAGGGGGATCCCGAGGTCGAGCTGAGCGGTTTCGGCATTGAGGACACGCACAGTGTCGCCACCAGCCTGCAGTGGGGCCTGGACGGCTGGCTGTACGGCGCCAACGGCAGCACCACCACCGGCAACGTCAGCAGCGCCGCCAGCAAGAACGTCCGGTGGGAGGGGCAGTGCATCTGGCGCTACCATCCGAAGCGGAAAGTCTTCGAAATCTACGCCGAAGGCGGCGGCAACACCTTCAGCCTCGACATCGACGGCAAGGGGCGCGTGTTCTCCGGCACCAACAACGGCAGCACGCGCGGCATGCACTACGAGCAGGGCAGCTACGGCATCAAGGGCTGGGGCAAGCACGGCCCGCTGACCAATCCGTACGCCTTCGGCTGGTTCGAGCACATGAAGCACGAAGGCGACAACAAGCGCTTCCCCCAGGCCTTCACGGTCTACGAGGGCGGCCTGCTCGGCACGGCCTACGAGGGCAGGATCATTGCGCCCAACTCGCTGGCCAACGTGGTCTATGTCAGCCAGGTCCTGCCGGACGGCTCCACCTTCCGCACCCAGGACGAGGCGAACCTGCTGAGCAGTCCGGACCGCTGGTTCCGGCCGGTCTGGACCGGGGTCGGCCCCGACGGCGGCATCTACATGGCGGACTGGTACGACACCCGCCTCAGCCACGTCCGGCCGGTGGATGACTGGCACAAGACCAGCGGCCGCATCTACCGCGTCCGGCCGGCCAGCGGCGCGCCCAAGCTCAAACCCTTCGATCTGGCCAAGGCTTCGCCCGACGACCTGCTCGGCCATCTCGGCCA
>CAYYJK010000119.1:0-2514 GCA_964472185.1 uncultured Prosthecobacter sp.
TCGATGCCCGATCCGGTGCTGAACGTCTTCGACGCCCCCAACGGCGACTTCGCCTGCGTCCGCCGCTCGCGTTCGAACACGCCGCTGGCGGCCCTGGCCAGCCTGAACGAAACGCTGTTCGTCGAGGCCGCCCAGGCCCTGGCCCAGCGCGTCTTCCGGGAGGGCGGCGGCACGGACGCCAGCCGCATCGAGCGCGCCTGGCGCCTCTGCACCGGCCGTGCGCCGACGGCCGCCGAAGCCGCGGTGGCGCGCCGGCTGCTCGACGGCAACCGCCACCGCCTGCGCGCGGGCGAGCTCAAGGCGGGCGAGATCGCCTTCTCCCCGCTGACCCAGGCGGCGCAACTGCCGGCCGACGCCACGCCGAACGACCTCGCCGCCTGGACGATGGTGGCGCGCGTACTGCTCAACCTGGACGAAACCCTGACCAAGAACTGACCATGACCGCGACTGTGAACCCCTTTTCCGGCACCCGGCTGAAACGCCGCTGGTTCCTGCGCGACTGCGGCGTGGGCATGGCGGGGCTGGCGCTCAACGCCCTGCTCACGCGCGACGGCCATGCCGCCGGCGCCCCTGGCGCGGCGCCCCATCACGCGCCGAAGGCCAAGCGCGTGGTCTACCTGTTCCAGGCCGGCGCTCCCAGCCATCTGGAACTCTTCGATCCGAAACCGGAGCTGGCCAGGCGCAGCGGCCAGCTGCCGCCCGCGGACCTGCTGAAGAACTACCGCGCCGCCTTCATCCAGCCCGACTCCGCTCTGCTCGGCCCAAAGTTTCCCTTCGCCCGCCACGGCCGCTGCGGCATGGAGCTGAGCAGCCTCGTGCCGCACCTCGGCTCGATCGCCGACGACATCTGCCTCGTGCGCTCGATGCAGACCGACGCCGTCAACCACGCGCCTGGCCAGATCCTGATGAACACCGGCTCCGAGCAGTTCGGCCGCCCGAGTTTCGGCGCGTGGACCCTGTACGGCCTCGGCAGCGAAAGCGCGAACCTGCCGGGCTACGTGGTGCTGACCAGCGCCAAGGGCACGAGCGGCGGCGCCAGCAACTACGGCGCCGGCTTCCTGCCGACGATGTACGGCGGCGTACCGCTGCGCAGCACGGGCGATGCGGTGCTGTACCTTTCCAACCCCAAGGGCGTCGACTCCCGGGCGCAGCGGCAGTCGCTCGACGCGCTTGCCGAACTCAACCGCCAGGCGCTCGGCAGCTACGCCGATCCGGAGATCGCCGCGCGCATCGAAAGCTACGAGCTGGCCTACCGGCTGCAGACCAGCGCGCCGGAGCTGATGGATCTCGCCGGGGAACCGCAGTCGATTCTGGACCTGTACGGCATCAAGGACGTCGCGCAGCCCGGTTACGCCCGCAACTGCCTGCTGGCGCGCCGCCTGCTCGAACGCGGCGTCCGTTTCGTGCAGCTCTTCCACGAGGCCTGGGACCAGCACGGCAACCTCACCAAGGCGATCCAGCAGAACTGCCGCGACACCGACCGCGCCAGCGCCGCACTGGTGAAGGACCTCAAGCAGCGCGGTCTGCTTGACGACACCCTCGTGGTCTGGGGAGGCGAATTCGGCCGCACGCCGATGGTGCAGGGCGGCAACGACGGGCGCGACCACCACAACCGCTGCTTCAGCATGTGGTTCGCCGGCGGCGGCGTCCGCCGCGGCCACGTGCACGGCGAAACCGACGATCTCGGTTTCAACGTCGCCCGCGACCCGGTGCACGTGCACGACCTCAACGCCACGCTCCTGCACCTGCTCGGCTTCGACCACGAAAAGCTCACCTACCGCTTCCAGGGCCGCGACTTCCGGCTGACCGACGTGCACGGCCGCCTGGTCAAAGGCCTGCTGGCCTGAGCGCGCTCGGCGCTTGCGGCGGGGCGGCTTTCGGCGGAGAAAAGGGCATCATGCTCACGGACTACCACACGCACACGCCGCTCTGCCTGCACGCCGAGGGCGATCCGGTCGACTACGCCCGCCATGCCCGGGCCATCGGCCTGTCCGAAATCGGCCTGTCCGACCACAACCCGATGCCGGAGATCTTCGACAACTGGCGCATGCCGCTGGGCGATTTTCCGCGCTATCTCGACCTGGTGGCGGAGGCGCGGGCGGCTCTGCCGGATTTCCCGATCCGGCTGGGCCTGGAGTGCGACTACCTGGAGGGGCGCGAAGCCTGGACCGACGAGACGGCGGCCATGGCCGACTGGGACTACCTGATCGGCAGCGTGCATTACATCCACGACGGCATCGCCGTGGACGACCCCAAGTACCTGTCGCGCTGGCGCACGGCGTCCGACATCGAGCAGATGTGGGCGATGTACTGGAAGCTCTATGCAAAGATGATCCGCACCGGCCAGTACGACTTCTTCGCCCACCCGGATCTGGCCAAGCGCTTCGGCCTGCGTCCGGCCGGGGATCTGCGGCCCTACTACGAACCGGTGATCCAGGCGCTGGCCGACACGGGCGGCGTGCTGGAGGTGAGCACCGCCGGCCTGCGCAAGGACGTGCGCGAGATCTACCCGAG
>CAYYJK010000119.1:2614-8912 GCA_964472185.1 uncultured Prosthecobacter sp.
CACGAAATCCGCTTTCCCCGCCGCCCGCTGGTGATGGGGATCGTCAACATCAACGACGACTCGTTCTGCGGCGACGGCACCCTGGATCCGGCGCAGGCGCTGGCCCAGGCCGCGGCGATGCTGCGCGACGGCGCGGACATCATCGACATCGGCGCGGAGAGCGCGCGCACCAACCGCGGGCCGATCAGCGAGGCCGAGGAGATCGCGCGGCTGCAGCCCTTCCTGGAAGCCTGGCCCGCGCTGCTGGCGAAGTTTGCCCGGCCGCCCTGGGATGCCGCGCAGCTCTGGCCGCCGCTGCTGTCGGTCAACACCTGGAGGCCGGCCGTGATCGCGGCGGTGCTGCCGCATGGCGGCGACCTGATCAACGACCTCAGCGCCCTGCCGGACGCCACCAACGCGCGGCTGTGCGCCGAGCACGGCGCCAGCCTGCTGATCATGCACAGCGTCGGCCAGCCCAAGGTGCCGCACACCCACGTCCAGTATCCGGACATTCTCGCCACCCTGGAGGCGTTCTTCGACGACAAGCTGGCGCTGGCGCAGGCCGCCGGCCTGCATCCCGAGCAGATCGTGCTCGATCCCGGCATCGATTTCGCCAAGCAGCGCGACGACAACCTGGCCATCTACCGCCACGCCGAGCGCCTGCAGCGCTGGGGGCGGCCGGTGCTGCTGCCGGTGTCGCGCAAGACGGTCATCGGCCAGGTGCTGGACCTGCCCCGGGCTGTCGACCGCGATGCCGGCACGATCGCCTGCCTGGTCGCCGGTCTGAACCGCGGCGCCCAGATTTTCCGCGTCCACAACGTTCGTGCCGCCGCCCAGGCGGTCAAGGTGCTCTGGGGGCTGCGCCGGAGCGCGCCTCAGTAGGCAACGCGGTCGGGTTTGGCCAGCCAGCTTTGAAACAGGCTCTGCGCCTCCGCGCGCAGGGCCTGCTGCATCGGCAGCCGCCGCTCCGCCGGCGGCAGCGCCACCTCGCGGTAGATCCAGGCGTCGTCAAAGTCGGCCGCGGCGGCATCCTCGCGGCTGCCGGCGAAGACGATGCGGTCCAGCCGCGCCCAGTAGGCGGCGGCCAGGCACATGGGGCAGGGTTCGCAGCTGGTGTAGAGCACGGCCCCAGTCAGGGCGAACGCGCCGGCGCTGCGGGCGGCTGCGCGGATGGCGACGATCTCCGCGTGGGCGGTGGGGTCGTTGGTCGAGGTGACCTGGTTCCAGCCTTCGCCGAGCGGCCGGCCGTCGCGGACGACGACGGCGCCGAACGGTCCGCCGGCGCCGGCCTGCATGTGTCGGTGGGCCAGCGTCAGGGCCTGGCGCAGCCAGGGCAGGTCCTCGGGGAGCGGGTGCATGGGCGCAGGATGCGCCGCGCCGCGGCGCGGCACCAGCGGAATCCGGCTCACTTGCGGCCGAAGAAGTCCGCCAGCTTCTGCAGGTCGCCGGCGGCCGCCGGCCTCATGGCGCTTTCGATGACCTGCTGCTGCAGGGCGCAGAGCTCGGCAATGCCCTTGCGGCCGACGCCGAGCATGGCGTCCATCTGAGCCTGGGTGAAGGTGGCTTCCTCGCCGCTGCCCTGGATTTCGACAAAATCCCCCGCCTCGGTGAGCACGAGATTGCAGTCGACGTCGGCGTCGCGGTCCTCGACGTAGCAGAGGTCGAGCAGGGTTTCGCCGTCGAGGATGCCGGCGCTGATGGCGGCAACCTTCCGGGTCAGCGGCTGCTGGGTGATTTTGCCCTTCTCGAGCAGGCGGTTGAAGGCGATGGCGGTGGCCACGCAGGCGCCGGTGATCGAGGCGGTGCGGGTGCCGCCGTCAGCCTGGAGGACGTCGCAGTCGATGCAGAGGGTGCGCTGGCCGAGCTTCTTGAGGTCGACCACGGCGCGCAGGCTGCGGCCGATGAGGCGCTGGATCTCGATGCTGCGGCCGTCGGGCCGGCCGCGTGAGCCGTCGCGCTCCTTGCGGTCGAGGGTCGAGTAGGGCAGCATCGAGTATTCGGCGGTGAGCCAGCCGCCCTGAACGCCCTGCACCTTCATCCAGCGCGGCACCTCGTCCTGGATGGTGGCGGCGCAAATGACCCGGGTGCTGCCGAAGGCGATGAGCACGGAGGCCGTCGCGTGCGGGGCGACGTCGAGGACGAAATCGATGGGGCGGAGTTGGTCGTGGGAACGGCCGTCGGGTCTGGGCATGCCGGGCCTTAGCACAACCCGGCCGGCTCTGCCAAGGGGCAATGGCGGTTCAGACCCGGATCATGTCCTTGACCACCTGGAACCAGAGGTAGAAGCAGCCGCGCCAGGAGTAGCGGAATTCGCCCTCGCTGATCGTTTCGATGACGCCGATGGCGAGGTTGTGGTCGATCTGGGCGACCATGTCCTTTTCCAGGTAGGACGGCAGCTCCTCGGTGTCCAGGCTGACCAGCCGGCTGGCGGCGTCGTGGCGGTCCAGGAACTGGCGGTGCTGGTCGAGCAGTTCCTTCATTGAGCGCGCCTGGCCGTAGCGGTTCACCCGCTGCTGCGGCGAGAATTGCATCGTCGGGGCGAAGGGGTAGTTGGTCGTCGTGTAGATGACCCCGTCGGCGCTGCGCGAGGTCAGGCTGACGTAGGAGAAGGCGAAGTCGCCCTGCTGGGCCAGGGCGATCGAGGCCTGGGTGCGCAGCGCTTCGTGGTAGAAGAGCCGCATGAAATGGTCGGTCTGGCTCCACTTCCAGCCGGCGTCGCCGGCTTCCTGGAAGCCGATTGCCTCGGTTTCGGCGCTCAGGGATTCCAGGTCCGGAAACACCTCCCGGGAGGGGGGGAAGCGGTGCTTGATCTCGCTCTTGATCGGAAAGCGCAACTTGCGCACCCGGCCGACGATTTCCAGCCAGGGCAGCATGAACCACAGGGCGATGCCGAAGGCGCCGGCGGCATGGCTGCCGGTCAGGAAGTACCCCCCCAGGTAGGACGCGCCCAGCAGGGACAGCCAGCCCAGCTTCTGGACAAACCGGTTGTCGAAGGTGCGGCAGGCCACCGCGAACACCACGGTCGCAGCGAGGTAGAGGAATTGCTGGAGGTCCATGTCTGGAACGGCGTCCGCGGGGGACGGGACGCTTTTCGGGCAATTATAGCCCGGGCCGGTCCGGGGGCAAGGCCCGTCTGGCCGGCTCAGGCGGCGTCCAGGCGTTCCAGCACGGCTGCGCGCACCTCGTCCGGCGTGATGCGCGTCAGGCAGTCGTAGTGGCCGAACGGGCACTCGCGCTTGAAGCAGGGACTGCAGGGGACATGGTGGCGGATCACCGTGTGGCGGTCGCCCAGCGGGCCGGTCAGGACCGGCTCGGTCGAGCCAAACAGGCTGACGGTGGGTACGCCGAGGGCGGCGGCCAGGTGCATGGTGCCGGTGTCGTTGGTCAGCAGCAGGCGGCAGCCGCGCAGTTCGGCGATCAGCTCGGACAGCCGGGTCTTGCCGACGAGGTTGCGGTGGCGCACCCCGCCGACCTGGGCGGCAAGCTGCTCGCCCATCGCCGCCTCGCCCGGGGCGCCGAAAAACACCCACTCGATCTGCGGGCGCAGCGCGCCGGCCTGGCGGATCACCTCGGCAAAGCGCTCCAGCGGCCAGCGTTTGGCGGGGCCGTATTCGGCGCCGGCGCAGATGCCCACTCGCAGCACTGGGACGGCCGGCGGGGCGGGCGGCGTCAGCAGGGCGTCCGTCACCTCGGCGCCGCAGCTGCGGGCGATGTGCAGGTAGCGGCGGGCGTGGTGCAGGGGCGGGCCCTTGACCTTCGGCTCCTTGACGGTCTGGTGCAGCAGGCGGGCGCGCAGCGAGCCCTTGTAGCCGACCAGGCGCGGAATGCCGGCCAGCCAGAATTCCAGGGTGCTGCGCGTGGAGTTGGTGAGCAGGATGCCGGCGTCGAAGCGGATGCCGGTGCGGCGCAGGCGGCGGGCGACGGCGAACAGGCCCTCCTTGCCGTCTTTGCCGATGTAGCGGTCGACTTCGGGCTGGGACTCCCAGAGCTCGCGCAGCTTTTCCGGGCCGAACACAGTCAGCTTCAGATCCGGCCGGCCGGCCTTGAGGGCGCGCACGGCGGGGAAGGCCATGCAGGCGTCGCCCAGCCAGTTGGGCGAGCGCAGGAGCAGTTCAAAGGGCTGCAGGCGGCTGCGGTCGTAGCCGTCCGGGAAGGCGATGCCGCGCTTGTAGTCGTGCAGGAGGAAGCGCGGTTTCGGCGTCTTCCAGCGGTTGTGCACCCAGAACCAGTTCTCCGGCTGGCGGCGCACCATCTGCTCGACTTCCTCGTTCATCCGGGTGGTCAGGGCTTCGATGGAGCGGCGCGCTTCGCCGCCGTCGTCGATCGGCGCCGAGCAGACCATGCGCCAGCGGCCGGGGCCGTCGTCGTAGATGGCCAGGGGCATCAGCAGGCCGCGGCTGCGGTAGGCCATCATGGCGGCGATCGGCGTGGTTGAGGCGAGCCGGTCGAAGAACGGGCACCAGAGTCCGTGGTCGCCGGCGTGCTGGTCGACCAGCACGCCCAGGCAGCCGCCCTCCTTCATGTGCTTCATCGGCCCGGTGAAGCCGTCCTGGCGGTCGAACAGGGTGTAGCCGAGCTTGCGTCGGCGGCGCAGCACCAGGGCGTTGAGGAAGGGGTTGCGCAGCGGCTGGTACACCGTGGCCGGCTTGCGGCCGAAGACGAACAGCGAGGGCACCTGGGTCAGGATCTCCCAGCAGCTCAGGTGGCTGACCAGGTACAGGATCGGCCGGTTGGCGGCCATGGCGGCATGGGTGTGCTCCATGCCCTCGACGGTGACCCGCTGCGCCACCGCTTCGGGGCGCATCATCGGCAGCTTGAACCCGCACAGCAGGTTGGCGCAGAGCGAGGCGAAGTGCGCCCGCGCGGTGTGGCGGATCCAGCGTTCGCTGCGCTCGCGGCCGAAGGCGATGCGCAGGTTGTGCTTGGCCAGGCGGCGGTACTTGCCCAGCAGGACGTAGCCGAGCGTGCCGAGCATCCGGCCCAGGTACCAGACCAGCTCCACCGGCAGCAGCCACAGCAGGCCTTCCAGGCAGCGGAACACGGCGTACACCAGCCAGTGGCCGGCGAGCTGAAGCGGGCGGGGGGAGGTGGATGCGGCCTTGGCCATGTGCCGCCCCCTATGGCTCAGGCCTCGGACCGGTGCAACCGGCGGCGTGCGCTGCACAATCCGGCCTTGAGCCGCGTTCCATTCCGGCCGACTCCTCCGCATGCGCCTTCTCGCCCTCCTGCTCCTCTGCCCGCTCGGGCTCGCCGCCGCCCCGCGCACGGGCCACGTCTTTGTCTTCAGCTTCGACGGCGGCAACCCCGCGGTCATCGAGCAGGCCGCCATGCCCAACCTCAAGCGCCTGGCCGCGGAAGGCGCCCACACCTGGCAGGCCAGCACGATCATCCCCTCGAAAACGCTGCCTTCGCACACCTCCATGCTCACCGGCGTCGACATCGCCAAGCATCAGGTCGACTGGAACGATTATTTTCCGATGCGCGGCCTGGTCAAGGTGCCCACCGTCTTCTCGCTGACGCGCGCCGCCGAGCCGGGTGCGGTAACCGCCCTGTTCTGCGGCAAGATCAAGTTCCGCCACCTCTGGCTGAAGGACACCCTCGACGCCTTCAACTGCGGCGGTTTTTACACGGCCGCGCCCATCCCCGCTTCCGAGGAGAAGAAGCTGGTGCCGGCCCTGGATGTCGCCGCCCAGGCGGTCCCCTACATCCTGCAGAAAAAGCCGCGCCTCTGCGTCATCCATTTTCCGGACGCCGACACCGCCGGGCACAAGTACGGCTGGGGCACGCCCGAGCAGCTGGCCGCCTTCCAGGCCTGCGACGTCGCGCTCGGCCAGGTGCTTGAGGCCATCCGTCAGGCCGGCATCGAGCCGGACAGCACGATCATCCTCAGCGCCGACCACGGCGGCAAGGACAAGAACCACGCCGATCCCCTGGTCAACAACACCACCATCCCGTGGATCGCCTGGGGCAAGGGCATCCGCAAGCAGCACGCCATCGCCAAAAAGTCGGTCATGACCTACGACACCGCCGCCACGGTGCTCCGGCTGCTCGACGTGCCGCTGCCCGCCCACTTCGACGGCGAACCGGTGCTGGAGGCGCTCGAGCCCGAAGCCGCCCCGGCCGCCCCGGCGGCGCCCGCAGTGCCGGCCGGTACGCGCTGAGCCGGCGGATTCGCGATTTGCTTCCGGCGCCGGAACGGGCATCATAGCGGCGCTTTGACCCTCGCCCACGACAGGCACCTTCAGACAGGCATCGCCGGCTCGCTGCTGGTGCACGCGCTGCTGCTGATGCTGCTGGCCTGGGGGCTCGGTTCGCAGGC
>CAYYJK010000119.1:9012-10178 GCA_964472185.1 uncultured Prosthecobacter sp.
AGCGACGAGCCGCCCGTGCCGCAGGTGCGCGTGCCCGAGGAGGCGCCGCCGCCGATGGCGCCCACCGCGACCGGCCTGCCGGCGCAGTCCGCGCCGAATCCGGCGCCGGACGCTTTCACCCCGTTCACCCGCACCAGCAGGACCGACGGCGCGGTGACCAATCCCGGTCAGGATGCCGTGGATGCGGAAGCCACGCCGCTGGGCATCTACATGCGCCAGGTCACCGGCGCGGTGGAGAAAAAGTGGCACCTGTACGTCCGCCTGGCCAAGGATTCGGTCAGCTTCGGCCGGGTCCGCTTCCGCTTCTTCGTCGACCGGCGCGGCACGCCCCAGGACCTGACCATCCTGTCCGACGCCCGCGACGCCGACCCGCGCATGCGGGAATTGACCTTGCGGGCCATCCTGGACGCGCAAATACCTCCGATTCCCGCGGCGCTCCTGCCCACCCTGGATGACGGGCGGGTGAAGATCGAATATGAAGCCATTGTCTACTGACCTGCTGACGCACCTGCTCCTCGCCGTCGAACCGTCGCCGTCCGGCTTGTCGCGGATCTGGGACTTCCTGGCCACCGGCGGCTTCGTGATGCTGTTCATCGTGCTCTGCTCCTTTGCGGCGGTGACGGTGATGATCTCGGCCTGGCTGCGCCTGCGCGACCATCTGGTCCTTCCCGCGCCGGTCGTCACCGAGCTGCGCTCGCTCTCCGACTATGCCGCCAAGGGCCACATCCGGCCCCTGCAGGAAGTGCTTGAGCGCGATCCGTCCCTGCTGGCCCGTCTGGCCTCGCTGGCCATCAGCGGCACCTTCTCCTCGCGCCAGGAGTGCGTCGACACCATCACCGCCCGCGCCAAGGAGGAGCTGCACCACCTGGAGCGTGGGGTTTCGGTGCTGGAGGTCATGGTCACCGTCGCGCCGCTGCTCGGCCTGCTCGGCACCACCGCCGGTCTGGTCGGCATGTTCTCCGCCTTCGGCAGCGCCGCCGGGCCGGACACCGCCGAGGTGGCCAAGGAGATCGGCGTCGCTCTGCGCTGCACCATCGCGGGCCTGTTCGTTGCCGTGCCGTCCGTGCTCGCCCACACCTACTTCGTCCGCCGCCTGGACAACATCGAGGTCCGCCTGGAAGCCATCCTGCACGAGACCATCCAGACCTTCTTCGCGCACTTCGAGG
>CAYYJK010000120.1:0-9979 GCA_964472185.1 uncultured Prosthecobacter sp.
GGCGCCCGCCAGCACAACCTCAAGGGCATCGACGTGGACATTCCGCGCCAGCGGCTGGTGGTGCTCACCGGCGTCAGCGGCAGCGGCAAGTCGTCGCTGGCCTTCGACACCCTCTACGCCGAGGGCCAGCGCCGCTACGTGCAGAGCCTGTCGGCCTACGCCCGCCAGTTCCTCGACCAGTTCGAGAAACCCGACGTCGACTTCATCGAGGGCCTGTCGCCGGCGGTGGCGATCGAGCAGGCGCACAGCACGCCGAACCCGCGCAGCACCATCGCCACGGTCACCGAGATCAACGACTACCTGCGCGTGCTGTACGCGGTGGCGGGCCGGCCGCACGACCCGCAGACGGGCGAACGGCTGGTCAAGAACACGCCGGCGGAGATCGGCGAGCGCCTGCTGGCCCTGGGCGAAGGCACGCGCCTGATTGTCCTGGCGCCGCAGCCGCCGGCCGACGGCGCGGGCGTGCGCGCGCTGTTCGACAAGCTGCGCCGCCAGGGTTTTGTGCGCGTGCGCCTCGACGGTGAGGTGGTGGAACTGGAGGAGGGGCTGAAGCCGGCGCTGCGCGAGTCGCACCGGGTCGAGATCGTCATCGACCGCCTGGTCGTGCGCGACGGGGTGAAGGCGCGGCTGATGGAGTCGATCGAGGCGGCGCTGAAGTGGAACGAGGCCGAGGTGCAGTTCCTGGCCGGCGGGGCGGGGGAGGAGCGCCTGCTCAGCTTCACCACCGCCTACGCCAATCCGCGCACCGGCTACGCGATCGGCCGGCTGACCCCGCAGCACTTCTCCTTCAACACCCACCTGGGCGCCTGCCCGGCCTGCGAAGGGGTCGGCACGGTGCTGGCGCCGGATGCCGGCCTGCTCGTGCCGGACCCGGAGAAATCGATCCAGGACGGGGCGGTCAAGACCTGGTGGTCGCGCAACCCGAAGCTGAAGGCGGTCCAGCAGCGCGCCATCGAGGCCCTGGCCCGGCATTGCCGGGCGCCGCTGGACGCGCCGTTCCGGACGCTGCCGGAGGCGTTCAAGACGGCCCTGTTCCACGGCACCGGCGCGGAGGCGGTCGCCACCGGCTGGAGCCTCGGCGGCGGCAAGCGCAGCGTCGCCAAGCCGTTCGAGGGACTGCTGGCCGAGGCGCGCCGCCTGCACACCCAGGCGGAGAGCGAGGCCCTGCGCGCCCAGGTGATGCGCTTCATGAATCCGCTGACCTGCACGGCCTGCGGCGGCCGGCGCCTGCGCCCGGAGAGTCTGGCGGTCACCCTGGTTTCGGACGCGGCGCCGGACGGTGGCGGCGAGCTCGACCTGCACGCCTTCGGCGACCTGCCGATCCGCGCGGCGCTGGCCTGGATGCGCGGGCTGCGCCTGACCGAGCACCAGCGCGCCTATGCGGCCGAACTGCAGAAGGAAATTCTCAAGCGGCTGGACTTCCTCGAGCAGGTCGGCCTGGGGTACCTGACGCTGAACCGCGAGAGCGGCACGCTGTCCGGCGGCGAAACCCAGCGCATCCGCCTGGCCACGCAGATCGGCGCCGGCCTCTCGGGCGTGCTGTACGTGCTCGACGAACCGAGCATCGGCCTGCATCCGGCCGACACCGAAAAGCTCATTGGCACGCTGCTGCGCCTGCGCGACCTCGGCAACACGGTGCTGGTGGTCGAGCATGACGAGGCGATGATGCGCGCGGCGGACCACCTCATCGAGCTCGGCCCCGCCGCCGGCGTGCACGGCGGCCAAGTGGTCGCCCAGGGCAGCCTGGACGACCTGTGCCGCGCCCGAGAAAGCCTCACCGGCGCCTACCTCGACCAGCGGCTGCGCATCGGCGCCGCCAGCCGGCACCCCGAGCTGGCCATGGCGGCGACGGCGCAGCTCACCGTGCACGGCGCCTGCGAGCACAACCTGCGCGACGTCACCGCGGCGTTTCCAGTCGGCCGCCTGACGGCGGTGACCGGGCCGTCGGGCAGCGGCAAGTCGACCCTGGTGAACCGGATCCTGATGCGCGCCCTGCGCCGGCATTTTTACGGCGCCAAGGAGGAGCCGGGGCGGCACGAGCGCATCACCGGCCTGGAGGCCTTCGACAAGGTCGTGGTCATCGACCAGTCGCCAATCGGCCGCAGCCCGCGCAGCAACCCCGCGACCTACACCGGCGCCCTGGGGCCGATCCGCGAGCTGTTCGCCCAGCTGCCGCTGGCGCGCGTGCGCGGCTACGACGCCGGGCGCTTCAGCTTCAACGTGCCGGGCGGCCGCTGCGAGAAGTGCCAGGGCGACGGCCAGATCCGCATCGACATGCACTTCCTGGCCGACGTCTACGTGACCTGCGACCAGTGCCACGGCCGGCGCTTCAACGCCGAGACCCTGGAGATCACCTTCAAGGGCCGCAGCATCGCCGACGTGCTCGACCTGACGGTCAGCGAGGCGAGCCGGTTTTTCGGCAAGGCCAGCGCCATCGCCGGCAAGCTGCTCACCCTCGAAGACTGCGGGCTCGGCTACGTCAAGCTCGGCCAGGCTGGCAACACCCTGTCGGGCGGCGAGGCCCAGCGCATCAAGCTGGCTGCCGAGCTGGCGCGCAAGGCCACCGGCACCACGCTGTACGTGCTCGACGAACCGACCACCGGCCTGCATTTCGCCGACATCCAGACCCTGCTGCAGGTGCTGTTCCGCCTGCGCGACGCCGGCAACACCGTCATTGTCATCGAACACCACCCGGACGTCATCCGCTGCGCCGACTGGATCGTCGACCTCGGCCCCGGTGGCGGCAGCGAGGGCGGCCGGATTGTCGCCGAGGGCACGCCCGCCCAGGTGGCCGCGGTCGAGGCGAGCGCCACCGGCCGGTTCCTGCGCTGAACTTTGGCCGTGACGCCGCCGCGGCGCCGGCTATTTTGAGGGTCCGTTCACCGCCGCGTGCTCACCAACCAGACCATCGACCCGAACTCGCCCGGGCGGCCGAAGCCGTTCCTGCTGCTGCGGCCGTTTGTCGCCGTCTGGCACTGGCTGGTGCCGCCGACCCAGGCGCACAAGGACCGGCAGTCGACCGTCGCGCGCTGGGTGGCCGTCGGCGCCGTCACCGCGCTGTCGCTGACCCTGGTCATCGTGGGTTTCGTCTACGCCAAGCCGATCCAGGACCGCTACCAGGACTGGAAGGCCGAGCGGCTGGTCGGCGAGTCGCGGCAGATGGCGGAGGACGGCCAGATGGTCAACGCCGTGTTCAAGGCCCAGGAGGCGGTCAGCATCGCTCCGGACAACATCAACGCGATCCGGCTCAACACCGAGTACCTGACCGCCATGAAGCGCCCGGAGGCGCTGTACTTCCTCGACAAGCTCGACAAGAAGGGCGCCACCACGCTGCAGGACCGCCAGACGCGGGTGCGCGCGCTGCTCCACCTCAACCGCGGCAAGGAGGCCTCGGACCTGCTGGAGAACCTGCTCGACAGCGCGCCCTCGGATGCGCTGTCGATGAAGCTGGCCGAGGAGGTCTGGGGCGACAGCCGCCAGAACAGCCAGCTGCTGCGCGCCCTCAAGGCCTTTGCCGCCAAGCATCCCGAGGACCAGGCGCACAGCCTGCGCCTGGCGCGCATCCAGGCCGATTCGGGCGACGCCGCCGAGATGGCCGACGGCCTGCGCCGCGCCTGGGCGATCGCCGGCAACGACGACGACCTCGGCCTGCAGGCGCTGGAGTTCCTGGACGGTTTCGCCAGCCTGCCGGCGGACGAGGCGGCGCAGCTGGTGCGCCGGCTGCGCGCGCATCCCAAAGCGGGCGGCTGGCACCTGGTGGCCGCGCTGAAGCGCGAGCTGCAGCTCAATCCGGCGCGCCGGGTCGAGCTGATTCAGGAGGCCATCCAGAGCGCCCAGGGCCGGACGCGCGAGGAGCTGGTGCCGCTGGTGCGCTGGCTGATCGAGCAGAAGGAGCCCTTGCAGGTGCTCGCCCTCGTGCCCGAGGCGGAGGCCAAGGTTTACCAGCCGCTGCTGGAGAACTACCTGACCGCCCTGACCCTGCTGCAGCGCTTCGACGACCTCGAGCGCCTGGTCAGCGACCCGAAGGTCAACAGTCTGCTCAACCGCAGCATCAGCGCCTTCTACCGGGCGCACCTCGCCTTCGTCATGCGCAAGCCCGCGGACGAGGTGCGGCTGGTGCTCGGTCAGGCGCGCGCCGCCGCCGAGATCGAGCGCCGCGGCGAGCTGCTGATGAAGATCGCCGAGTACGCCGAGGCGCGCGGCCACCTCGACATCGCCCAGGACTGCTTCCGCAGCACGACGCAGATCGCCAAGACGGAGCGCCTGGGTTACCAGGGCCTGCTGCGCACCGCCGAGGCCAACGGCAACACCGAGCTCATGCTGGAGACTGCCATCGAGGCCGTGCGCCGCTGGCCGGACGATCCGGTCTACGTTGAGCGTTTTCTGTACGTCAACCTGCTGACCGGCCGCCAGATCGAGCTGTCGCTGGCCGAGGCGCTGAAGCTGCTCGAGCAGCGGCCCGGCGACCACGCCCGCCGGCTGATGGCGGCGCTGGCGCACTGGCGCCTGCTCGACGCCCGCGCCGCCACGGCGTTCCTGCAGAACATGGACCTGCGCCACCTCAGTCCGGGGCAGCAGGCGGTGTTTGCGGCGATCGCCCGCGACAGCGGGGTCGACAACGCCGAGGACGCGGCGCGCACGGTCATCCGCGGCATCCCGTCGCAGGCGCGCATGCTGCCCGAGGAGCGCGCGCTGCTGGCCCGGGCCGGCCGCTAGGGGCCGTCGAACACGGAGGGCGCGTCCGGCGGCGGGCCGCCCAGCCCCTTCTGGTGCGGCAGGCCGAGCGCCCGGCGCTGGCGGGCGGCGGCAAAAAACTCCTTGAGGATGGCGACGCTTTCCTCGGCCAGCACGCCGGCGGTGATGTCGCAGCGGTGGTTCAGATTCGGCGCCTGGAGCAGGTTCCAAAAACCGCCGGCGGCGCCGCCCTTGCTGTCGGGGCAGCCGAAAATCACCCGGCGGATGCGGCAGTGGACGATGGCGCCGGCGCACATGGGGCAGGGCTCCTTGGTCACATACAGGTCGCAGTCGGCCAGGCGCCAGTCTTCGCGCGCGCTTTCCGCCTGGGTCAGCGCCAGCATCTCGGCGTGCGCGGTGGCGTCGCGCAGCGTCTCCACCTGGTTCCACGAGCGGGCGATGATGCGCCCTTCATGGACGATCACGGCGCCGATCGGCACCTCGTCCTGGCGCGCGGCCTTGCGCGCCAGGCGCAGCGCCTCGCGCATGAAGTGGTCGTCGGAGGTCAGGTCCACGGGCGGCAGGTCGGGCATGCGGGTCAGAGAAGTTCCTCGACGAAGCGCTTCGAGTCAAAGGCCTGGAACTCCTCGACCTTCTCGCCGAGGCCGATGAAGCGGGCGGGCACGCCCAGCTCCTGCTGGATGGCCACCAGGATGCCGCCCTTGCCGCTGCCGTCGAGTTTGGTGACGATCAGGCCGGTCAGCGGGATGATCTTGTGGAACTCGCGCGCCTGCTGCAGGGCGTTGGTGCCGGTCGTGGCGTCGACGACGAGCAGGACCTCGTGCGGCGAGCTGGGATCCTTGCGGCCGAGGATGCGGTGCACCTTCTTGAGCTCCTCCATGAGGTTGTGCTTGGTGTGCAGGCGGCCGGCGGTGTCGCAGATCAGGAAGTCGGCGCCGGTGCGCTGCGCCAGGTCGTAGGCCTCGAAGCAGACCGAGGCCGGATCGCCGTTGGGCGGGCCCTTGACCATGGGGATGCCCAGGCGCTGCGACCAGACTTCGAGCTGCTCGACGGCGGCGGCGCGGAAGGTGTCGGCGGCGGCCAGGACCACCTTGTGGCCGGCGCGGCTGAGCACGTGGGCCAGCTTGGCGGTCGAGGTGGTCTTGCCGGTGCCGTTGACGCCGACGATCAGCAGCACCTTCGGGCGGCCGTCGAACTTGGCGAGGGCGGGCACCTCGGCCGGCAGAATGCGCCGGACGTGCTCGCGCGCCACCTGGACGATGTCCGCGCCGTGCAGCTTGCGCCCCTGCGACTTGAGGTCCTCGACGATCTGCAGCGCCAGCTTCGGGCCGAGGTCGCCGCCGATGAGGCTGGCCTCGAGATCGTCCCAGTCGATGTCGGGTTTGGTGAAGCGCTGCAGGAGGGATTTGAAGAAACCGGCCATAGGGGTGATGCGGGCCGCAGTGCATACGCAGAAATCGGCCGGCCGCCATCGCGGATTGCGCGGCGCGACCGGGAAGAAAGCCGGTTGCAGGCGCGTTGATGTGTGTCCTTGTGCCCTCCCTCCCCATGAAGCCCACGTCCCTCCTCTCCGCCCTGCTGCTGTCGCTGGCCGCCCTGAGCGCCCCGGCCGCCACCTTCACCCTGGAAAAGACCGCTTCCGGCGGCGCCGTGGTCAAGATCGACGGCCAGTTCTTCACCGAGTACGTGGTGGACCAGGCCAACAAGCCCTACCTCTGGCCGATCTTCGGTCCGGACGGCACCGACATGACGCGTTCCTACCCGATGAAGACGGTGGACGGCGAGCAGCACGACCACCCGCATCACCGCGGCCTGTGCTTCGGCCATGAGAACATCGGCGGCTACGACACCTGGGCCGAACGCGCCACCTTCGGCGACAAGCCCAACGGCAAGACCGCCGAGCGCGTGGCGCACCTGGGCGCCATCCGCCACCGCGAATTCCGCACGATCCAGGGCGGCGACACCGGCGTGCTGGTGGCCGTCTCCGACTACGTTGACGCCAGCGGCAAAAAGACCTGCGAAGAGGTGCGCCGCCACACCTTCCGGGTCAAGGGCGACACCCGCATCATCGACATCGACATCGAGCTCATCGCCAGCGAAGGCGACACCCTGGTGGACGACAAGAAGGATTCCGGTCTGAGCATCCGCGTGCCGTCGGAGATGGCCGTGGACAAGGGCAAGGAAGGCAAGGGCACCGGCAAGATCATCAACAGCGAAGGCCTGACCGATGAGGCCGCCTGGGGCAAGCGCGCCACCTGGTGCGACTACCACGGCACCGTGAAAGGCAAACACGTCGGCGTGGCCATGCTCAACCACCCGGCCAGCTTCCGCCACCCCACCCCCTGGCACGTCCGCACCTACGGCCTGTTCACCGCCAACCCCTTCGGCCTGCAGGCCCTGGAAAAGAACGCCGCCTCGGGTGCCTTCACCCTCAAGAAGGGCGAGACGATCAGCCTGCGCCACCGCTTCATCTTCCATCTGGGCGATGAGAAGTCAGCCCGGATCGCCGAGGCCTACGCCGAGTACGCCCAGGAGAAGTGAGCCGGCCGCACCTGCTGCCTCTTCTCAAACAGCCGGGCCCTGCGCCCGGCTGTTTTTTTGGCGTTTTGCACCGTTGCGTGGACGGTTGCGCCGCACGCGCGGCAACCCGGACCGGGGTGCAACCGGCTTCACGCCTGAGCCCCCGTCGCGCGCAGGGCACGCTGCGCGCCCGTTCCGGCGGAAGCCGCGGCCTCCTGAAACGGTCCATTCGATCAGTCCAATTCATGGAGCCGTTCTTGCCGAGCAAAATGGCCCAGGACAAGATGCCAGTGAGCCGGCTGTATAAACGAGAAATGATCGTGCGCCGGAATTTTAGCCACATCGAATCGATGGTCGCTGACAAGCCAAGCTGCATGGATAACAAAATCCGCGTTTTCTTGATGGTTTTTTCTAGGAAGTTGAATAAGAAAGAAAGACGCTTTGCGTTTTAGGCATGCCATGAGCATTGATGAAGAACCAATCTCGCTGTATTGTGATTTCGTGTGCTGTTTGTGCTGCAGTTGCATCAGCATTCCGCGTTTCTTCAAAAGATCGTTATCGCTGATAGGGCGTGTGATTTTGTTGGCAGGTCTGCACCTCTGTTGCGCTCGCGCGGAGGTGAAAAATTTCGGTTTCACGGTCAATTTTAGCCATACAGCCAGTTACACTTCTCCCAGTGATCCATGGTTCGAGACAGACTCCTTTGATGGTGGGGGGGGTGACATTGATGGTTTTGAATATGCGCGAATTTTGAATGCCTCAGGAGGCTGGGGTGTCGCCACTTCTAATTTAAAATTTGATATTAAACCTGGGGTGTTAAGGGTTGGGTGGGTAGGAGATACGAATGTGGCTGGAGGAATCGGCCTCCCGGAGGCGACGGCCGAATCGAGGGTTCGCATGAACCTTAACTTGATTTGGAATGAAACGTTCACAATTGATCATGTCATTGCCCCTGTTGGAACCGAATTGGAAATCCTGCTGTGTCAGCGCTTGATTTATACAATTCATAGCTATGAACCTCAATTGGATGCGGCCACCTTTTTTTCGCGCACTGATTTTTCTCCTTCCAGCGGACCAGGTTGGACAGTCACGGACCAAATATCATACCCGCCTGATTCAGGCCAAGGGTTGGATTACAGGGCGGAAATACTGAAATTGAAAGTCGGAGACACCATTTCCCTGTATCAGGTGATTACAACTATTGGCCAGAGCTATCGCCAAGTAACCAGCGGAGAGTCATTTGTTGATGGAAGTGGAGTCGGATACATCGATGTGGACAGCTGGCATAGTCAACGGATTGGCATTCGGGGCCTCACTCCAGGCACGAGAATTGTCTCTGCTAGCGGGCATGTGTATCCTGAGCACGCCATGTCTCCGGAGGACGTTGAGAAAGGTTTGCGTGATTTGCGCATCAAGAGCAAAGCGTACGATCCTCAGACTCGGTTTGTTAGCTTTTCGGTGGATGCGATTCCTGGGGCCAGTTACGTCCTTGAAAAATCGACTGATCTGAAAAGTTGGCGATCCGTATCCGCACCGCAAATTCCGCCAAACTTCCAGGAAATTACCTTTGTGGACTCGTTGGTGAACGAGCCCCGTGGCTTCTGGAGAATCCGTGCCACCTCGCTTTGAGCGGTCGATGCCGGAAGGCTGAATTGCATGAGTTTCGAGTCGTCTGCCGAGTTGTCCAATGTCCTGCCACCCTGAATCCGAAAGGGCTTGATTGAGAGAAAAGGAAAGGGGCTGACCTGCTTCCGAAGTTTGGAACAGCTTTAGGTTGAGTATTGCCTGGGTCTGAACTGCTGATTTTGTGAGGTTTTTTTCTGTTACGTCCCGCACAGCGCTCGCAGCAAACGCAAAGAGGCAGGCCCGGGGGCCTGCCTCTGAGAAGCGGGGAATCTGCGGTCGGTCGCGCTGGAGGCGGCGGCCGACCGCAGGGACGCCATCGATCAGATGAAGTCGTTGATCAGGTTCTCCAGCATTTCCTGGCGACCGCTGCCGATGGCGGGTTCGCCGTTCTGCAGGGTGTAGGCCTCCAACTCCGCGAAGCCGACGCTGCCGGCTTCGATCTGGGCGCCGATGCCGCTGTCGAAGGTGCTGTAGCGCGCCTTCTTGAAGGCGTCGAGACGGCCGTCCTCGACGATGGCGGCGGCGATCTTGAGGCCGCGGGCGAAGGCGTCCATGCCGCCGATGTGGGCGTGGAACAGGTCCACCGGCTCGAAGGACTCGCGGCGCACCTTGGCGTCGAAGTTCAGACCGCCGGTGGTGAAACCGCCGGTCTTGAGCAGCACCAGCATCATCTGGGTGGTCATGTAGATGTCGGTCGGGAACTGGTCGGTGTCCCAGCCGATGAGTTCATCGCCGGTGTTGGCGTCGACCGAACCCAGCGCCCCGGCCGCCGCGGCAACCTCCATTTCGTGCCACATGGTGTGGCCGGCCAGGGTGGCGTGGTTGGTTTCCAGGTTCAGCTTGAAGTGCTCCATCAGGCCGTGCTCGCGCAGGAAGTTCAAGCAGGCCGCGGCGTCGCTGTCGTACTGGTGGGTGGAGGGCTCGCGCGGCTTGGGCTCGATGTAGAACGGGCCCTTGAAGCCGATCTGCTTCTTGTAGTCGACCGCCATGTGCAGGAAGCGGGCGAGGTGGTCGAGCTCGCGCTTGAGGTCGGTGTTCCACAGGGTGGCGTAGCCTTCGCGGCCGCCCCAGAAGGTGTAGCCCTCGCCGCCGAGGCGGTGGGTGACTTCGAGCGCCTTCTTCACCTGCGCGGCGGCGT
>CAYYJK010000121.1:0-9969 GCA_964472185.1 uncultured Prosthecobacter sp.
TAATGGGCACAACGGCGGCAAAACCAAACTGATGCTGGGAAAGGGGCGATACACGGACCGCTGCCTGCGGTTCCGTTCTTTTGAACAGCGAATTGCGGCCGGCTTTGAGAGCTTTTCCTAAATCGAGGATTGCCAGGAAGGGCCCAATCAGTGATAAAGATATCTTAATTACCGGCAGTTGTGGAATATCAATTGCTGATGAACGAGAACTGACAACCTTACGCTTTCGTCGCGCATGTTTGTCTCCGCTGCCAGCCTTCTCCACCCCCTCCTCCCGACCGGCCTGTGCCGGACTGGCACGGAGACCGCTCTCCGGAGCGGCAGGCCCTGGCTGAAGCGTGCGATTCAGCGCTTTCAGGCTGGCATCCGGCCCTGGTTTGGCGCATCGGAGGCCATGGATGATCTGATGCCTTGGGGACGCGCCATGCTGACCTCGCGGCCGGCGTTTGGCGGCGGCGCCGGCGAGCCCGAGGGCGGTGCCGGGGGCGCGCGCGAGCTGCCGTTTTACCATCTGCCGGTGCTGATGCAGGAGGTCCTGGACGCGCTCCAGCCGGCGCCGGGCAAGCTGATTTTCGACGGTACGCTCGGCGGCGGCGGCCACAGCGAGGCGCTGCTCCAGCACGGCGCCCGCGTGGTGGCCATGGATCAGGACGAGGAGGCGCTGCGCCATGCCGGCGAGCGGTTGAAAGGCTATGCCGACCGCTTTTGCGCACTGCGCGGCAACTTCCGCGACTTTCCCCGGGTGCTGGCCGAGGCCGGCGTCAGCGGCCTGGACGGGATGCTGGTGGACATCGGCGTGAGCAGCCGCCATCTGGACGATCCGGCGCGCGGTTTTTCCTTCGCCAAGGACGGACCGCTGGACATGCGCATGGACACCAGCGCCGCCGTGAGCGCGGCGGACATCGTCAACACCGCGCCGCAGGAGGAACTGGAGCGGATCCTGCGCGAGTATGGCGAGGAGCCGCAGGCCCGGCGTATTGCCCGCGCCATTGTCCAGGAGCGGGCGCGCCAGCCGATCACCACGACCTTGCAGCTGGCGGACTTGGTGGCCCGCGTCTGCCCGAAGTACAGCAAGCGGCATCCGGCCACCCTGACCTTCCAGGCGCTGCGTGTGGAAACCAACCAGGAGATCGCCGCGCTGCGCGATTTTTTGGCGGCTGCGCCGAAGTGGCTGAAGCCTGGCGGCCGGCTGGCGGTGATCACCTTCCATTCGATCGAGGACCGGGTCGTCAAGCAGGCCTTCCAGCGGCTGAGCCAGCCCTGGCTGGACCGGCCTGAATGGCCGGAGCCGCGCCCGAATCCCGACTGCCTGCTGCGCCTGCTCACCCGCAAACCGGTCGAGGCCGGCGCGGCGGAGCTGGCGCTCAACCCGCGCGCCCGCAGCGCCCGCCTGCGCGCCGCCGAACGCCTGTCCGCATGAAGCGCAACCGCTACCGCAACTCCATCGGCCTGCCGGCGGTGACCGTCGTGCTGATCCTCTGCGGCGTCGTGCTGCTGGGGGCGCTGAGCGTGGTCTTCAACAAGAACCGCGTGGCCGCCCAGGCCGAGGAGCAGCGCCAGCTCGAGCAGGAGATGAAGCTGCTGAATTTCGAGATCGTCAGCCTGGAGCGCAAGATCGACCAACTGCTCGACAGCGCGCGCGTGCAGCCGATTCTGCAGGCCAAGGGCACTTGGCTGCAGAAAATCAGCCCGGACGCCAACGTCATCATCCAGCTGCGCACCCGTGACGGCGCCGGCGCCGAGGCGGTCGCCCAAACCTCCACCCCCAGCGTGCCGTGAGCTTCGTCCCCAACCAGGCCCAACTGCGCCGCGAGCTGCCGCTGTGCCGGCGGATGATGTTCGTCACCTGCCTGCTGACCCTCGGCTTTTCCGGCGTGGTCTGGCGTCTTTACGATCTGCACCTGAAGCGCGGTCCGCGCCTGGCCGAGGAGGCGGCCCGCAAGTTCCGCGAGGAGCGCCCGCTGCCCGCCCAGCGCGGCTCGATCAAGGACCACGCGGACCGCTACCTGGCCTACGACGAGGAGGTTTACGACCTGCGCACCAACCGCGTGCACCTGCACGAGCTGCCGACCATCAAGCCCAACCTGGCGCGCGTGCTCGGCAAGAGCGTGCGGGCGATGACGGTGGAGATGAGCGATGCCGCCATCCTTGAGGCCTACCACCAGCATGTCGCCCGCGCCCTGAGCGCCAAGCTCGGCGGCAGTCCGGATGCCGTCCTGGCCAAGCTGCGCTCGCCCGAGCAGATCGTCTACCTGGCTTCGGGCATGAGCGACGAGCAGGCGGCGGACTGGCGCAAGTACCTCGACGCCCTCTTCGTCAAGGGGGTCTACGTGACGCCCGCGGTTCGCCGCCGCTACCCCACCGAGAACCGCCTGGCGCTGATCGTCGGCGGCGTCGAGGGCGGCAAGGGCGGCGTGCTGGGCATCGAAAAAACCTGCGAAGAGGCGCTGCGCGGCACGCCGGGCAGCGTCGAGGTCGAGCACGACAAGTACGGCCGCGAACTGCTGCTCTACCGCGGCGAGGTTCGCGAGCCCCGCCACGGCAAGGACGTCCACCTGACCATCGACATGCAGTTGCAGGACGCCGTCGACGCCATCGTGGCGCAGGCCGACGCGCTGTACCGGCCCAACAAGATCATGGCGGTGGTGACCGAGGCCGCCACCGGCTCCGTGCTGGCGATGAGCTTCCTGCCCAGCCACGACCGCAGCGAGCCGGACCGCACCAACTGGAAGAACCTGGCCATCTACGAGCCCTACGAACCGGGCTCGACCTTCAAGGTGGTGGCCTTCACTGCCGCCCTCGACCAGCGCAAGCTCTCGGTCGACGAGCCCCTGGACTGCCAGTGGGGCGAATACACCGACCCGGTGTTCAAGGCCAGCCTGCGCGACGTCAAGAAGATGGGCACGGTGCCGGCGCGGACCGCCTTTGCCCATTCCAGCAACATCGGCACCTACAAGATCTTCAAGCGGATCGGCCAGGAGACCTACCTCGACTACGTCAAGCGGTTCGGTTTCGGCCGCCGCACCGGCATCGTCCTGCCCGGCGAAAGCCGGGGTTACATCAACGAGGGGCGCTGGTCCAACACCACCTACTCGCGCTTCCCCATGGGCTACGAGGTCAACGTCACCCCCCTGCAGATGGCCATGGCCTACGGGGCGATCGCCAATGGCGGCCTGCTGCTCAAGCCGCGCCTGATCGAGCGCATCGTCAGCGATGGCGGCCGCGCGGTGGAGGTGCAGCCGCCGCAGGTGGTCGGGCAGGTCTGCACCGGCCGCACCGCCGCGCTCATGCGCAGCCTGCTCAAGGGGGTGGTCGAGGAGGGGACCGGCAGCCGGGCCCGGCTCGAGGGGGTCGAGGTGGCCGGCAAAACCGGCACCTCGCAGCGCTACGACCACGAAATGATCGTCGGACGGAATAAAGATGGAAGTCCGAGAAAGGGCGGCTATCGAAAAGACCAGTGGATCACCTCCTTCGCCGGTTTTGCGCCGGCCGACGACCCCAAAATCGTCTGCGTGGTCGTGCTGGACAACCCCAAGGCACCGAACCCGGCCGACATTGGCGGGGGCAAGGTGGCCGCACCCATTTTTGCTGAAATCGTGGCTGAAACATTGAAACAACTCTCCGTCCGTCCCCAACGTCCCCTGGCTCTCAAAGGAGGTGCCCAGTGACTCTGCGCGACCTCATTGCGACCCTCGACAAGCCGGTGGCCAGCGGCCCCCTGGACACTGAGATCACCGCCCTTGCCTACGATTCCCGCAAGGTGGCGCCGGGCACGGCCTTTGTGGCCCTGCGCGGCAGCAGTGCCGACGGCCATGACTACATTGCGCAGGCGGTCGCGGCGGGCGCGGCGGCGATCATCGCCGAGCAGGCGCCGCCGGACGCGGTGTCGGTGCCCTGGGTGCACGTGAAGCATTCGCGCATCGCGTTGGCCCGGGCGGCGGCGGCGTTTTACGGGCAGCCGGCGCGCGGCCTGGCGATCGCGGCCGTCACCGGCACCAACGGCAAGACCACGACGGCCTACCTGATGCATCACCTGCTCAACCGCGGCCAGCAGCGCTGCGGCCTGCTGAGCACGGTGGTCTACGACCTGGGCGACCGGCAGGTGCCGGCCACGCACACGACGCCGGAATCCCTGGAGATCCAGGCGCTGCTGGCGGGCATGCGCGACAACGGCTGCCGCGCCTGCGCCATGGAGGCCAGCTCCCATGCCCTCGATCAGGAGCGCATGTGCGGCCTGCCCATCGCCGCCGGGGTGTTCACCAACCTGACCCAGGACCACCTGGACTACCACAAGGACATGGCCCGCTATTTCGCGGCCAAAACCCGGCTGTTCGAGACGATCGCGGCCCAGCCCAAGGGGCAGATGATCATCAACGGCGACGACGCCTGGGGGCGCAAGCTGATCACCCGCTTCGAGGGCACCGGCCGCGTCACCAAGTTCGGGTTCGGCGTCGGCGCCGACTTCCGCGCCGTCAACGCGCGCTACGACCTCACCGGCACCAGCTTCGAGCTCGAGGTCAAGGGGCGCTCCTTCCTGGTGCGCCTGCCGCTGATCGGCGACTTCAACATCTACAACGCCCTCGGCGCCCTGGCCGCGGCGCATGCGCTGGGGCTGAACCTGCGCGAGAGCGTGGCCAACCTCAAGCTGGCGCCGCAGGTGCCCGGCCGGCTCGAACGGGTCACCGACAGCGCCAAGTTCCAGGTCTATGTCGACTACGCGCACACCCCGGACGCGCTCGACAACGTGCTGCGCACCCTGCGCGTGCTGCGGCCGCGCCGCATCATCACGGTGTTCGGCTGCGGCGGCGACCGCGACCGGTTCAAGCGGCCGCGCATGGCGGCGGCGGCCGAGGCCGGCAGCGACATCTGCGTGCTGACTTCCGACAACCCGCGCAGCGAGGATCCGCAGGCCATCATCGACGACGCGGCCAAGGGCTTTGCCCGGCCGAAGAACCACGCCACGGTCATTGACCGCCGCGCCGCCATCCGCCTGGCCCTCGAAAACGCGCGGGCGGGGGATCTTGTGCTGGTCGCTGGCAAGGGCCATGAGGACTACCAGGAGATCCAGGGCCGCCGGCAGCCGTTCGACGACCGCCGCGTGGTGCGCCAGATGATGACCGAAATTGCCGGCGTGCGCGACCAGGAGCGCGCCGAACGCGAAGCGGAGCGCGAGGCGCAGCGCAACGAGGGCGGGCGGCGCCCGCCGGACGGGGAACGCTAGGCGACACGCATGAAGCCGATTGCCCTCTCCACCCTCGCGGACTTTGCCGGCGGCCGTCTCCGGCGCGGCGGGGATGCGCGGATGATTGCCGCGGTGACCACGGATTCGCGCCAGGCCGGTCCCGGCCGGCTTTTTGTCGCCCTGGCGGGAGAACGCTTCGATGCGCACGACTTCGTGCCGCAGGTCATCGCCGCCGGCGCGGCGGCCGTCATGGTCAGCCGGGTCGACCCGTCCTGGGACGTCTCGGCCGACTGCGCGGTGATTGAGGTGGACGACACCCTGCGGGCGTTGCAGGACTTGGCGCGCGGCTACCGTGCCTGGCATCAGCCCCTGCTCATCGGCCTGACCGGCAGCAACGGCAAGACTTCGACCAAGGACCTCACCGCGGCGGTGATGGCCTGCAAGGGGCCGGTGCGGGCGACCCTGGGCAACCTGAACAACCACATCGGCGTGCCGCTGACGCTGCTGTCCCTGGAGGACGGCGACGAGTGCGCGGTCGTCGAGATGGGCATGAACCACCCGGGCGAGATCAAGACGCTGGTCGACATCGCCCTGCCGGACGCCGCCATTGTGACCAACATTGGCATGGCGCACATCGAGCACATGGGCAGCCGCGACGCGATCGCCTGGGAGAAGGGCACGCTGCCGGCCAACGTGCATGCGGAGGGCGTGGTGGTGCTGCCGGCGGCGGACGTCTACACGCCGCTGCTGGCCCGCCATTGCCAGGCGACGGTGCTGACCGCCGGCGTCGGCGCCGGCGACGTGCGCGCCACGGGCCTGCGCCCGGGCCCGCAAGGCACCCGCTTCAAGCTCGACTTTGCCGGCGAGTGCGTGGACGCCTTCCTGCCCGTGCTGGGGGATCACATGGTCGCCAATGCCGCTCTGGCGGCCTGCATGGGCTGGGCCCAGGGCGTGGCGCCGGAAGCGATCACCGGGGCGCTGGCCACCGTCCGCCTGACCGGCGGGCGCATGCAGACCCGGCTGGTGAACGGCGTGCTGTTCATCGACGACTCCTACAACGCCAACCCCGACTCCATGCGCGCCGGGTTGGCCACGCTGGCGGAACTGCGCGGGCCGGGGCGGAAAGTGGCCGTGCTGGGCCGCATGGGCGAACTCGGCGAGCACGCCGAGTCCGGCCATCGGGAGGTCGGCGCGTTTGCCGCAGGGCTCGGCCTGGACGCCGTGTGCAGCGTTGGCGACGAGGCGGCCTGGATCACCGAAGCCGCCCGCGCCGCCGGCTTGTCCGCCGCCCGGCATTTTGCCGACCATGCCGCCTGTGCGGAGCACCTGAGGGAGTGCCTCGCCGAAGGGGATGCCGTGCTGCTCAAGGGCAGCCGCTCCGCGGGCATGGAGAAGATTCTCACCTGCTTTCAGACTCGATGATTTACTGGCTCTATGAACTGCGCAACTGGCTGGAGGCCGCCGACTGGATCGGCAGCGACTCCTTGCTGTACAAGGTGCTGAACATCTTCAAGTACCACACCTTCCGCGCCGGCGGCGCCGCCATCACCGCCTTTGCGTTCTCGCTGCTGTTCGGCGAGCGGCTCATCCGCAAGCTGATCTCCCTGAAGATCGGCCAGCCGGTGCGCACGGCCGAAGAGGTGCATCAGCTGTACGCGCTGCACGGCAAAAAGGCCGGCACGCCGACCATGGGCGGCATCCTCATCCTCGCCGCGATCGTGCTGTCGACCCTGCTCTGGGCCAAGTGGGACAACATCCTCGTCTGGACCGTGCTGCTGGCGACCATCGGCCTGGGCGCGCTCGGCTTCTGGGACGACTACCTGAAGATCAGCAAGAAGAACTCCAAGGGGGTCAGCGCGCGCACCAAGCTGGTCTGGCAGGGCGGGGTGGCCCTTGTGGCGGCCTTGGTTCTCTGCTACCTCGTGCCGCGCGATGCGGCGATCGACCAGGCCAGCGCCCAGGGGCTGAGCGGGCCGTTTTTCCAGTGGGGCGGCGACGCCACCATGCGCGCCCTGTTCGTGCCGTTCGTGAAGGACGCCGTGATCGCCGACATGGGGCTGATCGCCGTGCTGGCGTTCACCCTCATCATCGTCGGCTCCTCCAATGCGGTCAACCTGACCGACGGCCTGGACGGCCTGGCCACCGGCTGCTCGCTGACCACGGCGCTCGCCTACGCCGGCTTCGGCTACGTCTGCGGCAACGCCCGGTTTTCGGACTACCTCGGCGTGGCGCACCACTCCCTGGCCAACGAACTGCCGATCGTCGCCATGGCGCTGGCCGGCGCCTGTGTCGGCTTCCTCTGGTTCAACGCCCACCCCGCCCGCATGTTCATGGGCGACACCGGTTCGCTGGCCCTGGGCGGCTGCATCGCCACCCTCGCCATCGCCTGCAAGCAGGAGATCGTGCTCGCCCTCGTCGGCGGCGTCTTCGTCATGGAGGCCATGAGCGTGATCATCCAGGTCGCCAGCTTCAAGACCCGCGGCAAGCGCGTCTTCCGCATGTCGCCCATCCATCACCACTTTGAGCTGGGCGGCTGGCACGAGAACCAGGTCATCGTGCGTTTCTGGATCCTGTCGCTGTTCTTCGCCCTGCTCGGACTCGCCACCCTGAAACTCCGCTGAGATGCCCCGCTACACCGGACAGCATTTTGCCATCCTCGGCGCCGGCCGCAGCGGCCTCGGCGCCGCCCGTCTGGCGCGGCTGCAGGGCGCCGAAGTCACCGTGTTCGACGAGGGCGAGCCGGAGCGTCTGCGGGCTGCGCTGACGCGGCTGCAGGACGAGGGTTTCCGCTGCGTGGCCGGCCAGCCGGCGCGCGATCTGGTGGTCGCCCCGGGTGCCTACGACTTGGTCATCCTCAGCCCGGGCCTGGACGCCGGCTGGCCGCTGCCGCGCAAGTTCGCCGAGGCCGGCGTGCCGCTCACCGGCGAGATGGAGTTCGCCTTCGGCCTCACCCGCGTGCCGCTGGTCGGCATCACGGGCACCAACGGCAAGAGCACCTGCACGGAACTCGTCGCCGCCATCTTCAACGGTTGCGGCATCGCGTCCGTGCCCTGCGGCAATCACGGCATGTCACTGAGCGAGGTGGTGGCCGGCGGCGCGGACCAAGGCGTGCTGGCCCTGGAGGTCAGCAGCTTCCAGCTCGAAACCATCCGCGACTTTCGCGCCCGGGTCGGCATCTGGCTCAACTTCGCCCCGGATCACCTCGACCGCTACCCCGACCTGGGCGCGTACTTCGCCGCCAAGGCGCGCATCTTCGAGAACGCCCGGGCCGACGATGTCGCCATCGTCCGGGCCGGCGAGACAGTGGACACCGGCGCCGCGCAGCGGGTGACCTTTTCCGCCTACGGCGCCGAGGCCGACTACACCTGCCGGGACGGCCGGTTTTTCCACCGCGGCACCGAGATCGGCTCGGCGGCGGGCCTGCGCCTGCGCGGCCGGCACAACTACGAGAACGTCCTGGCGGCGCTGGCGGCCGGGCGCGTGTTCGGCCTGGAGTTCGCCGACATGCTGCGCGCCGTGGCCGCCTACGCGCCGCCGGCGCACCGCTGCGAGTTGGTGCGCGAGCACGACGGCCGCGAGTACATCAACGACTCCAAGGCGACCAACCTGCATGCGCTGGAGGCCTGTCTCGGCGCCATGGACCGGCCTCTGGTGCTCATTGCCGGCGGCAAGGACAAGCAGCTCGACTACCGGCCGCTGCGGGCGGCGCTGGCCGGCCGGGTGCGCGCCATCGTCTGCCTGGGCGAAATCGGCCCGGCCTTGCAGGCGGTCTTCGCGGACCTGCTGCCGTGCCGGCTGGCTACTGACATGGCCGATGCCGTGCGTCAGGCCGCCGACCTGTCGCAGCCCGGCGACAGCATCATCCTCAGTCCGGGCACCTCCTCCTTCGACATGTACACCGGCTACGCGCAGCGGGGCGAGGCCTTCCGCGCGGCGGTGAATGCCCTTTGATTTCAACCCGCAACCCTGCACATTCACGAGCATGAAAAAGAAAGACAAGCTGCTGCTGAACATCGCGGCCAGCGAGCGCCACAAGCACAAGGTGGCCATGGTCACGGATGAGGGCGTCTTCAACACGCACGAGCCCAACTCCAACATGGCGCGCATGTTCGTGGTCATGCTGCTCATCCACGTGGTCGTCATTGGCGGCATCATCGTCTACGACTTTCTGAACGGCGAGGAGGCGCCGGCGTCGGAACTTGCGACCCCCGCTTCGGCTCCGGCTCCGGCCAGCGCCCTGCCGGTGCCGGCGGTGAGCCCCGCCATGCTCGAGAAGGAGCGTCCGATCGAGGAGTACGCGACCTACGAGTGGCGTTCCGGCGACTCCATCCCCAGCGTCGCCCGCAAGCTGGCGGTCAGCGAGGAGGAACTGATCCGGCTGAACATGCTCGACCAGGGCGTGCAGCTCGACCAGAACAGCATCCTGCGCTATCCGAAACGGCCGGTCGTGCGCGCGGTCGGCGTCGGCGTGGCCGACGCCACCGGTCCGGGCGTGGCGCCGGCCGCTGCCGTGGTGCCGAGCCAGCCGGCGCCGGCGGTCAGCATTGCCGCCGCCGAGGTGCCGATCAGCCTGGCGGTGCCGGGTGAGCGCAGTTTCAGCTTCCAGCCGACGATCGAGAATGAACTGACGCCGGCCCCGGCCATCATGCCCGGGCAGGCGGTGGCGTCAAGTCCGCCGCCGGCCGTCAGCCGGGAGCCGGCCGGCGAGCCCGCGATGCCTGCGGTGCAGCGGGTCGAGCTGCCGGTCGTCCAGGAACAGCCGCCGCCAGCCCCGGCCATGGTTCAGG
>CAYYJK010000122.1:0-9942 GCA_964472185.1 uncultured Prosthecobacter sp.
CGCCGGTGCTGGTGATCGTCGGCAACAACGCCCTGCACGGCCTGGCGCCGGAGGACGGCAAGCTGCTGTGGAACCTCGAGGGCGGCGGCCAGTCGACGCCGGTGGCGCAGGGCGACTGGCTGGTGACCTACAGCGGCACCAAAAATGTCGGCCTGCGCGCCTACCGGTTCCAGAAGCAGGGGCCGCCCCAGCCCGCCTGGTCGCACTACTGGGAAACCCTGCGCTACAGCGGCAGCCCCATCCTGAACGAGGGCCACGTTTACCTGACCTGCGGCGGCCGGCATCTGTGCGTGGAACTGGCTTCCGGCCAGGTACGCTGGCTGGAAAACGAAGTGAACAGCACCATCACCTCGCCGATCCTCGCCGACGGCAAGCTGATGGTTTTCGAAAACAACGGCAGTCACCTGCGCATCGTCAAAGCCGATCCGGGGGCGTACACCCAGGTGGCGCGGCCCAAGGTCGAAGGCATGGGCTGCACCTCCCCGGCGCTCAGCCACGGACGCCTGATTGTCCGCCAGAAGGACAAGCTCGTCTGTTTCGACCTGAGGCCGGAGAAGTAGGCGCGGTCCTAGAAGCTGTGGATGAACAGGCCGGAGCGCAGCTTCGGCTCAAACCAGGTGCTTTTCGGCGGCATGATCTGGCTGGCGTCGGAGATGGCCATGAGCTGCTCGACCGTGACCGGGTAGAGGCTGAAGGCCACGGCGTGGGCGCCGCTGTCGACCAGCTTCTCCAGTTCGGCCGTGCCGCGGATGCCGCCGATGAAGTCGATGCGCTTGCTCGTGCGCGGATCGTCGATGCCCAGCACCGGCTGGAGCAGGCGGTCCTGGAGGATGCTGACGTCGAGCTGCTCGATCGGGCTGGCGCCGGCGTCGGCCTGCCACTCCAGGGCGTACCACTGGCCGCCGAGGTACATGCGGGCGTGGCCGGGCAGGGCGGGGGCCTTGTCCGTCGCAGGGCTGAGCTTGAAGATGCGGCCGACTTCTTCGAGGAACGCTTCGGCGCTGCGGCCGTTGAGGTCCTTGATGGCGCGGTTGTAGGGCAAGATGTTGAGTTCGTTGCCCGGGAACAGTACGCTCAGGAACCAGTTGTAGTCCTCCTGGCCGGTGTGGGCCGGATTCTGCTCGCGGCGCAGCTTGCTGACGCGGAAGGCGCTGGCGGCGCGGTGATGGCCGTCGGCGACGTAGGCGGCGGGCACCTCGCTGGCGAACAGTTGCTCAAGCTGGGCGCACTCCGCGGCGGGCAGGCGCCAGACCTGGTGGCGCACGCCGTCATCGGCGGTGAAGTCATGCTGCGGCGCCTGGGCGGCCATGTGGCCCTGAATGATGGCGTCGATCGCCGGACGGCCGCGGTAGGTCAGGAAAATCGGGCCGGTGTTGGCGCTGAGGGTGTCGACCAGGCGGGTGCGGTCGTCCTCCTTGTCCGGGCGGGTCTTCTCGTGCTTCTTGATGACGTCCTGCTCGTAGTCCTCGGTGTGGCAGACGCCGACCAGGCCGGTCTGGCTGTGGCTGCCGACGGTCTGGCGGTAGAGGTAGAGGGCCGGCGCGGTTTCGCGCAGCAGCACGCCTTCGGCCTGCAGGCGCTCGAAGTTCTCCTTTGCCTTGGCGTAGACTTCCGGGGCGTAGGGGTCGACCGAAAGCGGCAGGTCGATCTCCGCGCGGTCCACGTGCAGCAGGTTCAGCGGCTGGTCGTGGGCGAGGGCGTAAGACTCCTCGCGGTTGACGACGTCGTAGGGGACCGCGGCGACGGCGGCGGCGTGTTGCGGGGCGGGGACGAGGCCTTGAAAGGAACGGAAGCGCATGGGGCGCGCATCCTTGCCGGGGCTGGCCGGGGCGTCAAGCGGCGAGGCGGGCGCCCGGGGCTCACTTCTGGCCGTAGTAGGCGCCGGGGCCGTGCTTGCGCAGGTGGTGCTTGTCCAGCAGGTGGGCGGGCAGCGCGGGCGGCTGCGGGTTGAGGCTGAGCGCGGCCAGGGCCATCTGCGCGCACATCTCCAGGGCGATGCTGTTGTGCAGCGAATCGAGCGCGGTCTTGCCGAAGGTGAAGGGCGCGTGGTGCAATTGCAGCACGGCGGGCATCGCCAGGGGATCCAGGCCGAGCTCGCGCAGCCGTTCGGCGATCGCCACGCCGGTGAAATGCTCGTAGTCGGCGGCGACTTCCTCGGGCGTCAGAGCGCGCACGACCGGCACGGTGCCGTAAAAATGGTCGGCGTGCGTGGTGCCGTAGCAGGGCAGTTCGCGGCCGGCCTGCGCGAAGGCGGTGGCGTGCAGGCTGTGGGTGTGGGTGATGCCGCCGATCTGCGGAAATTCGCGGTAGAGATGCAGGTGGGTTCTGGTGTCCGACGAGGGGCGCAGCCGCCCCCCGACGACGCGGCCCTCCAGGTCGAGGACGACGATGTCCTCGGGGCGCAGCCGGTCGTAGTCGACGCCGCTCGGCTTGATGGCCCACAGACCGGAGGCCCGGTCGATGCCGGAGACGTTGCCCCAGGTCAGCCGCACCAGGCCGCTGGCGGGCAGGGCGCGGTTGGCTTCACAGACCTGGGCTTGGAGCTGGGCGACGGACATGCGTTCCGATCATGGCCGAGCCGGGCGGTTTTGCAACGGCCGGGCCCGGCCGCGTCCGCAAGTTCATCTCGACGCTGCCTGCCTCCCGTGGTAGGCATCCCCTCCGCGGCCCCCGGCGGCGGATGCTTTCCCAGACCCACATGGCCGACGCCCCGCTCCTGAAAAACCCGTCGCAGATGACGGACGAAGAGATCGCGCAGTTGAAGATGCCCTACGGCCGGCTCCTGCAGTACCTGCGGCCCTGGATGGGGCGGTTCGTGGCGGGGGTGCTGATCGGCGTGCTGGCGGCCGCCTTCAACGGCGTCCTGATCATCGGCATCCAGCTCATTTTCCAGCTCGTCCTCGACGGCGGTGGCAAGACCCTGGGCGAGCCGGTGAAGCTGCCCATCCTGGGCGAGCTCAACGTCGCCCAGATGCTCGGGGTGGCGAACGACACGCCGGTCGGGCTCTGGGGGGTGGTGGCCGCCTGCGCCTGCATCCCGGTGCTGATGTTCATCAACGGCTTCCTGGAATACCTCAACAAGTACTGCCTGGCCTGGGTGGGCAACAAGATGCTCTTCCACCTGCGCAGCGACGTCTTCCGCGCCATCCTGCGCCAGTCGCCCGGCTTCTTCAGCAACACCAAGGCCGGCGAGCTGATGCAGACGGTGTCCAACCACTCGCGCGTGGCCCAGACCAACGCCGTGCAGCTGGTGCAGCTGCTGACCAACCGGCCGCTGACCATCGTCACCATCCTGGTCGTGCTGTTCTCCCAGGACTGGTTCTTCACCCTCATGTCGCTGGTGATCTTCCCGCTTTGCCTGGCGCCGATCCTGGTCATCGGCCGGCGGGTGCGCAAGGCCGGCTCGCGCGAGGAGAAGCAGGGCGGCGCGATGATGACCGCGATGCACGAGTCCTTCACCGGCATCCGCCTGGTCAAGGCCTACGCCCGCGAGGAGTACGAGGTGCGGCGTTTCGACCGCGCCAACGCCGAGATGTGCAAGAACATGATGCGCTGGACCCGCGCCTCCGAGCTGATCGGCCCGATCGTCGAGGCGGTCGCCTCGATCGGCATCGCCGCCGGCCTGGTGTACTTCTGGATGCAGCAGCGCGGCGCCAGCGAGCTCATCGTGCTGGTCATGGCGCTGACCAAGATCTACCCGCCGGCGAAGGAGCTGAGCAAGGTCAACATGCTCATGCAGAAGACGGTGTTTGCGGTCAACAAGCTCGTGCACGTCCTCGACCGCGCTCCGGACATCCTCGACCAGCCGCAGGCGCCGGCGCTGCCGCGCGTGCAGGGGGCGATCCGCTTCGAGAACGTCGCCTTCGCCTACACCGGGCCGGACGGCCGCCGCCTGGACAAGGCGGCGCTGACCGGCATCAGCCTGGATCTGGCCCCCGGCCGCTTCTACGCCCTGGTCGGGCCGAGCGGCGCCGGCAAGAGCACCCTGTTCTCGCTGCTGCTGCGCTTCTACGACCCGGACCAGGGGAGAATCCTGATGGACGGCACCGACATCCGCTCGGTCGCCCAGGACAGCGTGCGCGGCAACATCGGCCTGGTCAGCCAGGACACCTTCCTGTTCCACGACAGCATCCGCGAGAACATCCGCTACGGCCGCCTCAACGCCACCCAGGAGGAGATCGTCGCCGCCGCGAAAAAGGCGCATGCCGACGAGTTCATCCGCCAGATCCAGGGCGGCTACGATGCCGTCGTGGGCGACGCCGGCTGCAACCTGTCCGGCGGCCAGAAGCAGCGCCTGTCGATCGCCCGCGCCATCCTGCGCAACGCCCCGATCCTGCTGCTCGACGAGGCCACCAGCGCGCTCGACACGGAGACCGAGAAGATCATCCAGGAGGCCATCCACGAGCTGTCCGAGGGCAAGACCGTCATCGCCATCGCCCACCGGCTTTCGACCATCCTCGAGGCCGACCAGATCATCGTCATGAAGGAGGGCCGCGTCGAGGCGACCGGCACGCACCAGGAACTGCTGCAGCGCAGCGACCTCTACCAGAAGCTCTACTCGCTGCAGTTCAAGGACTGAGCCGCCGCGGCCCCGCTACCAGCGGAGCACGGAGCTGGCCCAGGTGAAGCCGCCGCCGAAGGCGACCAGCAGGACGATGTCGCCGCGCTTGAGCCGGCCCTGGCGGTTGGCTTCGTCGAGCGCGACCGGAATGGTGGCGGCGCTGGTGTTGCCGTACTTGTCCAGGTTGATGAAGGTCTTTTCCGGCGGCAGGCCGAGCCGGTCGGCGATGGCGGTGATGATGCGGGCGTTGGCCTGATGCGGGATCACCAGGGTGATGTCCTCCTTCTTCAGGCCGGCCATGGCCAAGGCCTGTTCGCTGGCCTGGCACATGCGGGTGACCGCGTGCTTGAAGGTCTCGCGCCCCTCCATGTGGATGGTGTTCGGGCGGCTGGCCGCGTTCTCCGGCGTGATCGGGCAGGCGGAGCCGCCGCCGGGCACCTTGAGCAGGTCGACCAGGTTGCCGTCGCTGCCCATGACGGTCGACAGCACCCGGCCCGGGGCGTCGGCCTCTTCGGCCCGGCGCAGGACGACGGCGCCGGCGCCGTCGCCGAACAGCACGCAGGTGTTGCGGTCCTGCCAGTTGACCAGGCTGGAGAGCTTTTCGGCGCCGATGACCAGGGCGGTCTGGTGGCTGCCGGCGTTGAGGAAGTGGCGCGCCACCTGGAGGGCGTAGAGAAAGCCGGAGCAGGCGGCGCTGATGTCGAAGCAGACCGCGTTGGCGGCGCCGAGCTTGCGCTGGACGATGCAGGCGGTCGAGGGGAAGAACATGTCCGGCGTGACGGTGGCGACGACGATCAGCTGGACGTCGCCGGGCTGCAGGCCGGCGGCGGCGAGGGCGCGGCGGGCCGCCTCGGTGGCGAGATCGCTGGTCGCCTGGCCGTCCGCGGCGATGCGGCGCTCGCGGATGCCGGTGCGGCTGGTGATCCAGTCATCGGAGGTCTCGACGATTTTGGAGAGGTCGTCGTTGGTCAGGACTTTCTCCGGCATGTAGCTGCCGGTGCCGATGATGCTGGAGGTGCAGACGGGCTGCGGTTTAGGACTGGGCATGAAGGAGAAGGTGTTGGGAGATAGCGGCCTCGATGTGCGGATTCACCTGGTGCGAGACGGTTTCGCAGGCCATGCGGATGGCGTTCTTCATGGCGTAGGCGCTGGCGCCGCCATGGGCGATGATGGTGATGCCGTTGAGGCCGAGCAGGGGCATGCCGCCGGCCTCGTCGGCGCTGGTCTTGGTGTGGATGCGCTTGAAGGCGGGCTTGGCGAGCAGGCCGCCGAGCTTGGTCCGCGGCGAGGCCAGGATTTCCGCCTTGATCATGCTGAACAGGGCGTGGGCGAGGGCCTCCGAGGTCTTCAGGATGATGTTGCCGGTGAAACCGTCGCAGACGACGACATCGGGCGGCGTCTCCCACAGGTCGTGACCCTCGACGTTGCCGATGAAGTGGATGCCCGGGGTGGTGCGCAGCAGCTTGGCGGTCTCCTTGCAGAGGGCGTTGCCCTTCTCCTCCTCGGTGCCGTTCGACATCAGGCCGATGCGCGGGTTGGGGCGCTGCAGGACGTGCTTGGCGTAGGCGCTGCCCATGATGGCGTTCTGCACCAGATGCTCCGGCAGGCTGTCCGGGTTCGCGCCGGCGTCGATCAGCAGCCAGGGGGTGGTCATCGACGGCATGATCGAGGCGATTGCCGGCCGTTCGATGTGCGGCAGGGTGCGCAGCTTGATCAGGCTGGCGGTGACCGCGGCGCCGGTGTGGCCGGCGCTGACCACGGCGTCCGCCTGGCGGTCCTTGACCAGGTCGACGGCCCGGGCGATCGAGCTGTCCTTCTTGCGGCGCACCGCGTCCAGGCCGCTGTCGTTCATGTCGACGACCTGGCTGGCGGGGACGATTTCCAGCTTCGGGCTGGCGATGCCCTGGGCCTGCAGCTCGCGCTCGATGAGTTCCGGCACGCCGACGAGGAAGAGCTTGTCGATCTGCGGCAGGGATTCGAGAGCCAGCTTGACGCCGCCCAGGGGATTCTGCGGGGCGTGGTCGCCGCCCATCACATCCAGCGCGATTTTCATGCCTCGGGAACTCGGGTGTTGGTCATCGGGAAGCGGAGTTTAAAGCGCGCGCCGGGCGCTTTGCAAATGCGGATTGAAGGCCCGTCTGCACGGGCGGCCCGGGCCGGCGCCGGACGCAAAAAAACCAACCCCGCCCGGAGGCCGGGCGGGGTTGGCAAAAGTGGGCGATCAGGCCGCGGCGGTTATTCGCCGGCGGTCACGTTGAGCACTTGGCGGCCCTTGTAGTAGCCGCAGGAGGGGCAGGCGACGTGGCCGGGAACGGCCGTGCCGCACTCAGGGCAGGACTTGAGGACGGGGGCGCGCCAGCGGCTGGCTCCCTGACGGAGGCGTTGGCGGCTCTTGGACTGTCTGCGTTTCGGGTTGGCCATGTTCGGAAGGGGTTCGCTATTTCAATTGATCGAGGGCATTCCAGACTCCCTCGTCCGCACCGGGCAGTTCGGGCGCGACGGAAGATTCAGCGCTGGCGAAATTGCCTTCGGCCGGACAGTCGCGCGGTTCAACGTTGCCATCTTCACAGCGCGGAAAGTTCGGAAGGGATAGCAAAATGTCTTCCCGGATCAGGTCTGTCAAGTCCATCGTTGGGTCCTTTTCAATCGGCACCTCCGCCTGGTAGTCGCTCAGGCCGACCTCGCGCAGGAAGCGCTGCAGGCAGCGGCCGCATTCCAGGCTGAAGGTCGCGTTCAGGCTGCCGCTGACCAGGACGTCCTGGTCGTCACGGACCACGGTCAGGTCGTAGCTCAGCGGCGATTCCGCCTTGACCGTGTCGGTTTCGGCCAGGCCGAAGAACGCCGGGGGCAGGGTGCCGGTGAGGTGCTTGCCGTCGGCGGGCAGGTTGCGGATGTCGATCAGGAAGGGATTCATGGAGGGGTGGACTGAAAAGTGGGGGGTGAGGTTCAAAGGAAGCGGCTCAGCCGTGCTGCTTGCGCTTCAGCGCGCTGACCACCAGCGGCGGCACAAACTGGTTCACGTTGCCGCCCAGCCGGGCGATTTCCTTGACCAGCCGGCTGCTGATGTAGGTGAGCTCCTCGCGCGGCATCAGGAACAGGGTCTCCAGATTCGGCTCCAGCTTGCGGTTCATCAGGGCCAGCTGGAACTCGAACTCGAAGTCGCTGACCGCGCGCAGGCCGCGCACCAGGGCCACGGCGGACTGCTGCTTGGCGAAGTCGACCAGCAGCCCCTGAAAGGGCAGCACGCGCAGGTTGGGGATGTGCTCGGTGGCGCCCTGGAGCAGCTCGACGCGCTCCTCCAGGCTGAACAGGCTCTGCTTGGCGTTGTCCTGGGCCACCGCCACGACGAGCTCGTCAAACAGGCCGGCCGCGCGCTGCAGCACGTCGAGGTGCCCGTTGGTGATCGGGTCGAAGCTTCCTGGGTAGATGGCGCGGCGCATGAGGGGGATTCTAGCGGGCTCCGCGCAAACCGCCACTGCGGATGCGCGTTGGCCGCTCCGGTGCCGCGGCTTGACCCGCCCGGCAAGCGCCCATACCTGATGGCCGACGCCCGCATGCTCGATCCCGTCCTCCTTCTCAACGCCTACTGCGACGGCGCGTTTCCCATGGGAGACGAGGACGGCGGCATTTCCTGGTTCCGCCCGCCCCACCGCGGGATTCTGCCGGTGCAGGACTTCCACCTGCCGCGCCGGTTTGCCCGCTACCTCAAGACGGCGCCGTTCGAGGTGCGCTGGAACACCGCCTTTGGCGACGTCATGCGCGGCTGCGCCGACCGGGAGAGCACCTGGATCACCGACGCCATCCTCGACTGCTACCAGGAGCTGCACGGGCTGGGTTTTGCCCACAGCGCCGAAGTCTGGCGCGAGGGGCGGCTGGTGGGCGGGGTGTACGGCGTGGCCATCGGCGGCGCCTTTTTCGGCGAAAGCATGTTCAGCCGCGAACCCCAGGCCTCCAAGGTCGCCCTCACGCACCTGCAGTGGCGGCTGCGCGACCGCGGGTTCATCCTGCACGACACCCAGTGGACCACGCCGCATTTGGCGCAGTTTGGCGGTCACGAAATTCCCTGCCGGACGTATCTGCAGCTGCTGCAGCGCGCGATCCGCCTGCCGGCAACCTTTGACGAGGCGCATCCGCCTTCGGCCCGCCTCGTCTTCCGCTGAGCCCGCAACGACCCTCCTTTTCCAGATTTTGAACCCGCACTCCAACGCCGCCCTCATCCTCGTCGGTCACGGTTCCACAGTGAACCCGGACTCCAGCACGCCCACCCACCAGCACGCCGACCGCATCCGCGCCACCGGCCACTTCCGCGAGGTGGCCTGCTGCTTCTGGAAGGAGGAGCCGTCGATGCGCGAGGTGTTCGAGGCGGTGGAGAGCGAGTTGGTCTACATCGTGCCCAACTTCATCAGCGAAGGCTACTTCTGCCAGCAGGTGCTGCCGCGCGAGCTGCGCCTGGACGGGCCGGTCACCCTCCGGGACGGCCGCACCTTCTGCTACTGCGATCCGGTCGGCATCCATCCGAACATGACGCGCCTGCTGCTGCAGCGGGCCGACGAGATCGCCGGCGGCGTGCCGCGCAGCCAGACCAGCCTGGTCATCGTCGGCCACGGCACCAGCCTCAATGAAAATTCGGCCAAGGCCATCCAGGACCAGGTGCGGCTCATCCGCGCCGGCAACCACGGCTTTGCCGAGGTGGTCGACGCCTACATGGAGGAGGCGCCCTTCGTCGCCGACTGGCACCGCCTCACCAGCGCCCCGCATGTGGTGGTGGTGCCGTTTTTCATCGCCGACGGCCTGCACAGCTTCCAGGACATCCCGGTGCTGCTGGGCATGGCCGAGGAGCCCGGCCAGGCACTCAGCCGGATGGAGGTTTTCCGCCACAACCCGATCGAGCTGCACGGCCGCAAGCTCTACTACAGCGGCGCGATCGGCACCGAGCCGCTGCTGGCCGACGTGATCCTCGACCAGGTGCGCGATTTCGACCGCCGGCACCCGATCGCCGCCGCGGCCACCGCGCCGCCGCAGCGCCAGCGGGCGGCCCTGGAGCGCTGGCTGGAGGCCGGGCGCCGCTGCATCGGCCAGGTCGAAATCCGGCCCCGCGCCGCCGGCGGCTTTGGGCTCTGCCATGTCGAGGACGCGGCGCGCCTGGACGATCCGGAGCTGGCGGTTTTCACCGCCGCGGCCGACGCCCGGGAGATTGCCCGCAACGATGCCGCCGGGGAGTTTCGGGCGCTGAAGACCGCGCCGACCCTGAAACGCGGCTGGCGGTTGGAGCTGGCCGACCTGGACGCCCTGCAATTCGCCCTTGAGTGCTTTTATCCGGCCGCCGTGGCGCTGGCCAGCGCCAGCGAGCAGGGAACCCTGGAGGCGGTGCCGCTGCGCGA
>CAYYJK010000123.1:0-6237 GCA_964472185.1 uncultured Prosthecobacter sp.
GTCTGGGGCGCCGAGTTCGGCCGCACGCCGATCCGCCAGGGCCAGGACGGCAACGGCAACAGGACCGGCATCGGCCGCGACCATCACAAGGACGCCTACACGATGTGGCTGGCCGGCGGCGGCATCCGCCCCGGGGTCAGCCATGGCCGCACCGACCCCTTCGGCTTCGACGTCGCCGAAAATCCCGTGCACGTCCACGACCTCAACGCCACCCTGCTGCACCTGCTCGGCCTCGACCACGAACGCCTGACCTTCCGCCACCAGGGCCGCGACTTCCGCCTCACGGACGTGCATGGCGAACTGGTCCGCGCCATCCTGGCCTGAGCCCGGCCGCGCGGAAGCGCTTGGCAGCCGGCCCGGGCCGCGCACACTCGCGGCATGCCCCGGCCCGCCATCTCCGTGCTCCTGCCCGTCCGCCACGCCGCGGACACCGTGGCGGCGGCGGTGCGCAGCGTGCAGGCGCAGACCTGGCCGGACTGGGAACTGGTCGTCGTGGCCGACGGCGCGGACGCGGCCACGCTCGCGGTTCTGCAGACCTGCGCCGCCGCGGAACCGCGCCTGCGCCTGGAAGTGACGCCGCCGCGCGGCATCGTCGCCGCCCTCAACGACGGCCTGACACTCTGTCAAGGCGAGGCCGTGGCGCGCCTGGACGCCGACGACAGCATGCACCCGGAGCGCCTCGCGCGGCAGTGGCAGTGCCTGCAGGCGGACCCGCAGACCGGCCTGGTATCCTGCCAGGTGCGCTACGGCGGCAGCGGCGTCGGCTACGCCGCCCACGTCGACTGGATCAACAGCCTGCACGACGGCGACACCATGGCCTTGCGCCGCTTCGTCGAGGCGCCGGTCGCCCACCCCAGCGTGCTGTTCCGGCGCGAACTGGTCGCGCGCCACGGCGGCTACCGCGACGGCGCCTTTCCGGAGGATTACGAACTCTGGCTGCGCTGGCTCGAGGCCGGCGTGCGCTTCGCCAAGGTGCCCGAAGCGCTGCTGGACTGGAACGATCCGCCGGAGCGGCTGTCGCGCCGCGATCCGCGCTACTCGGTCGAGGCCTTCTACGCGCTCAAGCTGCCCTACCTGGCGCGCTGGCTGCGGGCCCGGATCGATCCCGCCCGCGAACTCTGGCTCTGGGGCGCCGGCCGCGTCACCCGCCGCCGCTTTGCCGGCCTGGAAGCGGCGGGCTGCCGGTTCACCGGCTACATCGAAGTCGACGCCGCCAAGCTCGGCGGCCAGCGCGACGGCCGGCCGGTGCGGCTGGCCGACGATCTGCCGCCGCGTGCGACCGGCTTTGTGATCGCCGGCGTCGGCAACCGCGGCGCGCGTGAGGCCATCCTCGCCCACCTGCTGGCGCACGGCTGGCGGGAAGGCCACGACTTCCTCCTGGCAGCCTGACTCAGAGCCAGCCCAGCGTGCGCTCGATCCGCTGCAGCGTGCGCGCGCGGCCGATCAAATGGGCGATGGTGCTCACGCCCGGGCCGCGCGACTGGCCGCTGAGCGCAAACCGCAGCAGCGGCATCAGGGCGCCCGGCTTGACGCCGGCCGTCTGCGCGGCGGCAGTCAGGGCGTCGTGCACCGAAGCCTCGGTCCACTCGCCGAGTCCGTCGAAGGCGGCCGCGGCGGCCTGCAGCAGCGCGGCGTTTTCCGGCTTGGCCTTGAGCTTGGCCACGACCTCGTCCTCGTAGGGGTAGTCTTCGCGGAAGAAGTAGTGCACCCAGTCCGGGATCTCGGTGAGCAGGCTGACCTTCTCGCGGACGCTGTGCACCGCTGCGGCGGCGACGGCTTCATCGGCGATCTCCAGGCCGGCCTGCTCGAGGAAGGGCCGGGCGGCGGCGAGCAGGGCTTCCGGAGCCAGTTCGCGCAGGTACTGGGCGTTGAACCAGCTGCACTTGGCCATGTCGAACCGGGCGTTCGAGCTGTGGATCTCCGCCGGTTCAAACAGGCTGACCAGCGTCTCGCGGCTCAGCTTTTCGCCCTCGGTGCGCGGCGTCCAGCCGAGCAGGCAGAGGTAGTTGAACACGGCGTCGGGCAGGAAGCCTCCGTGCATGTAGCTCTTCTCGATGGCGCTGCCGGCGTCGCGCTTGCTCATCTTCGAACCGTCGCTGTTCAGGATCAGCGGGATGTGCGCGTAGGTCGGCGGCGTGGCGTCGAAGGCGTTGAACAGGTCGATGTGCTTCCAGGTGTTGGACAGGTGGTCCTCGCCGCGGAAGACGTGGGTCATCTTCATCTCGATGTCGTCGACGACGTTGACGAAGTGGAAGATGTAGCTGCCGTCCGGGCGGCGCACGGTCATGTCCGGCTCCTCGGTTGGCGCGAAGGTGACGTCGCCGCAGACCAGGTCGCGGACGGTGATGGCCGTGCGGCTGAACTTGAAGCGGACGGCGCCGTTGTCCTCGGTGTAGACGCGGCCGGCCGCCTCGAGGCGGGCCAGGTAGGCGTCGTAGAGGGCCTTGCGCTGGCTCTGGTAGTAGGGCCCGCAATCGCCGCCGACCTCCGGCCCCTCGTCCCAGTCGAGGCCGAGCCAGCGCAGCCCCTTGAGGATGCCCCGCGAGGCCTCCTCGGTGTTGCGGGCGCCGTCGGTGTCTTCGATGCGCAGGATGAAGCGGCCGCCGTGCTTGCGGGCGTAGAGCCAGTTGAACAGGGCCGTGCGGGCGCCGCCGACATGGAGGTCGCCGGTGGGGGAAGGGGCAAAACGGACGCGAATCATGGGAGGAGAGTCTTAGAAGGCAAACGCCAAAAGGCAAAAGCCAAAAGGGCCCGTTCGCAGGCCGCCGGCGGTCGCCTGGGCGCAAGAAGACGGCTGCCGGGGCGTATTTTGCCCATGCCCCGCCGATTGACCGCCCCGTTTCTGCTCGCCGCCGCCACGCTCTGCGCGGGCGCACGCGCCGAGGACCGGCCCGTCAGCTTCATCCACGACGTCATGCCGCACCTGCAGAAGGCCGGCTGCGCGGCGGGCAACTGCCACGCCAAACCCGAGGGGCAGAACAACTTCAAGCTCTCGGTCTTCGGCTACGACCCCAAGCACGACCATCATGAAATCGTCCGCGACGACCGCGGCCGCCGCGTGTTCATGGCCGCGCCGGAGGCCAGCCTGCTGCTGAAAAAGGCCACCGGCGCAGTGCCGCACGAAGGCGGCGCCCGCATCGACAAGGGCTCCAAGGCCTACCAGCTCATCGTCGCCTGGCTCCGCCAGGGCGCCCCCCTGGCCATCCCCGGCGAACCCGCCCTGACCGGCGTGACGGTCGAGCCGCGCGAACGCAGCTACAAAAAAGGCGTCAAGCAGCCGCTCAAGGTCACGGCAAAATTCACCAACGGCAGCACCCAGGACGTCACCCCGCTCACCGAATTCCTCTCGCAGGACAAGGAAATGGCCCAGGTCGACGAGCACGGCGTCGTCGAAGTCGGCCAGGTCAGCGGCGAGGGCATCGTCGTGGTGCGTTACATGGGCTTGGTCGACGTCAGCCGCGTCACCGTGCCGGCCGACAAGACCCTGCCGGCCGAGCTGTACGCCAAACTGCCGGTCAACAGCGAGGTCGACCGCCTGGTCCACGCCCGCCACCAGAAACTTGGCCTGCTGCCCTCGGAAACCTGCAGCGACACCGAGTTCCTGCGCCGCGCCTCGCTCGACGCCATCGGCCTGCTGCCGACGCCGGAAATGACCAAAAAGTTCCTCGCCGACCGCCGGCCGGACAAGCGCGCCCGGCTGGTCGACGAGCTGCTCGAGCACCCGAACTACGCCGACCACTGGGCGGTGAAGTGGGGCGACCTGATCCGGCCCAACCCCTCGCGCGTCGGCGTCAAGCCGGTGTACCTGCTCGACCAGTGGCTGCGCGACAGCTTCCGCCAGAACAAGCCCTACGACCAGATGGTGCGCGAACTGCTCACCGCCGAGGGCAGCACGCACGAACACGGCCCGGTGGCGGTGTTCCGCGACAAGCGCGACCCGGTCGACACCAGCGCCTTCGTCAGCCAGATCTTCCTCGGCGTCCGCCTCGACTGCGCCAAGTGCCACCACCACCCGAGCGAAAAATGGACCCAGGAGGACTACTACCAGCTGGCGGCCTTCTTCGGCCAGATGTCGCGCCGCGGCCAGGCGATCTCCGCGCCGATCTCCGGCGAGGCCGAGTACTGGTGGTATGGCGGCAAGGGGTCGGTGCTGCACCCGATCACCGAGGCGGTGATGGTGCCGAAGCCGCCGGACGGCCCGGAAATGCCCTACGTGGCCGGCCAGGACCCCCGCGCGCGCCTGACCGACTGGATGGCCAGCAGCGACAACCCCTTCTTCGCCAAGGCCATCGTCAACCGCCTGTGGGCCGAGTTCCTCGGCCGCGGCATCGTCGAGCCGGTCGACGACTTCCGCGTCTCCAACCCGCCCACCAACGAGGCCCTGCTCAACTGGCTGGCGGAGGATTTCGCCGGCCACGGCTACGACCTCAAGCACCTGATGCGCACGATCCTCAATTCGCGCACCTACCAGCTCAGCTCGACGCCGAACGCGCACAACCTGGCGGACACCAAGAACTTTTCGCGCGCGCTCAAGCGCCGGATGACCGCCGAAGTCCTGCTCGACGCCGTCGGCGACCTGACCGGCGTGCGCGAAAGCTTCCAGGGCCTGCCGCCCAACGCCCGGGCGGTGCAGACCTGGAACCACAAGCTGCCGAGCGACTTCCTCGACGCCTTCGGGCGCCCGAACGCCAGCCAGGAGTGCCCCTGCGAACGCGAGCGCAAATCCAGCGTCGTGCAGGCCCTGCACCTGATGAATTCCAACGACCTGCAGGCCAAGCTCAGCAGCAGCGGCGGCCGCATCACCGCCCTGGCCAAGAGCGACCTGCCCGAGCCCAAGCTGGTCACCGAAGTGTACCTGGCCGCCTACAACCGCCTGCCTGAAGCGGAGGAACTGCAGACCGCGCTGCGCTTTTTCAGCACGCCCGGCGCCAGCCGCCAGACGGCCCTGGAAGATCTGGCCTGGGCGCTGATCAACTCCGCCGAGTTCGTCTTCAACCACTGAGCCGGCCGGCCGCAGGCGCCGCGCCTCACGGCGGCGGCAGGACCTTGCCCAGGTACCACTGCAGGCACTGCGGCCCGTAGAAGACCCAGAAGGCGGCGCCCGCGGCCAGGTAGGGGCCGAACGGGATGCGCGCGCCCCATTCGCCGCGCCCGATCAGGCGCCAGACCCCGGCCAGCACCGAGCCCAGCACGGAGGCGGCAAAGATGGTGAACAGGACCGCCTTCCAGCCCAGGAAGGCGCCGATCATCATCAGGAACAGGACATCGCCAAAACCCATGGCCTCGCGCGGAATCACCACCTCGGACGTCGTGCCCTCCAGGTGCGTCACCTTCTCGAGTTCGAAGGTCTCGGCCGCGCCGTCGGCCGGGCGCACCTGCAGCTTGTCGATGCCCAGCTCGACCGTCGCCGCCGGCCAGCGGCGCTCGTTCACGCTCAGCCGGCCGCAGGTCAGGATGAGGCGGTCGCTGTCGCGCATGAACAGATCCCCCCAGCCGTAGACCTCGCCGCCGAGGGTGACGATCGGCGGTTCCTGGTCGTCGGGCTGAGTCACGCTCCAGTCGGCCGCGGGTTCGAACCGGTGGCGCTTGCGGCCGAAGGCCAGCTTGCCCAGCTCGACCACCAGCCAGAGGCCGCCGAGGCCGAGCGCCGCGCTGCCGAAGGAGATCAGCAGCGCCCGGCCGTGGCCGACCTCGCCGACCAGCTCCGGCACCGCCGTGGCGCAGATCAGGCCGGCGGCGGTGCCGCCAAGGGTGATCTCGTGCGGCAGGATGAAGTGCTCGAGGTCGATGAAGGTGCCGGCGATCAGCAGGCTGAACAGGATCCACAGGCAGAGCACCTGCGGGCCCCAGTCGCTCAGCGCCGCCCAGTCGCCGCCAAAGCGCAGGAACACGGCGTAGAACACCAGCCCGGTGAAGAGCTCGACGCCGAGGTAGCGCGGCGAGATGGCGGTGCGGCACTGCGCGCAGCGGCCGCCGAGCAGCAGCCAGCTGAGGATGGGGATGTTCTGGTGCCAGGGGATGGCGTGGCCGCAGGCCGGGCAGAACGAACGCCGCGGCTCATTGACGGAAAGGTTGCGCGGCAGGCGGTGGATGACGACGTTGAGAAACGAGCCGATGCCCGCGCCAATGTAGAAAATGAGGAAGTGGACGAGGCCGTTGAGGATCTGGTATTGCAACATGCGCGGAGCGGCAAACTTGCCTTGCACCGGCGGGGAGAGGAAGCAAAAAAAGCGCATG
>CAYYJK010000123.1:6337-9933 GCA_964472185.1 uncultured Prosthecobacter sp.
TCGAAACCGGCCTGTTTCTCGATCCGGCGACCGGCTGGTCGCGCCACTGCGCCGGCATCGCCCTCGACGCCACGCTGGTCGACCTGACAGGCCGGCCGCAGCGCATGCCCACCGCCTTTGACGACAACCTGCCCGGAGCGGCCAGCGACCAGCGCCCGGCCGACCCCGCAGTGCGCCGCAACCTGGAGATCCTGCACGGGGCGATGCGCGCCGCCGGCTTCCGTCCCCTGCCCGGCGAATGGTGGCATTTCGACGACCTCGAGTTTCTGTACACCCGCCTGCCGGTGATCCGCGCCAGCCACCTCGGCCTGCAGCTGCCGCCCTGATCAGGACGGCGGCGGCAGCGCGGCCAGAGCCGCCGCCGGCACGTCCAGGACCTTCTGGCGGCTGCCTTCGCCGCGCAGCAGCCGGATCCGGCCCTTCGGGCAGTTCAACCGCTCCGCCAAAAACCGCACCAGCTCCGCGTTCGCCTTGCCGTCGACCGGCGGCGCCCCCAGCTTGATCAGCAGCACGGGCCGGCCCTTCTCGTCCGCGCCCCAGCCGGCAAAGTCCGACTTGCGGGCATTCGGCGTCACCCGCACCACCAGTTGTTGAAAATCCGTGCTCATCCGCGTGCCGCCAAGATGCCCGCCGCGATGGCTTCCGCAATGGCCTGCCGATGCGCGGGACTGCCGCAGCGGCGCGCTTCGGTGCGGTTGCTCAGGTAGCCGCACTCGACCACCACCGCCGGCATGGCGGTGTCGCGCAGGACCTTGAGGTCCTTCTGGAACAGGCCGCGGTTCACCCCGGTCAGGCGCCGGTCCATCGAGCGCAGGATGCTGCGCGCCAGGATCTTGCCGCGGGCGCTGCGGTAAAACACCTCCAGTCCGCTGACGCTGGTGCGGCGGGTGGCGTTGAAATGGACGCTGACAAACACCGAACGCCCGTACCGGTTGGCCAGGCGCGCGCGGTCGCCCAGCTCGACGAAGCGGTCGGTGCGGCGGGTCATCACCACCCGCAGGCCGCGCGCTTTGAGGAGGCGCTCCAGGCGCAGCGCCACGTCCAGGCAGACCCTTTTTTCGACCAGGCCGTTCCAGGCCGCGCCGCCGTCCTTGCCGCCGTGGCCGGCATCGACGACGACCGTGCCAAAGCTCAGCGCCGACGCCAGCGGCACCCCGGCGCAGCCGCCGAGGGTGAGCAGGAGCCAGAGACGCAGCAGGCGGAACAGGGGCATGACGGCCGGACGGAAAAGGGCTTCGGAAAAATCCGCCGCCATCATGCGGCGGATGCCGTGACTCTGGCAAGTTTCACCGGAAAGCGTTCAGTGTTTTTCGCAGGGCATGCAGGATGCACATTGACCTTTGAACTGCCCCGGCGCTTCTGCTACAAAGACAGACATGCCCGGATTTGTGCAACTCGATCACCTCATCTCCCTGCTGGACGATGATTCCAAGATCGTGCAGGAGGCTGTCCAACGCGAGCTGTGCAGCATCCGCCAGGACCTGCCCGAGCGCCTGAGCCAGCTCCAGCGCCCGCTCACCGCCGAGGAGGACGCCCACCTCAACCGGCTTCTGGCCCCGGCCCGGCAGGCCGAGCTCGAGGACCACTGGCGCCGCTGGCGCTGGCTGGAAACGCCGACCGCCCAGCTGGAGGCGGGCATCGCCCAGATCTCCGCCTACCTGCACGGCTGGCGCACCCGGGCCGCCGACCTCGCGCCCCGGCTCGACGCCCTGGCCGAAACCGCCTTCCGCGAGCAGGGCCGCATGGACGCGCGCGAACTCAGCGAGTGGCTGTTCCAACCGCGCGATCCCGCGCCCGCCCGCTTCCGCGGCAACAGCAAGGACTACTACCTGCCGCAGAACAGCGACCTGTTCTGGGTGCTGGAAACCGGCCTGGGCAACCCGATCAGTCTCTGCTGCCTGTACCGCCTGCTCGGCCAGCGCTTCGAACTCGACATCCAGGGCTGCAACTTCCCCGGCCACTACCTGGCCCGGGTCGAGCACGAGGGCCAGACCTGGCTGGTCGACTGCTTCAACCGCGGCCGCTTCATGCTCGCCAGCGACGTCGCCCGCCACCATCCGGCGGCCAACCCGTTCATCGAGGACGTCATCCGCACGCCCGCCAGCACCGACGCCATCCTGCTGCGCATCCTGCGCAACCTCGACGAGGCCTGCGAACGGCTCGGCCGGCTCGACGACCGGCAGGTCATGCGCCAGCTGGCCGTGCGCCTGATGGAGGACTGAGGCGCCGCTGCATGTCCGATCCCCGGCAACTCCAGGACCGCTTCCTGCGCGCGCTGGCTCCCGAGAGCCAGTTCCACCGCGTGCTCGACCACCTGCCCGGCATCTCGTTCTTCGCCAAGAACGCCCGCTTCCAGTTCATCTGCGCCAACCAGCACTTCGTCGAAAGCGTCGGCCGCCGCCAGGAAGCCGAGCTGGTCGGCCTTGAGGATTTCGACCTCTTCCCCGCCCGGCTCGCCGAGAACTTCCGCCGCGATGACGAGGAGGTCCTGCGCACCGGCCAGGGCCGCTTCAACCTGGTCGAGCTGTTCTTCAACCCCCAGGGCATTCCGGACTGGTTCATCACCAACAAGCTGCCCCTGCGCGACCGCCGCGGACGCGTCATCGGCCTCATGGGCACCACGCAGAGCTACGGCCACGCCGTGCAGAGCGTCCACCCCTACCAGCAGATCGAGCGCGCGCTCGCCTGCATCCGCGAGCGCTTCCGCGAACGCCTGCGCGTCGAGGACCTGGCCGCCCTGGTGCACCTGTCCCCGCGCCAGCTGCACCGCAAGTTCGTCGAGACCTTCGGCACCAGCCCGCAGGCCTTCATCATGAAGCTGCGCATCCAGGCCGCCTGCGACGCCCTGCAGCACGAGGACGCCCAGATCAGCCGCATCGCCCGCGACCTCGGCTTCTGCGACCAGAGCAGCTTCACCCAGCACTTCCACCGCCACATCGGCATGACCCCGCTGAAATACCAGCGTCAGTTCCGCCTGGTGCGCAAAACCGGCCCATGACCCCCCACACCGTCGACACCGCCTCCCCCCTGCTTGCCTTCCTGTTCCACGCCTGGCCGGAGGTGAAACGCACCCGCATCAAGCAGTGGCTGCGCTTCGGCGCCGTGCGCGTCAACGACCGGCCGGTGACCCGCCACGATCACCCCCTGCAGCCCGGCGACGTCGTCAGCCTGGTCGTCACCAAGGCGCCGCCGACCACCACGCCCCTGCCCGCCGGCCTCGACCTCGTTTTCGAGAACGACGCCCTGCTCGTCGTCCACAAGCCGGCCGGCCTGCTCACCATCGCCACCGACACCGAGCGCGAGCGCACCGCCTTCCGCCTGCTCACCCGCCACCTGCGCGAACGCAGCCGCGACGCCAAGGCGCGCCTGTGGATCGTGCACCGGCTCGACCGCGACACCTCGGGCCTGCTGGCGCTGGCCAAGACCGAGGCCGCCAAAGAATGGCTGCAGAAGCACTGGGAGCGCATGACCAAGACCTACCTGGCGGTCGTCGAAGGCGCCCCGCCCGCAGCTGCGGGCACGCTGCGCAGCCACCTCGACGAAACCCAGCCGCACCGGGTCTTCGCCACCGCCCGCCCCGGCCCGATCCGGGACGT
>CAYYJK010000124.1:0-9932 GCA_964472185.1 uncultured Prosthecobacter sp.
GTCTGGATACGAGAAAGGCGGACTCGCGTCCGCCTTTCAGGAGGGGAAAGATTTCTTACTTGGTGACGTGCAGGACGCCCTTCATCAGCAGCCAGTGGCCGGGGAAGGTGCACATGTAGGGGTAGTCGCCGGCTTCGGCCGGGGCGGTGAACTCGATGGTCTCGGTCGCGTTCGGCATGATCAGCTTGGTGTGGGCCAGGATGTCGTCCTTGGAGGCTTCCGGGATGTAGCTCTTGGCCATGGCCTGCGGGTCGGTCATCATGGCGTTGGCCTGGGCGCCCACGGCCTGGTCCTTGCCGGGCTTGATGAGCAGGAAGTTGTGCGGCTGCGGGGCGATGCTGCCGGTGTTGTTGAAGGTCAGCTTGACCTTCTGGCCGGCCTTGACGGTCAGATCGGTCTTGTCGTAGCCGAGCGGGTTGGAGGCGTGCGGCTTGAGTTCGATGGCGGCCACGTCGGCCTCCTGGGCGCAAACGGCGGCGGAGAACAACGCAAGGGCGGTAAGGGCGGCGAGTTTCTTCATGATCAGGGGTGCGTGGGGGGTGAACTTCTAATCGGGCCACGTTGGCCCGGATTATCAAACGATTTTCGCGCCGCTCCGGCCGTCGCCTTTCACCGTTGCGCCCGGGAAAGTTCGGGGCGATTTTAAACGTAGTATTGTACAACCCCATGAACCCCTTCCACGACACCGCCACCGCCTCGCACCAGCTCAGCCGCCGCCACGTGCTGCGCGGGCTCGGCACGATGATGTCCCTGCCGTTCCTGGAATCCCTCGGCGGCCGCGCCTTCGCCGCCGCCAAGCCGGCCGCCAAGGCGCCGCTGCGTGCGGCTTGGCTGTATACCCCCAACGGGGTCAACGTCGCCCAGTGGTTCCCCACCGGCGAGGGCACCGGCTACCAGCTCAGCCCGACCCTGAAGCAGATCGAACGCCACCGGCAGAACTTCATGGTCGTCTCCGGGCTCGCCCAGGACAAGGCGCGCTCACACGGCAACGGCGGCGGCGACCACGCCCGCGCCACCTCGACCTTCCTCACCGGCTGCATGCCGAAGAAGACCGCCGGCGCCGACATCCAGGTCGGCGTCTCGGTCGACCAGATCGCCGCCCAGAAGATCGGCCACCTCACCCGCCTGCCCTCGCTCGAGCTCAGCACCGACGGCCAGCGCAGCTCCGGCCGCTGCGACAGCGGCTACTCCTGCGCCTACCAGTTCAACCTTGCCTGGAAGAACGAAAGCATGCCGATGGCGCCGGAAATGGACCCGCGCCTCGTCTTCGAACGCCTGTTCGGCTACGGCTCGGCCGGCGCCAACACCGCCGACGGCGCCCGCCGCCAGCGCCTGCAGAAGAGCATCCTCGACACCGTGCTCGGCGAGGCCAAGTCCCTGCAGGGCAAGGTCAGCGGCAGCGACCGCCGCAAGCTTGACGAGTACTACGAGTCCGTCCGCGACATCGAGGTGCGCATCGAGCGCGCCGAAAAATTCACCGCCTCGCTTCCGCCCGATGTGCGCGTGCCGGAAGGCGTGCCGGACTCCTACGAGGAGCACATCCGCATGATGTTCGACCTGCTGACCCTGGCCTTCCAGACCGACACCACGCGCCTGTGCACCTTCATGCTCGCCCATGACGGCAGCAATCGCAGCTTCCCCGAGATCGGCGTCCCGGACGCTCACCATTACCTCTCCCACCACGAGAGCGACCCGCAGAAGCTCGAGAAGATTGCCAAGATCGACCAGTTCTACGTCCGCCAGCTCGGCTACTTCCTCGACAAGCTCCAGACTGCCCGCGAGGGCGAAGGCAGCCTGCTCGACAACAGCATGATCGTCTTCGGTGGCGGCATCGGCGACGGCAACCGCCACAACCACGACAACCTGCCGATCCTCCTGGCCGGCCGCGCCGGCGGCACCTGGACGCCCGGCAAGCGCATCGTCCTGCCCGGCGAGACGCCGATGACCAACCTGTACCTGTCGATGCTTGACCGTCTGGGCGTGCGCGCCGAGAAGGTGGGTGACAGCACTGGTGTCCTTGAGGTGAGCTGACAGCCGTGCCGGGCACCGTGCCCGAGCCGCCGCCGTTCGTCTCTTGGGCCGGATTTCTTGCGACAGCTCCGTTGCAAGCACTGGTCTCTTGGCTACATACGCGTTGCACATGGCGGCTCGAGTTCCCGACTCCTCCCAATCTCCCGCTTTCTCGCAGGAGCTCCTCCCCCTGATCGGCCTCGATCCGGCGCCGCCTGCCGTGCCTGCCCGGACGAAACGCGCCGCGCCGCCGCCGCCGGACCAGCCTAACGGCGCGACCGCGACCGCTGTCGAGTCGGTCGAGTCGGTCGAGTCGGTCGAGTCGGTCGAGTCGGTCGAACAGGTCGAACAGGTCGAACAGGTCGAACAGGTCGAACAGGTCGAACAGGTCGAGTCGGGAGCCATCGCTCCCGCGAACGAGGACACCCCGTCCGCCAAGGAAGCCTTGGCCGCTGAGGACACCTCGTCCGCTGAGGAAATGCCTGTTGATGCGGCCGACTCCGCCGGCGCTCCGGCCGCGCCTGTCGCTGCCGCACCGGCCGGACCCGGCCTGCAGCAGGGCGAGCTCCTTGCCGCCACCGAACTGCCGGTCCTGCCGCCCGAACTCGAGCCGCTGGCCAAAAGTCTGCGCCGCTGCCTCAACGACGCCGCCCAGCTGCCGCAGGCCTTCGCCGCCTTCTGCTCGGCCGCCTACGTCAAACCCGAGTGGGCCGGCGTCGCCAGCGACTACCTCGCCGCCCTGTTCGAAAACCAGCAGGACGTCTTGGCCGACATGATGCGAGTGCCGGACCTGATCATCGAGCTCGCCACCGGCCACTACGCGCTCACCTTCATGGTCGCCTCGCGCTGGGCGGCGAAGTCCGACACCGCCCGCCTCGCCCGCCTGGCCGAGGCCCTGGTCGCCACCCAGTCGAAGATGACCGGTCCGGAGGCGGTCGACATCATGCTCGCGCTTGCCACCTCGCTCGCCATCTGCCGCTATCCGCGCGCCGAGCAGCTGCTGTCGGTCGCCGAACCCCTCGCCAGCGAGGAGCATCGCGAGGCGGTCGCCGAGGCCCGGCTCTGGCTCGCCGCCGGCCGCGTCGTCCGCGGCTGCAACCAGGAGGCCCGCGACCTCTGGGAGCAGCGCCTGCGCCGCGGTCGCAACCTCTGGGCTTGGGACAGCCGCGAGGAGCGCGAGGCCCTCGCCCAGCTTTCCAACTACCTCGACGAGGGCGCCGACTGCAAGACGCTGTTCCAGGCCGTCGTGCCCGCCTGCTGGTGGGATCTTGCCCTGGTGCGCGTGCGCGAGCACGCCGTCTTTGAAGCCGCCCAGGTCTCGGTCACCGAGCCGCCGCCCGAGCCGGAAGCCGCAGCCGAAGAATTCGAGGCGGAGGAGGCCGACCTGGAGGCGCTCGAGGAACCGCCGCCGGTGGAAAGCTGGCCAACCGTGCCCTTCTTCCTCGGCGGTCTGGTCGGCGCCTGGGCGCTCACCCTCGGCATCTGGCTCGGCCCCTTCGACCTGCTGCGCCCGGGCGATGCGCCGCCCGCCGCGGCACCGCCGGCCGCCGGCGCGCCCGCCGTGGCGGAACCGCCGGAGCATCCCCACACGACCTGGCGCCGCCAGCAGGCCGATGTCCTGCGTGCGGAGAACCCCGGCTTCCAGCGCCTGCTTGAGGCGGTCGAACGCGGCGACTGGGCCAAGAGTCAGGCTTTGCTGCGCGGCGAGACCGCCGATTTGCCCAAAGACGGCAGCCAGTACGCGAAGTTCCTGCTGCTGCTCCACTACGATCCGCCCTCGAACGCCGAGATTCGCGCCCACATTCCCGGCCTGCTTGCCGGCCTGCAGGCGGACAGCGCGCTGCTCGAGCTCTGGGAAAAACTCGTGTATCCCGGCTCGGCCAACGGCCAGGAGATCCGCCTGGCCGCGCGCCGCCAGCACCACGAGAACGGCGACGCCTGGTCGCCCAGCCAGCGCGCCCAGCTCAACCGCATCGGTTGGGATGCCCCGGCGCCCTGAGCCGCCGCCTCAGGCGGTCGCCCAGCGCAGTTGCGGCAGGGAGCGCACCCGCGCCTCGGCGTTGAAGGCCAGCAGCAGCAGCGCGCTGAAGCCCAGGTCGCTGAGCAGGGAGTTGCGGAAGAAGGTCCAGGTCGGCGCAAAGCCGGGCAGGCCGGTGGTCAGCGCCTGCACCAGGCCGGCCAGATCCTTGGCGTAGTAGGGTTTCACCCACCAGCACAGCGTGTTGGTGATCAGGTAAAACGCCAGGCCGCAGCCGGCCACACCCAGCAGGCTCCGGGCGATGCCCGCCTGGCCGCGCCAGCGGCTCGCCAGCCCGGCCGCGCCGGCGTACAGGCCGTAGGTCAGGAACACCTCCGCCCGGCCGTCGGCCAGCGTCCAGAGCTGGGCGCCGAGCGCGGCGAAATCGACCGCCAGCAGCAGCAGCGGCCAGAGCAACCAGGGCAGGGCGCGCGGGAACACCAGGGTGCCCGTGAAGGCCAGCGCCATCCAAGGGGCAAAATTCGGCAGCAGGCTCATGCCCGGCGACTCCAGCTTCAGCCAGCGCAGGCCGAGGGCGAGGACGACCAGCACCAGGGGCAGCCAGGGCAGGGGGGCGGAGCGGCGGGAATCAGGGTTCATGAAGTGCCCAGCATAGCCACCCCGCCCGTGCCCGCAAGGGGCGTGTCGGGCCGTGGCTTCATCCCATTCAGCCTTCTCATGCGCGACTGGCAACGCGTTGCCGAGGAGGCATCCCTCACGTTGAGGCTGGACGTTCAGGATGGCTTCGGCATGATGCCAGCCGATGCAAAAGCCGCTGAAAGCCGAGATCTTCCTGCCTGTGAGGTCGCGCAAAGGGGTGATCGCCTGCGTGTTCATGCTTCACCTGCTTGTCGCGATCAACGCCCTGGCGGATGGCTTTCAATTGAGCTGGGCGCTGGCGCACGAGCCGCATGTCGTACTGCGACTGAATCCCGAACAGATTGCCCGTGTAGGGAGTGAGAGAAAATGGGTGCTCACCGAACCGCAACGGAAGGTTTTGAAGCGGTATGCGAAGAACGTGCCTGCGGTGTTGGGTGTGCAGTCGCTGGGAGAACCGGACTGCAGTTGCTGTATCGGCTCGGTTCTGTGGACGGCCACCGACAGCGTCACCGTTTGGACCGATCGACTGGCTCGTGACAAGGATGGCAGCAAGTCCTACCACGAGGTGAGAAAGAAGCAGGGATTCTACACGGCGGATGCCCAGGGCCAGATTTATGCAGCGAGTCAGCCGGTCACGTGGAAGCAGTTCGAAAAAGCCGTGAAGGCGAAGCGCGAAGGGCAATACCTTCAGCTGTCGCTGCCTCCCGATGAGCCCAAGGATTTTGCGATGCGCGTTCGCCGGCTGAAGGAACGGCATCCATTTTATTATCGCCTGTGAGGTGTGAGCTCGCAAAGGGCACCATGGCAAGTCATTGAAACGTTCGCATGAAAGCTCTGTCATGGATGGCCTCGATCCTCATCGATGCAGGCTTGGCGCTTTTGATTCTGTTGACCGCAGGGTTTGCACCCATCGATTGGGCGGAAGGGAATTCCTGGGTTGGCTCATGGTGGTGGTAGCGGAACTTGCTGCTGGGAGGTGCAGGAGGCTTGACGGATTCCGGGGGGGCATGTGAATGCTCCGGGAGTGAACCTTCCACTTGAGGTGGAATGACACGTCGGAGGTCGAGACTGTAGAGCGCCGCGTGGGGAGATCGGGTGCTGGCAGAGCAACGCCGTTGCGCGCTGCGGTTGCGGCTGGACGGCGTCGGGAATGGGGTCTAACCTAAAAACAATCGTGGCCGGGTCTGCTCCGGCTTGCGTATCCTCCTGGTCATGAACTCAAGCATCCCCCTTGCGAAACGGAGCCTGCGTTGGCTCGTTCTGGTGGCCGGTCTGGCTGGTTTTGGCCTCATGATGGGGGTGCGCGACGTTTTCACGCACGGCTGGCAGCGTTCGCTGGCCGCCGCTGCGGCAGCCTTGGTGTTGGCGCTGGCACTGGCCCAATTTCGCAAGGGCCGCTGAGCGGACCGGCTGAAGCCGGGTCCGCGAAACGCAGCACGAGATGGGGGCCGGGAGTGAGCGCCGGTTGCGATTGGGATGACGGTCGCGGCCGGGGAATCTGCTTGTCGACCGGCGGCTGTACGGTCACACTGAGCGCGTGGAGGGCGTTATTCATCCTGCCTGCGACCGCGATGTTTGCCGGGAGGCAGGGCGCCTCCCTCCTGAGCCAAAGTTTGCCGTTTGGCTGCTTCGGCCCCTGCAAGCCAGTTCCTGCAATCCACGCCATGAGCCCTGCGCTGTTTTGGAAAGGCCTGTATGCCGCTTTTGTCCTGGCGACCGTGCCGGTCCTCGGCGCCAACGCGGCTCCGGTTGACGGGGCCATGACCGGTCATTGGGAAGGCCGCGCGCGAATCGTTGTGGCTTGGTGCCGCCAGCCGACGCTGCCGGTTGCCATCGACATCCATCCCGACGGCCGCGTCACGGGCCGGGTGGGGGACGCCGAACTGGTTCAGGGTCGGCTGGTCCGCAACCGCGGCTGGCTGGGGCGGCAACTGGGCTGGGCCACCGACTACCGCATCACGGCGGAGTTGCGCGGGCCGCTGGTTGCCGCGGAAGGGATTTCGCGGGCCGCGGTCTCATTGCCCCTGAATTTCGCCGAGGGCGGCTTCACCGGCGGTGTGCATTCCAGCGGTTCGAAATTCGCGGGCCAGGCCGGCGGAATTCTGAGCGCGGGTTCGCTGCAACTCACCCGCCGACCCTGACTTGGCGGGGCGGGGGAGTCAGTGCGTGAACTCGATCTGTTCGGGCGGGGCGCGCAGGGTGAGGGTGTCGCCGCAGGTCACGCCGGGGATCCAGGGTAGCCAGAGTTCGAGCACGTCGGGCGCCTGGAAGTGCTCGGGTTTGGTTTCCGGGTGCGGATGGTAGATCCAGCCGCGCACGGGCGCGCCGGCGGCGGGCGTCACCTCGACGTCGATGAACGAAAAGGTCTCGGGCGGTTCGGTGACGTGCCAGCGCAGTTGGGGCACGGTGTGGCGCGGCGTCCGCAACCGGTAGCGCCAGGGGGCGATGGCGACGTTCAGTGTGCCCGGGTGCAGGCCGTCGAGATCGATGCCGGCGGCGCGGAGGTGCGGCGTCTGCAGGCGCAGGGTGCCGCCGGGAAAACGCGGGTCGCCGTTGAGTCCGGAGGCGACGCGGTGGCCGCGAACGATGACGGCGGCGATGGCGGGGCCGTTCATGCCGGGTACTCGATCAGGGCCTTGATGACCGTGCGCCGCGCGACCTCGTCGAACGCCTCCTGGATGCGGTCGAGCGGGAAGCGGTGGCTGATGAAGTCGGCCGAGGTCAGCCGTCCGTCGCGGATCCACTGGCAGAGGGCGGCCTGGGCCTCCTTCTCGTAGCGGCGGGTCGGCCACTGATGCACGAACAGGTTGAAGTTGAAGTCGGCCTTCGACTTGTCGAGGTGCAGGTGCCCGTCGGTGAGTACGCCGTAGATGCAGTGCGAACCGCCGCGGCGCAGCAGGGGCAGGCTGGGGGCGACCAGCGCTGTGCTGCCGACAGCGTCGATGACGGCGTCGAGTTTCCGGCCGCGAGTCTCCGCGAGCCGGGCCAGGGCCGGATCGCCGGGCGCAAACACGGCGTCGGCGCCGAAGGCGCGGGCCTTGGCCTGCTTGTCGGCGTGGCGGTCGACGATGCCGATCCAGCCGAGGCCGAACAGGCGGCCGAGCTTGACGAAGCTGAGGCCGACCGGGCCGGCGCCATGAATGAGCACGTCGTCGCCGGGCTGCAGGTGGAAGTCACGGAAGGCGCCGAGCACCTCGCGCCAGGTGCAGAGCAGAACCGCCTCCTCGGGCGGGATGTCGGCGTCGACCCGGGTCTGGATTTCGAACACCTCCAGCCAGCCGTGCGCCGCGTTGGCGACGCCGTCGGCCACCATGGCTTCGTGGTCGTTGGCCAGGGTGTATTCGCCAAAACCGCCCCAGCCCGAATCCAGCCCTTCCAGGCCGGGCTCGAACACCAGGCCGCCGACGGCGCGGTCGCCGACGGCGAAGTGGCGCACCTTGTCGCCCGCCGCGACCACGGTGCCGACGCTCTCATGGCCGAGGGTGAAGGGGAACTTGTCCTCCATGCCCGGGAAGCGGCCGTGCAGGAGCTCGCTGTCGGTGCGGTTGCACAGGCAGGCGCACTCGGTCTTCACCAGGGCCTGGTAGGGGCCGGGCGCCGGCACGGGCGTGTCGAGCAGTTCCAGATGGCCGGGGTGCAGGGCGATGACGGATTTCATGGAGCGGCACCAGAGACGATTTTGCCGGTGTGCGCAACATTTCCGCCAGTGGGAGCGTTTCCAAATGTGGAAATGAAGACCCCGCACCGAGACCACGCTGCCATCGCCCTCGACGACAGCTCCGCCGCGCCCGGCACCGAGCGCACGCTGGCCATCCTGGAGTTGCTCGGCCGCCACCGCGCCGGCCTGAGCCTGACCGAAATTGCCCGCGACCTGGACCTGCCGGTGAACTCGGTGTTCCGCATCGCCGGCACCCTGCACGCGCGCGGCTACCTGCAGCGGCGCGAGGACGACAAGCGCTTCGTGCTCACCAACAAGCTGTTCGACCTGTCGCGGCCGCAGGTGCGCGAGAAGAGCCTGGTGGTCTGCGCGCTCGAAGCCCTGCGCCGGCTGCGCGACGAGACCGGCGAGACGACCCAGTTGCTGGCCAGCGCCAACCACAAGATGAGCGTGCTCGAGCAGTGCGTCTCCACCCAGCCGATCAAGGTCAGCGGCACGGTCGGTCTGCAGGCGCCGATGTACTCCTGCGCGCCGGGCAAGGCGGTGCTGGCCTTCCTGCCGGCGGCCGAGCTGGAGGCGTTCTTTGCGGCGGTGCGGCTCAAGCAGTTCACCCCCGCCACGCTGGCGACGCGGCCCGCGCTTGAGGCCGACCTGGCGCGCTGCCGCAGGCGCGGCTACGCGCTCGACCTCGCCGAGGGCCTGGAGGGCATCCACTGCGTCGGTGCGGCGATCCTGGACGAGTACCAGTATCCGGTGGCGGCGATCACCGTCATGGCGCCGTCGTTCCGGCTGCGCCGCGACCAGTTTGAAGCCATCGGCCGGCGCTGCGTGCAGGCGGCGCAGGCCATCACGGAAAGGCTGCTGGCATGAAGACGCGCCTTTTGCTCATGCTCGCCGGCAGTGCCGGCCTGGCCGTGGCTGCGACGCCCGAGCAGGTCGAGTTCTTCGAATCGCGCATCCGGCCGGTGCTGGCGCAGGAGTGCTACGAATGCCACAGCGAGGCCGGCAAGCAGAAGGGCGGTTTGCTGCTCGACTCGCGGCCGGGCTGGCAGGCCGGCGGCGACAGCGGTCCGGCGGTTGTGCCGGGCCAGCCGGCGGCCTCGCTGCTGCTGCAGTCGATGCGCCACGAGCACGCCGACCTGAAGATGCCGAAGAACGGGGCGCAGCTCGATCCGTCGGTGCTGGCCGACTTCGAAGCCTGGATCGCTGCCGGCGCCGCGGATCCGCGCGACCGGCCGCCCAGCCCGCAGGAACTGGCGCGCGACACCGACTGGAACGCCGTGCTGCAGCGGCGCAAGCAGTGGTGGGCGTTCGCGCCGCTGACGGCCGTGCCGGCCGGCCGCCGCATCGATGACGAGCTCAACGCCGAACTCGCCCGCCACGGACTGGCGCCGGCCCCGCGTGCCGATGCCGAGACCCTGCGCCGGCGCACCAGCTTCGTCCTCACCGGCCTGCCGCCGGCGGCGGACGCGCCCGCCGCCCACGAAGCCCAGGTCGACGCCCTGCTGGCCAGCCCGCAGTTTGGCGAGAAGTGGGCGCGCCACTTCATGGACTGGGTGCGCTACGCCGAGTCCTACGGTTCCGAGGGCGACCCGGCGATCCCCTACGCCTGGCGCTACCGCGACTACCTGATCCGCGCCTTCAACG